>CANBNK010000057.1 GCA_947371015.1 Acetobacteraceae bacterium | reverse complement strand
ATCACCAGCGACCAGCGCCACCCTGCCTTTCCCGGCATCGCCACCTTTCGCGAACAGGGCATCGACCTGTCGTGCAACAGCTGGTTCGGCTTGTCGGCGCCGGCCGGCACGCCCGCGGCCATCATCCAGCGGCTGAATGCCGAGACGGTGGCCCTGCTGGCCACGCCGGAGACGCGGGCGCGCTTCGCCGAACTGGGCGGCACGCCCGGGGCGATGGACGCCGAGGCCTATACGAGTTTCGTCGCTGCCGAAGTAGCGCGCTGGCTGCCTGTTGTACGGGCATCCGGCGCGACGCTGGACTGATGTGCATCGTGATGAAACACCGGGCCACACCACACGCTGCCGGACGACGGACCGGCAATGTCGATTGCTGCATTGCAGCATGCAACCTGATCTTGACCGCGACGTCGCTTACGGCTGTTTTGTTAACCGCCGGATGTGTGCGCAAACGAGGAGCGTCTTCTCCATGAAGATTAATCAAAAAGACCTCGCGTCAGGGATCCTCTTGGTCCTTGTCGCGGTGGTTGGTGCCTACCTGAACATGGACCACAACCTCGGCAGCGCACGCCGCATGGGGCCGGGTTACATGCCGCTGCTGGTCTTCGGCATCCAGGGCGGGATCGGCGTGCTGGTGCTGTTGATCGGCCTGTTCAACGGCCCCGACCCGATGGAAAAGTGGTCGGGCGTTGACAGCAAGAGCCTGGTGGCCGCGGTCTTTGGCGGCCTGATTGCCTGGCAACTCTCGCTCCGTCTGGGTGGTGATTTCTTCACCAGCGGCTACAACGCCATGGGCTTCGGCATGATGATCGGCTTCTTCATCATGTGTTGGGCCCAGGGTTGGCGCCTGATGGGCTTTGTCTGTGCCAGCCTGTGCGTCTTCGCGCTGCTGCTGGAAAAGGGCGGCCTGGTGCTGGCCACGGTCGGCACCGTCGTCGTCGCTTCGCTTGCCGACACCCAGCATGTGAAGAAGCCGCTGGGCGTCGCAGGCTTGACGATTTTCCTTGTCGCGCTGTGCTGGTGGATCTTCATCAAGCAGCTCGACATCCGCGTGGCCGTCTGGCCGCAGTTCTAAAGCACGGCACCGGAACGGAGACCGCACGGAACCATGGAAACACTTCTCGCGAACCTGGGGCACGGCTTTGTCGTCGCCTTCAGCTTCCAAAACCTGCTCTTCGCGCTGATCGGCGCGTTGATCGGCACGGCCATTGGCGTGCTGCCGGGCATCGGGCCGGTGGCGACCATCTCGCTGCTGCTGCCGATCACCTTCGGGCAGCCGGCCACCACCGCCATCATCATGCTGGCGGGCATCTACTACGGTGCCCAGTACGGTGGTTCCACCACCGCCATTCTCTTGAACCTTCCAGGTGAGATCAGTTCGGTCGTCACCACGCTGGAAGGCTACAAGATGGCCCGCAACGGCCGCGCCGGCGCGGCGCTGGCCACCTCGGCGCTCGGCAGCTTCTTTGCCGGTACGGTCGCCACCATCCTGGTCGCCGCCTCCGGCCCGCTGCTCACCAGCGTGGCGCTGAGCTTCGGCCCGGCGGACTACTTCTCTCTGATGTTGCTCGGCCTGATCATCTCCGCCGTGCTGGCGCAGGGCTCGGTGCTGAAGTCGGTGGCGATGGTGGTGCTCGGCGTGGCGCTCGGCCTGGTTGGCACGGACGTGCAGACCGGCCAGCAGCGCTTCACCTTCGGCGTGCCGGAACTGTCTGACGGCATCGGCTTCGTCTCGGTCGCCATGGGCATGTTCGGCATCGCCGAAATCATCCTGAACCTGGAAAAGCCGGAAGCGCGCGAAGTGCTCTCGGCCAAGGTCGGCAGCCTGTTCCTGACCAAGGAAGAGTTCCGCCGCGCCACCCCGGCGGTGCTGCGCGGCACGATCCTCGGCTCGGTGCTCGGCATTCTGCCGGGCGGCGGTGCGGCGCTGGCCGCGTTCGGCGCCTACATGCTGGAACGCAAGGTCTCCAAGGGCCGTCACCTGTTCGGCACCGGCGCCATCGAAGGTGTTGCCGGTCCGGAAGCGGCCAACAACGCCGCGGCGCAGACCAGCTTCATCCCGCTGCTGACGCTGGGCATTCCGGCCAACGCCGTGATGGCGCTGATGGGCGGCGCGCTGATCATCCAGGGCATCCAGCCTGGCCCCCGCATGGTGGAGGCCCAGCCGGACCTGTTCTGGGGCCTCATCGCCTCGATGTGGATTGGCAACGTCATGCTGCTGGTCATCAACCTGCCGATGATCGGCATGTGGGTGAAGCTGCTGCAGGTGCCCTACAAGTACCTGTACCCGTCGATCCTGATCTTCTGCTGCATCGGCGTGTACTCGTTGAACAACAACGTGTTCGACGTGTACCAGACCATCCTGTTCGCCATCTTTGGCGTGATCTGCAACAAGCTGAAGATGGAGCCGGCGCCGCTGCTGATCGGCTTCGTGCTTGGCCCGATGATGGAAGAGCACCTGCGTCGCGCCATGCTGCTGAGCCGTGGCGACCCCACCGTGTTCCTCGAGCGTCCGATCAGCGCCAGCATGCTGGCAATCGGCGCGGTGGTGCTGGGTGCGATGCTGCTGCCCAACCTGCGCAAGGGCAAGGACGCGGCCCTGTCGGGCTGATCCACGCCTCGCTTTAGCTACTGGCCTGAACGACGCCCCGGGAGGAAACTCCCGGGGCGTTTTCAATTGCCGGGAGGGCATGGCCTATGTGGATCCGGCTGTTGATGGTGCTGGGGGGTGGTGTCGCCGCCCTGTTCCTGTCGCGCGACGCCGCCAACTTCGAGGTGGCGGCGGGCATGATCTCGATGCTGGTGCTGGTGGTTGGCCTTATCGTGCTGGCCTTCGCTCGGCGCGGCGGCGCCGACAAGTAGGGCATGATCCACCTTGGTGGATTCTGCCCTGGCCGTCGTCTGAGCGGCTGCCTGGAGCCTGATCGCTTCTGACTGAAACGCTCACGCTCCAGCCTTGTTGTTTGACAGACTGATTCACGGCTTACGGCGATTCCGCCTCAGCCGATCAGGCTTTACCCGCTCCGGTGGTGCCGCCTGCGCGGATCAGGCGCTGGGCGCCCGGGGGTTGTCCCAGGCTTGCAAGACTGCGGGAGCATGACCTGCACCGCGCCTGATCACCCGTGACGCCCCCACAGAAGCGCGGGGATCAAGCCGGCCAACCCGTGCAGTAGCGGGGACCCCGCTTCAGGTGCCTTCCAGCTTGCGCATCTGCCGCAGCGCCGGGAACAGCCGCATCCAAAGCGCGGCGATCGCCACTGTCGCCACCCCGCCCAGCAGGGCCGCCGGCACCGCGCCGAACAGCGCCGCCGCCAGGCCGGCGCGGAACTCCCCCAACTGGTTGGAGGTGCCGACGAACAGCGAGTTCACTGCCGAGACGCGCCCGCGCATCTCGTCCGGCGTGTTCAACTGCACCAGCGAGAAGCGGATGACCACGCTGACCACGTCGGCCGCGCCGACCAGCGCCAGCGCCAGGACGGAAAGCGCCAGGTTGCGCGAAACTGCGAAGACGCAGGTGGCCAGGCCGAAGACGAACAGCGCCAGGAACAGCGTGCGCCCCACGGGTTCGCGCAGCGGCCGGTTGGCCAGCACCAGGCTCATGGCCAGCGCGCCCACGGCCGGCGCCGCCCGCAGCAGCCCCAGGCCCCAAGGGCCGGTGCCCAGGATGTCCCGGGCGAAGATCGGCAGCAGCGCTACCGTGGCGCCGAGCAGCGTGGCGAACAGGTCCAGCGAAATGCTGCCGAGGACGATGCTGTGGTGGCGCACGAAGCGGATGCCGGACAGCACCGTGGTCAGCGACACCGGCTCGCGCATCACCTTAACCCCTGGCGGGATCAGGGCAGCGCAGATGGCCGCTGCCAGCAGGCCGCAGGCCGCCAGGGTGAACACGACCTCGCCGCCGAAGCCCAGCAGCAGGCCACCCAGGGCCGGGCCGCAGATCTGCGCGGTCTGGTTGGCGCTGGCGCTCCAGGCGCTGGCGCGTGGCACCAGCACCCGCGGCACCAGGCCGGGCAGCAGGGCGGCAAGCGTCGGCGCCTCCACCGCGCGGGCAGCGCCGATCAACGCGATGATGGCGTAGATCTGCCAGCGCCCCAGGCCGCCGAGCACGGTCCCCAGGCACAGCAACCCCGCGCCGAAGGCGGCGACGGCTTGGCACAGCGCGATGATGCGCCGGCGGTCGAAGCGGTCCGCCAACTGCCCGGCCGGCAGGGTGAGCAGGAACATTGGCAGGAACTGCGCCAGTCCGACATAGCCCAGGTCGATGGCCCGGCCGGAGGCGCTGTAGACTTGCCAGGCGACGGCGACGGCCAGCGCCTGGAAGCTCAGGGTGGCGAGGCTGCGGGAGAACCAGAACAGTCGGAACGGCCGATGCCGCATGACCGAGGCGTTGGGGTCATCGCCCGAGGCTATAACTGACAAAACCTGCGCCCTTCAGCCAAACGAGGCTGGCATCAAGCGGGACGCGGCGGGCCAGGTCCAGACCGAATCGAAGCGGGCCGTCAGGCTTCGGTGATCTCGACCTTGTTGGGGTAGAAGGCCAGGTGGCCCTCTATCTGTGCCATCGCCGGGAAGGGGGCTTCGTAGCTCCAGACCGCGTTGTCGCCGCCGTTGCCGGGCAGGCTGTAGTAGCTGGCGTCGCCCTTATAGGGGCAATGTGTGCTGCGCTCGGTCTTGGCGAACAGCGCCATGCTGGCATCGGTGCGCGGAATATACTGCACCGGCGGGTAGCTGGCTTCCTGCAGGGTCAGCGCGCGTGTTGTCTCGGCCACCACCTGGCCTTGGAAGACGACCTTCACCCGCCTTGGGTTGGGCGAGATGGTGATGGGATGGCCTGGGCCAGGAAGTTTCATGCGGCGCTGCTCCAGTAGATGCCGTGTCACCTTGGCCCGCACCGCGCCGCAATCAAGCGGCGCGGTGGTGCCTTGGCGGCTTCAGACCGTGCTCTGCCAATCCGCCAGGCGGAAGCGGTAGCCGTCGCCTTCGCGGGTCAGGTGGCCATAGGCCGGGAAGGGGAAGTGATAGCCGGTCATCGCCACGCGGTCGGCGCTGAGCCGGTCGTACATCCGGCGGCGGGTGGCTTCGGCCATGGCGGCGTCGAAATCCACCACCGCGTGCCAGCCTGGATTCAGCGCCATCGGCACCGGGCGGTTGGTGGTGTCTGCCACGTACATCAGCTGCGCGTCGCCATCGGCGATGTGATAGGCCGTGTGGCCCGGCGTATGGCCATGCGCGGCCACGGCACGGATGCCCGGCATCACTTCCGCATTGTCGCGGATGATGCGGATGCGCCCGTCATAGACCTGGAAGCGGCGCGCCGTGTTGGCGAAGCTGCTGCGCTGGCGCTCCGGGCTGCGGCTTTCGTTGCCGGCGTCGTTCCAGAACCGCCATTCGGTCTGCGGCACCACCACTTCGGCATTCGGGAAGGCGCGCAGCCCTTCCGCGGTGGTCAGGCCGCTGATGTGGTCGCCGTGGAAGTGGCTGATCACCACGGCCACCACCTTGGTCGGGTCGATGCCGGCGGCCGCCATGTTGGCGATCATTCGGCCGCGCGTGTCGGTCGGTGCCAGCGCGCCGTTGCCGGCATCGAAGGCCACCAGGCCGCGGCGGGTTTCCACGAAGGTGACGTTGAACGGTACCCGCAGCCGGTCTTCCGGCTCGAAGTTGGCGCGCAGCACGGCCTGCACTTCCGCCAGCGGCTTGTTCACCACGAAGCCGTTGAGCGGAAAGCTGGCGAAGCCGTCATTCACCGTGGTCACGTTCAGGCTGCCGACCTTGTAGCGGTAGAAGCCGGGGGCCTGGGTAGCCGGCGGCGGCGGCGCGCTGGAAACCACGGCCGGCGCCTCGGCGCAGGCGGTCAGCAGGGCCGGCGCGGCCAGGGCGGCGCCGGAGAGGAGGATAGAGCGGCGGTTCATCATGATGTTGTCCTCGTCGATCAGATCTGGCTGGACCAGTCGGCCAGGTGGAACCGGAACCCGGCACCTTCCTTGGCCATGTGGCCGAAGGACGGGAAGGGGAAGTGGAAGCCGGTGACGGCCACGCGGTCCGTCGCGATGCGGTCGTACAGGCGCTTGCGCGTGGCTTCCGCCGCGGCGGCATCGAAGTCGAAGATGATGCGGTAGTCCGGGTGCAGTGCCAGCGGCAATGGCCGGTTGGTCAGGTCCGCCACGTAGATCAACTGGGCCGGGCCGTCGCTGATGTAGAACACCGTGTGCCCCGGCGTGTGGCCGTGTGCGGCCTCGGCCCAGACACCCGGCATCACCTCGGCATTGTCGGCCACCACGCGCACGCGGCCGCGATACGGGTTGAACGCCTTGTCGATGTTACGGAAATAGCCACGCTGCGCTTCCGGGCTGCGGCCCTCATTGCTGGCGTCGGACCAGAACTTCCATTCGGTCTCGGCCACCACGACCTCGGCATTCGGGAAGCGGCGGCTGCCATCCGGCAGCGCCAGGCCGTTGATGTGGTCGCCATGGCAGTGGCTGATGACCACCGTGGTCACCTGCGCCGGGTCGATGCCGGCGGCGGCCATGTTCTGCGCCAGCTTCCCGGCGGTGGCGGCGGCCGGCAGCGTGCCGTTGCCGGTATCGAAGCAGATCAGCCCGCGGCTGGTCTGCACGAAGGTGACGGTGAAGGGAATGCGGATGCTGTCGGTCGGCATGAAGTTGTCGCGCAGCACGCCCTGCACCTCGGCCAAGGGCTTGTTGGTGACGAAGCCGGGCAGCGGGCGCTGGAAGTAGCCGTCATGCACCATGGTGACGGTGAGGCCGCCCAGCTTGGTGCGGTAGTAGCCCGGCGCCTGGCCGATGGCCGGCGCGGCGGCCGGGGCCGTCTGGGCCTGGGCCTGGCTCAGCAGCACGGGCGTGCTCAGTGGCGCGGTCAGCGCGCCAGCGCCCGCGAACAGCAGTCCACGACGTTCGATGCTCATGGGGATTTCCCCTCCCTGTCTGCTCAGCGGTTCGCCGTACTCGGGGCAACCGTTACAGGGTGAAGGCTACCACTGCTTCCAGATGAGGCGAGAAGGGGAATTGATCGATCGGCGTCGCTGCTGCCAAACGATAACCGGCTTGGCGCAGCACCGCCGCATCCCGCCCCAGCGCCGCCGGATTGCAGGAGACGTAGATGACGCAGGGCACCTTGGCGCGGGCCAGCTGCGCCACCTGCTCGGGCGCCCCGGCGAAGGGCGGGTCCAGCACCACCACCTGGAACACCTTGAGGTCCAGCGGCAGCAAGGGGCGGCGCTCCAGGTCGCGGCATTCGGCCTGGATGCGATGGCTGCCGGCCGCCGCCTGCAGCGCCAGCACGGCTTCGGGGGAGGCTTCATAGGCGCTGACCCGGGCGCGCTGCGAGAGCGGGAAGCTCAGCGTACCGAGGCCAGCGTAGAGTTCGGCGATGCGCGCCTTGGGGCCGAGCTTCTTCGGTAAGCCGGCCAGCACCGCGGCGATGATGCCGGCTTCCCCGGCCGGGCTGGCCTGCAGGAAGGCGCCGGGGGCGGGCTGCACGCGCACGCCGCTCAAGCTGATATGGACGCTGCCCAACTGGGCCGCCAGTTCCGGCGGGGCATTGCCGCGGGCCCAGGCGATGCGCGGCAGGCCGTGCGCCGCGGCAAAGCTGGCCAGCGCGGTGCGGCCATGCTGGTCCAGCGGGCCATCGGTGCGCAGCAGCAGGTCCGGCCCGCTGTCCAGCAGGTTCAGGACCGCGGAGCCTTCCTTCTGCAACGCGGAAAGCCGGCGCAGCACTTCCCGCAGCGGCGCGAACAGTGCCACCAAGCGGGGATCGAGGACCTCGCAGGTCTCCAGCGCCACGACCTGCTGGCTGCCGCGGGCATGGAAGCCCAGGGCGAGGCCCGCCGGAGTGCGGCGCAGCGCCAGGTCGGCGCGCCGGCGGTTCCGCAGCGGGGTGCGGACCATCGGCTGCAAGGCGACGTCGCTGTAGCCGGCGCGGGTCAGGGCTTCGCTGAGCTTGGCTGATTTCCAGGCGGCATAGGGTGCGTCGGCCCAATGCTGCAAGGCGCAGGCGCCGCATTCGGAAAAATGCGGGCAGGGCGGGGTGACACGATCCGGGCTGGCGGTCAGCACGGCTTCCAGGTTGGCGCGGCTGCCCTGCACCGTCGCGCGCACGACCTCCCCGGGCAGGGCCAGGGGCACGAAGCCGGTGGCGCCATCGGGCAGCCGGGCGATGCCGTCGCCGGCCGCGCCCATGCCGCCGATGGCAAGTTCAGTTGCCAAACGCGTTGAGACCGGTAATCGCGCGGCCGAGGATCAGGGCATGCACGTCGTGCGTGCCCTCATAGGTGTTGACCGTCTCCAGGTTCATCACGTGGCGGATGACATGGTAGTCGTCCACGATGCCGTTGCCGCCGTGCATGTCGCGCGCCATGCGGGCGATATCCAGCGCCTTGCCGCAGTTGTTGCGCTTGACCAGGCTGATCATCTCCGGCGCGACCTTGCCTTCGTCGAACAGCCGGCCGACGCGCAGCACGGCATGCAGGCCGAGGGTGATCTCGGTCTCCATATCCGCCAGCTTCTTCTGGATCAGCTGGGTCTGCGCGAGGGGACGGCCGAACATCTTGCGGTTCAGCGTATAGTCACGCGCCGCGGCAAAGCAGAACTCGGCGGCGCCGAGCGCGCCCCAGGCAATGCCGTAGCGGGCGCGGTTGAGGCAGGAGAACGGCGCGGCGAGCGACTTTACGAGTGGCAGGCGATTGGCTTCGGGGACGAAGACCTCGTCCATCATGATCATGCCGGTCACGCTGGCGCGCAGGCTGAACTTGCCCTCGATCTTAGGGAAGGTCAGGCCCTTCATGCCGCGTTCCAGGATGAAGCCGCGCAGCGTGCCTTCGTCGTCCTTGGCCCAGACCACGGCGATATCGGCGATGGGGGCGTTGGTGATCCAGGTCTTGCTGCCGCTGATCAGGTAGCCGCCATCCACCTTCTTCGCGCGGGTCCGCATGGAGGAGGGGTCGGAGCCGGCGTCGGGTTCGGTCAGGCCGAAGCAGCCGACCATTTCGCCGGTACGCAGCTTGGGCAGGAACTTTTCTTTTTGTTCATCCGAGCCATACGCGTGGATCGGGAACATCACCAGCGAGGACTGCACGCTGAAGGCACTACGATAGCCGCTATCGACGCGCTCGACCTCGCGCGCCATCAACCCGTAGGCTACATAGGAGACGCCGGCGCAGCCATAGCCTTCCAGCGTGGCGCCCAGGAAGCCCATCTCGCCAAAGGCGTTCATGATGGTGCGGTCGAAGGTCTCGTGCCGGTTGGCCATCAGCACGCCGGGCATCAGGCGTTCCTGGCAGAACTGCCGCGCGGCGTCCTGGATCATGCGCTCGTCTTCGGTGAGCACTTCGTCCAGGAGGAGCGCATCCTCCCACTTGAAGGTCGCAAGGCTGCGCTGCGGTCCGGCCACGGTGGTGCTCTCCTATGCGGGGGGCATTGAAGCGCCCCCGTTCCTTACTTGGTGCTGGTGCCGAAGCCTGAAAGGCTCAGGCTGCTTCCTGCTCGCGCTCGGCGTCGATCTCGGCCTGGCTCTCCTTCCGCGGGCGCGGAATGGCGATCAGCATGAAGGCCGGGATCTGGTCGCCGAAGCCCTGGACGGTCGGGCCCAGGTCGTCGCGGTCGCGGCGGCGGAACTCCTCCCGGCGCGGCCTGTCGTCACGCGGGCGGTCGTCGCGCGGGCGGTCATCGCGGCGCGGCGCGTCGGCGCGGAACTCGTCGCGCGAAGCGCGCGGGGCCTCATCGCGAGGGCGGTCGTCACGGCGCGGGCGATCCTCACGCAGCCGGTCTTCGCGGGGGCGGTCTTCGCGAGGCCGATCCTCACGCGGGCGGTCACCACGCGGGCGGTCGTCGCGGCGCGGGCGGTCCTCACGCGGCGGGCGGGCTTCGCGCGGGGCGCGCTCGGCTTCCTCACGCGGGGCGCGGGCGGTTTCCTCGCGCGGGGCGCGGGCGCCCTCCTCGCGGGGGGCGCGGCCCTCGCCACGGCCACGGCCGCCACCACGCCCGTCACGCCGGGCGCCATCGCGGCTGCTGCTGGCACCATCGCGGCCACCACGGGCCGGGGCACCCCGGCCACGGCCACGCGGGCGCGCCGCGGCGGCAGCCAGTTCCTCGTCGGTGACCACGTCGAGGCCCTCGATCGCGATGCGCGGGATCGGCTTGCCGGTCAGCTTCTCGATCGCCTGCACCGACTTCACGTCATCGGCGGTGGCGATGCTGTAGGCGCGGCCTTCACGGCCGGCGCGGCCGGTGCGGCCGATGCGGTGCACATAGTCCTCGGCGTGGAACGGCACGTCGAAGTTGAACACATGGCTGAGGCCGCCGATGTCGAGGCCACGCGCCGCGACGTCCGAGCAGACCAGCAGCTGCAACTCGTTGTTCTTGAACTTGGTCAGCGTGGCGAAGCGGGTGGACTGGTCCATGTCGCCATGTAGCGCGCCGACCGAAAAGTCGTGCCGCTTCAGTGACTTGTAGAGGACATCCACCTCGATCTTGCGGTTGCAGAAGATCAGCGCGTTCTGCACCGGCTCGGCCCGCAGCAGGCGGCGCAGCGCCTCCCGCTTCTCACGGTCGCCGACATAGACCAGGCCGGCGGTGATGGTGGTGGCCACGCTCGCCGGGGCGGAGACGCTGATCTCACGCGGGTTGCGCAGGAAGGCGTCGGCCAGCTTGCGGATTTCCGGCGCCATGGTGGCGCTGAAGAACAGCGTCTGGCGCAGCGGCGGCAGCATGGCCACAATCCGCTCGACATCGGGGATGAAGCCCATGTCCAGCATGCGGTCGGCTTCGTCGATGACCAGCAGCTTGCAGTCTGCCATCAGGATGCGGCCGCGGTCGAACAGGTCCATCAGGCGGCCCGGCGTGGCGATCAGAACGTCCACGCCCTTTTCCAGCACATCGCGCTGGTCGTTCATGCTCTCGCCGCCGATCAGCAGCGCGCAGGACAGGTTCAGGTGCTTGCCGTACTTGACGAAGTTCTCGGCCACCTGCAGCGCCAGCTCGCGCGTCGGTTCCAGGATCAGGCTGCGCGGCATGCGCGCCTTGGCCCGGCTGCCGGTCAGGATATCGAGCATAGGCAGCACGAAGCTGGCGGTCTTGCCGGTGCCGGTCTGCGCGCAACCCAGCACGTCGCGGCCCATAAGCACCACCGGGATGGCCTGCTCCTGGATCGGCGTCGGGTAGGTGTAGCCTGATTCGGTTACCGCCTGGACGATCTGCTCGGACAGGCCAAGGTCGTCGAAGCTGGTGCGCGCGGGGGCGGCTTCCTCGGCTTCGTCTTCCGGCTCGTCGTCGTAGTCATCATCTTCCGAGGCGTCGCCCGCATCGGCTTCGGCATCCAGGGTCTCATCGGCTGCGGCGTCGGCCAGCGCCGGTTCCGGCGTTGCGTCGGCAACCGGCTCGGCCTCAGCCACGGCTGCGGGCGCCGCAACTGCCTCGGCCACAGGGGCCGCGACCGCTTCGGCTACGACGTCATCCGTCGGGGCTGCCACGACGGGCAGGGCCGTCGCCGGGGTTTCCGTGTGGTCGGTCTCGGCCGCCGGGGGGGCGGTCCGCTCAGGGGTATCGTTCAAGCGCTATCGGTTCCTTCGCCGGGTCGGCGGTTGGGCCCGGTATGTTGTCCAGTGGGCGTCAGGCGCCCCGATCACCGCCCGGCGGTCCAACCCTGTTGGGTGGCCGTCCCAGGTCCGCCGGGCATATGCGCCGCTGGCGGGACGAAATCAAGCTGTTCTGCCGATTCCCGCGCGCTTCGGCCGGCCGCCGTTGCAGCGCCGCCATGCCCGGCGGCACGGCAGGCTCGACGCCGGGGGACCCAGGGACCAGGATGCGCGTTGCAGTGGCAGACTGCGGAGGAAATGTCATGCGTCGCACGATGCTTGCAGGCCTGGCTGCACTGGTGGTCCTCGCGCTGGCCATAGCGCCGGCGGAGGCGCGCCGCGGCGGCCATGGCGGGGGCGGCGGGCGCGGCTGGGGCCGGGTAGGTATCGGCGTAGGCGTTGGGGTTGGTGCGGCGCTGGCCTATCGGGGTTGGTATGGCGGCTACCCCGGCTACTACCCGGGCTACGCCTATCCCTACGGGCCGGCTCAGGCACCGATCTACTACGGCCCCGCCTTCGACGGCCCGGCCTATTCGGACCCCCTGCTGGCGGCACCGCCGCCGGGCCTGGTACCGCCGGCTCCGCCTGTCGCCAGCCCGGTGGCCGCGGCCAAGCCGGCCCCGACCGAGGCGCGCATCTGCCGCGCCAGCATCCAGGCGATACAGGTGAGCTGCCGGCTGGCGGAGCCGACCCCCCTGGGTGGCCGCTGCGGCTGCCCGAGCAACATGGGCATGCTGGCCGGCCAGGCGTCGCCGTGATGGCCGACTAGGTTCTGTCAGGCGCAGACAGAAGCGCCCGACAGACTCCAGCTCATTGTTTTGTCGTGTGATTCACGTCTTCGGCGATTCCGCCTGCGACGATCACACTCTAGGTTTCCCGGTGGACGTCATGCGTGATGATGCCGGTGCCGCGTGGCGGCATCACCATCCAGTCCCGCCGGTTCAGCGTCCGCATGGTGTCTTCATGTCCGCTGCGCCAGTGTTCCTGCATGGTGGTGGCGCTGAACTCATAGTCCTTGGCCTGGCCCTCCCAGGATTTCTGCTGATAGATCAGCTGGAACACCAGGTATTCCGGCAAGGCCCGCAGGGCGTCGCGCTGCTGGCGTTGGGCTGAGGTCAGGGCTGCCTCGGGCAGCGCCGACAGCGCTTCGAACAGTTGCTGCTTCAGGCCAAAAACCTGCTTGTACAGGTCCGTCGTGTAGCGTGTGCGCGACGAATACTGGATGTCCTTCTGCCGCCCCAGCACTTCCCCCATGTCGCGCGGCAGCGGGCCGCGGGCGGGGAACAGGTCCACCTGGAACACCAGGCTGTCACCCTCGGCGCAGCTTTCCAGCAGGTATTGCAGCGGCGTGTTGGAAACGATGCCGCCATCCCAGAACCAGTCGGTGCCCACCTGCACCATCGGCAGCGCTGGCGGCAGCGCGCCGCTGGCCATGATGTGCTGCGGGCCAAGCTCCTGCGTGGCTGTGTCGAAGAAGGTCAGGTTGCCGCTGTCCACCTGCACCGCCCCAACTGCCAGCCGCACCGGCCCGGTCCGCAACAGCTCGAAGTCCACCAGTTCCGCCAGGGTGCGGCGCAGCGGCTCGGTATCATAGAAGCTGGTGGCGGCGGCGCTGCCGCGCGGCGCCAGCCAAGTGCTGAGCGTATGCGGTGCGAAGAAGCCGGTCTGGCCCTGCCAGATGGTGCTCAGGGTGCTCCACATGCCAGCCGCGCTGCGGAAGCTGTCGCCCTCCGGCAGCAGGAAGGTCGTGCGGTCGGTGATGCGCTCCCAAAAGGCGCGCAGCCGTTCCAATCGGCGGGCCGGCGGATTGCCGGCGATGATCGCGGCGTTGATGGCGCCGATCGAGACCCCGGCGACGAAGTCCGGCGCGATGCCGTTTTCCTCCAGCGCCTGATAGACGCCGGCCTGATAGGCGCCCAGCGCCCCACCGCCCTGCAAGACCAGGGCGACGCGGTGGCAACCGGGCGGGCGGCTCACAGCCGGTTCACCATTGCCTCGCCGCCCTTCATGACGAAGGGAATGCGCTCGCCCTGGCCGACGAGCACGGAGATGTCGGCCAGCGGGTCGCCGTCAACAAGTATGATGTCGGCCAGCGCGCCGGCGGCGATGACGCCCAGCTGGCCTTCCTGCTGCAGCAACTGGGCGTTGGTCAGCGTTGCCTGGCGCAGCACTTCAAGCGCCGGCAGCACTTCCCGCCGGATCACGAACTCCTCTGACTGGCGGCGGCGCATGCCGGCCAGCAAATCGGTGCCGAAGCCCATCGGCACGCCGGCCTGGTACAGGATCTCCAGGCTGCCAAGCCCGGCGCCCTTGACGCTGGAAAGCTTGGCCATGCTCTCCGGCGGCAGGCCCAGCGCGGCGCCCTCATCCTCCAGCGCCTGGTAGGTCACCAGCGTCGGAACGGCGAAGGCGCCCTGCGCGGCCATGAAGCGGGCGGTCGGCGCGTCGATCAGGTTGCAATGCTCCACGCTGCGGACGCCGAGCCGCACCGCGCGGAAGATCGCTTCCGGCGTGTAGGCGTGGGCCAGCACGTAGCGCTTCCAGGCGCGGGCTTCCCAGACCGCGCAGGCGATCTCCTCATCCGAGTATTGCAGCGCGTAGATCGGGTCACTCGGCGAAGCGACGCCGCCGGAGGCCATGATCTTGATGTGGTGCGCGCCCTTCTTCAGGTTGCCACGCACGGCGCGCCGCACCTCGTCCACGCCATCCGCCACGATGCCGATGGTGGCGGCGTTGCCGCAGCAGCCGCACAGATTATCCAGCGCCGTATTGGGCCGCATGTCGCCATGGCCGCCGGTGGGGGAGAGCGCCTGGCCCGGGAAGAACAGTCGCGGCCCTTTGATCAGCCCGGTATCTAGTGCGGTCGCCAGCCCCCAATCGGCGCCGGCCGCGTCCCGCACGGTGGTGAAGCCGCGCTTCAGGCTGTCTTCCAGGTCCCGCGCCGCATGCACCGCCTGCAGGCTGCGTGGCATGCGGTCCAGCCGGCCCAGGTCGGCATCGGCGGCATAGACATGGACATGGGCGTCGATCAGCCCCGGCATCAGCGTGCGGCCGCCGCACTCCACCACGCGGGCGCTGGCGCTGCTGACGCCGGCGCCCACTTCCTTGATCCGGCCAGCCTCGACCAGCAGGCTCATCCCCTCGGCCAGGGTGGCGGTGCCGTCGAACAGGCGGAAGTTGCGGAACAGCGTGGCGGTCATGCGGGCGGCCTTTCAGCGGGTCGCCCATGATTCAGCCCCAGATCGGGGCCGGGTGCAATCAGCCGGCTATTCCAGCTTCAGCCCGGCCGAGCGGATCACCCCGCCCCACTTGGTCAACTCGGCGTCGATCAGCCGGGCGAAGCCGGCGCCGTCCTGCGGCCACAGCGTGGCGCCGGCGCGGCGTAGCTTCTCGCGGGTCTCCTCGCCCTCGACGATGCGGGTGATGCCGGCGCCCAGTGCCTCCCGGATGCGTGGCGGCAGCGCTGATGGCCCGACGAAGCCGAACCAGACATACATCTCGTAGCCGGGCACCCCGGCTTCCTGGAAGGTCGGCACCTGGGGCAGGGTGGGGTCGCGTTCGGTACCCGTAACAGCCAGGGCGCGCACCTTGCCGGCCTCCACCTGCGCCAGCACGTTGGGCAGGTTGTCGATGGTGAAGTCCACCCGACCGCCGATCAGGTCGATCATGCCCGGCGAGGAGCCGCGATAGGGCACATGCACCACGTCCAGCCCGACCTGGTGCTTGAACAGCTCGGCCGCCAGATGCGGCGAGGACCCGGCGCCGGAACTGGCATAGCTGAGCTGGCCAGGCGCCGCCTTGGCGCGGGCGATGAGGTCGCGCAGGTCGCGGATCGGGCCGTCACCGCGCACGCCCAGCGCGTTCATCAGCCGCACGGCCACGGTGAGCGGGGCGATGTCCTTCTGCGGATCGTAGCCGGTATTGGCGAAGAGGAAGGGGTTCATGCACAGGTTGGCGGCGTTGCACACCGCGATGGTGTGGCCATCAGGCGCCGCTTGGGCCGCCGCGGCGATGCCAAGCGAGCCACTGGCGCCCGGCCGGTTCTCCACCAGGCCGGGCTGGCCGAACACGTCCTGCATGCGCTCGCCCACCAGCCGGGCAAGGATGTCGTTGATGGCGCCCGGCGTGTAGGGGACGATGACGCGGATGGGCTTTTCCGGCCGCCAGGCGCCTTGGGCGAGGGCAGGCGAGGCGAGCGTGGCGGCCAGCAGCGTACGGCGAGCGAACATGGCAATCCCTCCGGTTTTGCCGGAAGGCTAGCGCATATCCGCCGCCGAACGCCCGCTGGAAATCGCGTTACCCGTTGACGGCACCCCACTGGAAGAAGTCCTTGCCTTCCTTCCGCAGCCGATTGGCCAGCACCATCCGATGCACCTCGCTGGCGCCGTCCACCAGCCGGGCCTGGCGGGCGTAGCGGTACATCCACTCCACCACCGTGTCCTTGCTATAGCCGCGCGCGCCGAGCAATTGCAGCGACGTATCCACCGCCTTCTGCAGCGCATCGGCGGCCACGACCTTGGCGGTGGAAACCTCCTTGCGCGCCTGGCTGCCCTGGTCCAGCGCCCAGGCGGCGCGCATCGTCACCAGCCGGGCGATGTCGAGTTCCATCGCGGCGGAGCCGATCATCTGCTGGATGCTCTCCTTGTCGATCAGCTTGCCGCCGAAGCTGTCGCGCCGGACGATGTATTCCATGGCGATCTCAAGCGCGCGGCGACCCATGCCGGTCCAGCGCATGCAATGGGTCAGCCGTGCCGGGCCAAGCCTGATCTGCGTCAGTCGCAGCCCGTCGCCCACGCCCATAAGCATGTCCTCGTCGGCGATCTCCAGTCCGTCGAACTCCAGCTCGCAATGGCCGCCATGTTCCTCCGGCCCCATGATCGGGATGCGGCGCACGATGCGCCAGCCCGGCTGGTCCTTGTGGAACATGAAGGCCGAGAGGCCACGGCGATTGTCGTCGCTGGTGCGCGCCATCAGGATGAAGTGGGTGGCGGCTTCCGCCCCAGTGATGAACCACTTGCGGCCGGTGACGACCCAGCGGTCATTGCCCTTGCGGTCGGCGCGCGTGTAGGTCAGCGACGGGTCGCTGCCGCAGCCATCGGGTTCGGTCATGACGAAGGCGGAGCCGACCTTGCCGTCGATGATCGGTTGCAGCCATTTCTGCTTTTGCGCCTCGGTGCCCACCTGGTTCAGCACACGCATGTTGCCATCCTCCGGCGCCGCGGCGTGGAAGACGCAAGGGCCGAAGATGCTACGGTTCATTTCCTCATAGCAGGCAGCCAGGCCGACCATGTTGAAGCCCTGGCCGCCGCGCTCCTTCGGCATGCCCAGTGCCCAGAGGCCTTGCGCCTTCGCTTCGGCGCGCAGCGTCTCCAGCAGCGGCTTGGCGATGTTCTCATGCGCGTCGTAGCTGGCCGGGTCGCTCTCCAGCGGGATGATCCGATCCTCGACGAAGGCGCGGATGCGCTGGCGGGTGGCGTCGATCTCGGGCGAGAGCGCGAAGTCCATGGCGGCGTTCCTGTTGCTTTATGGTCTGGCGGCGAGTGGCGCTGGAGCATGCTGGGTTCGCTTTCGCTCACAGCGCCTGCTCCAGCTTATTGAAGATCGCGGGTTTCAGCTTTTTCGGCCATGCCGCCTCAACGCATCCCGCGCTAAAGCGGGCTGACAGAATGCCCGCCATCCACCACCAGCGTGGCGCCGGTCATGTGGGCACCGGCGGCGCTGGCCAGCAGCAGCAGCGGGCCGGTGAGATCATCCGGTGTGCCGAGCCGGCGTTGCGGCACGCGCTTGACCACGGCCTTGCCGGCTTCGGAGGCGAAGAACTCGGCATTGATCGGCGTGGCGACATAGCCGGGGCACAGCGCGTTGACGCGTATGTTGTAGCGGGCGAGTTCCACCGCCATCTGTTTGCTCAACTGCACCAGCCCGGCCTTGGAGGCGGTGTAGCCGGCCACGCCCTGCAAAATCCGCAGCCCGCCGATGCTGGCGATGTTGATGATGCTGCCGCCCTGCTGGGCCGCCACCAGGCGGCGGGCGGCTTCGGTCGCAACCAGGAAGCAGCCGCGCAGGTTCACGTCCAGCACGCTGTCCCAGTCGGCCGCGGTTTGCTGCAGCACCGGCTTGCTGACGGCGGTGCCGGCATTGTTCACGATGATGTCGCAAACGCCGGCGGCGTCGAAGGCGGCCTTGATGCTGGCTTCGTCCAGCACGTCCAGCGCCACGGCCTGGGCGCGTTCGCCCAGTTCGGCGGCCAGCGCGGCGCAGGCTTCCAGCCGCCGCGCTGCCAGTACCACGCGGGCGCCGGCACGGTGCAGCACGCGGGCAAAGTGGCCGCCGAGTTCGCCGGACGCGCCGGTGATGAAGGCGCTGGATCCTGCCAGCGAAAACAGCTCTGCGGTCATTGGCGGCTCCCTTGCCCGCCAATTGCCCGCATCGCGGTCAGTTGGCCAGCCCCATCCGTGCCACGATTGGCCCCCAGCGCTCGACCTCGGCCTTGATCAGGGCCCGCGCCGCCGCCGGGGAGCTGTCGGGCCAGGTCTCGCAGCCCGCGGCCAGCAGGCGCTGCTGCACCGCGGGGTCGGCCACGGCCTTGCGCCCGGCATCCTCCAGTGCCGCCATGGCCGCGGCGGGCATGCCGGGCTTGCCGAATAGCACCTGCCAGGCGGTCAGGTCGAACCCCGTCACGCCGCCCTCGGCGATGGTGGGCATGCCCGGCAATAACGCCGAGCGGTCCGCGCCGCTGGCGGCCAGGCCGCGCACCCGGCCATCCTGCATCAGCGGGCGCAGCATGGTGATGCTGTCGATGGTGAAGTTCATCCGGCCGGCCACCAGGTCCTGCACCGCATTGGCCGCGGTGCGATAGGGCACCACGGTGAAGTCGAACTGCGTCAGCTGCTTGAACAGCTCGCCGGCCATGTGGTTGGTGGCGCCCGGTGCGGTGGCGCCGTAATTGGCCACGTCGCCCTGCGCCCGCAGCCAGGCCAGCAACTCCGGCACGTTGGCCGCGGGCACGCTGGGGTGGACCGCCAGCATGTAGGGCTGCCGGCTGACCAGGGTCAGCGGGATAAAGTCGGCGAAGACGTCATAGGCGAACTCCTTGTGCATCGCCTTCATGACAGCGTGGTTGTTGGTGCCGATGAAGAAGGTGTGCCCATCCGACGGCGCGCGCATGAAGGCCGCGGCGCCGACCGAGCTGCCGGCGCCGGGGATGTTCTCCACCACCACCGGCTGGCCCAGCGTGCGGCTCATGCTCTCGGCGATGATGCGGCCCACCACGTCGGTCACGCCGGCGACGCCGACCGGGATGATCATGCGCAGCGCGCGCGAGGGAAAGCGTTCCTGGGCAATGGCCGGCGTCGCCAGCAGGGGCGCCGCGAGCAGCAGTCGGCGGGTGATCATGGCGGGGCCTCGGCAGGTTGGCGGGTGGCGCAGAATACGCCACGGTACAGCCGCGACAATGCAAGGAAGGCGCCATGACCCCAATTCGTTTGCAGGAACCCTTCCGTGCGGTGTTCTACGCGCCGTTCTATGCGGCCCTGGCCCGTGGCGCCTACGCCGCCGAGGGCGTGGAGGTGCAGTTGCTGGGCGGCTTCATTCCCGGCAACGCCAAGGACGTGGTGCTTTCCGGCCAGGCGGACCTGGCCTGGGGCGGGCCGATGCGGATATTGCTGGCGCATGAGGCCGACCACGCCTCACCGCTGCGCAACTTCGGCAGCGTGGTGATGGGCGACCCGTTCTTCCTGGTGGGACGCCAGCCCAACCCCGGCTTCCGCCTGCGCGACCTGGCGGGCATGACGCTGGGCACCGTCAGCGAAGTGCCGACGCCGTGGTGGACCCTGCAGGAGGATGTGCGCCAGGACGGCCTGGACCCAACCACGGTGAAGCGCGTGACCGATCGCACCATGGCCGAGAATGCCGAGGCCGTGGCCGAGGGCAAGCTGGACGTGGCCCAGGTGTTCGAGCCGCTGGCAAGCCAGCTGGAAATGTCCGGCCGTGCCCATGTTTGGCACATCGCGGCGTCTCGTGGGCCGACCGCCTACACCACCTATTATACCACGGTGCAGAATCTTCAGACCAAGCGCGCCGAGTTCAAGGCCATGCTGCGCGGGCTGGCGAAGACTCTCGCATGGGTGGCGGCCAGCCCTTCCGACGCATTGGCCGACTGCGTCGCCAGCTACTTCCCCGACCTGCCGCTGCCGCTGCTGAAGGCGGCGCTGGCACGCTACAAGGCGCAGGGCATGTGGACGCCGGACCCGTTCTACCCGGAGGAAGCCTTCCTGCGGCTGGAGCACGCCATGTTCACCGCCGGTGCCATAACCTGGAAGCCTGGTTTCGCGGGCACGGTGGACAACGCCATCGTCGCCGAGGCGCTCGGGCACGGTCCGGCCTGACGCGCCCCGCCGCGGCAGCGTTCCCGCCTAGCCAGGCAGGGCGCTGGCCGCGCGGACTTCCTCCTCGATGGCATCGAGCAGGCGCAGCGGCCAATAGGGCGGGATGCCCTGGCCGATCAGCACGATGCGGCTGCGGTGGTCGGCGCTTGGCCAGGCTTCCAGCCAGGCCGGCGCGTGCATGACATGGCCGATGCCGTGCAGCACGGCTGGCGCTTCCGGTGCCTCGGCGATGCAGACCAGGCCCTTCAGCCGCAGCAGCTTGGTGCCCAGGTGTTCGGCCAGGCCTTGCAGCCATAGCGTCAGCGCCATGGCCGGGATCGGTGCCTCGCGTTCGATGATGACGCTGCCGAGGTTGGCGCTGTGCCGCGCGGTGGCGTCCAGCCATTCGTCGGTGCGTGGTGCGGCGGCCAGCAGCCAGTCGGCCGGCACCGCGCCGTGCAGCACGTCGCGCAGTTCCGCCCCCGGGTTCAGCGTGGCCAGCGTGGCGCGCAACGCGGTGGTGTCCGCGAGGTCCGGCTTGGTCAGCAGAATGCGGTCCGCCAGGCGCACCTGGCGCTGCGCTTCCGGGTGGCGCTCCAGCGCGGCCGCGCCGTGCAGCGCGTCCACCAGCGTCGCCACCGCTTCCAGCCTGTGGGTTTCCAGCACCGGCTGTTCCGTCATCAGAGCGTGCAGGATGGGCGCCGGGTCGGCCAGGCCGCTGGTCTCGATCAGCACGCGCTTATAGGCCGGCACTTCGCCCAAGCGCCGGCGGCGATGCAGGTCCATCAGCGTGGCGGCGAGGTCTGAGCGCACCACGCAGCACAGGCAGCCGGTGGAGGTACTGACAAAAGTTTCCTCGCTGCTGGCCAGCAGGTCGTGGTCCAGCGGCACCTCGCCGTATTCGTTGATGATCACGGCGCTGTCGGCATAGCCGGGGTCGCGCAGCAGCCGCTTCAGCAGTGTGGTCTTGCCGGCGCCAAGGAAGCCGGTGAGGACGACGACGGGGATCATACCACGCGCAGCTTCTGTGCTTCGCCGCCGCCCAGCGCATTGCGCAGGCTGCGCAACAGGCCAAGCACCGAGGTACAGGGCCGCTTCTGCCCCGGCCGTTCCAGCCACCAGCGAATGGGCAGGTCCTCGGGCGCCGCCGCCGTCACGCGTATCTCGCCCACGCGCACCGCCTCGCCGTCCACCCAAACGCGGGCCTCGGCGCTCCAAAGCGCCACGCTGTCAGCCAGCAGGGCTCGGAGTTCCGGCGGGGTCAATCCAACATCGCGCCGGCGCGGATTTCGTCGGCGATCTTGCGGCTCTGATACTGGCCGCCGCGCTCATCGCCCAGCCAGCGCTCGCCCTCGACCACGATCTTGCCCCGCAGGATCGTCATGCTGGGCCAGGCATCCACCTGGCGGCCTTCCCACGGGGTGTAGTCGCTCTCGTGCAGCTGCTCGGCCCGCACGGTGCGCTTCAGCGCGGGGTCCAGGATGACGATATCGGCGTCGCTGCCGGCGGCGATGGCGCCCTTCTTCGGGTACATGCCCATCAGCTTGGCCGCGTTGGTAGAGACGAGATCGACAAAGCGCCGCAGTGTATAGCCACGCTTGCCCACCATCTCGGAATACATCACCGCCACGCGCGGCTCCACGCCGCTATTGCCGCCGGTGACGTCGTCGATACGCACGCCCTGCGTCTTCACGCTGAGGTTGCAGCACAGTTCATCGGTGGCAACGCAGTTGATGCTGCCGTCCAGCGTACCGGCCCACAGCTCATCCTGGTCCGCCTGCGACTTCAGGCTGGGATAGGTGTGGTAGATCTGGCCGTTCGGCTTCTTGTAGTCGTCCTGCGTGTACAGCATGTACTGGTGTAGGCTCTCGCCATAGATCGGCAGGCCCTTGGCCCGGGCATCGCGAATGGCGCGCACGCCGTTGCCGGCGGACACGTGCATCATGTAAAGCGCGGTGCCCGGCACATGCTCCGCCAGTCGCATCACGCGACGAAAACTGATGTCCTCGCTCAGCGTGTTGTGCACCTCCGCCATGTTCTCGAACGCCACGCGATTCTCACGGATCAGCTTGGCGTACATGTGCATGACGATGTCGTTGTCCTCGGAATGGATCACCCCGAGCCCACCCTTCTTCGCCAGCACCTGGAACACCTCCCAGATGTCACCGAAATCCACCATGCGGCCCTTGCGTGACGGCGTGATGTCGGTGGTGAAGATTTTTACGGTAGCGAACCCGGCCTCGATCGCCTCGCCCAGCTGCGCCGGAATGGACGGGTCCAGGTCGCCCTCGACCATGGTGTGGAAGGCCCAGTCGCAGGGGCTGCCATCCTCGTTCCAGTGCGCCATGCGCTTGTCGATGGCGCCCTGCACGGTCTCGCCCGCCATCACGCGGGTGAAGTCCACTATGGTGGTGGTGCCGCCATGCAGCGCCGCCTTGCCGACCACGCTCGGCCCCTTGGTGAAGTCGATCCGCCCGCCTGGCCCGAAATTCGGCCAGAGGCAATGGGTGTGCGGATCAATGCCGCCGGGCATCACCACCTTGCCGGTGGCGTCCACCACGCGCACACCCTCGGGCACCGGGAAGGTGCCATAGGCGGCAACGGCAACGATCTTGCCATCGGCCATCGCCACGTCGGCCGGCCCCACCGCATGCGGTGTCACCACGCAATCGCCACGCACCACCAGATCGACCATCGGGACCTCCATTCGCGCCACAACCTTGGCGGCAGCGGCGCCCCGGCGCAAGATGCCGACCCAAGGGAGACCCGCCGATGCCGCAAACCCTGTTCGACAAGCTATGGGCGCCGCATGTGGTGGCAGACCTCGGCGACGACTGGGCGCTGCTGCATGTGGATCGCGTGCTGCTGCACGACATGTCCGGCGCCCGCGCCCTGACTGAGGTGGGCGAACGCGGCTACGACCTGGCCCGGCCCGACCTGGTCTTCGCCACGCCGGACCACGCCGTCTCCTCCGCTCCGGGTCGCACCAGCGCCACCTTCGCCGGCGGCGCTAGCCCCATCGCCAAGCTGCGCCAGCGAGTGAAGGAAACCGGCATCCGCCTGTTCGACCTCGGCCAGCCTGGCCATGGCATTGTGCACGTGATGGCGCCCGAACTTGCCATCGTGCTGCCAGGCACCACGCTGGTCTGCGGCGACAGCCACACATGCACCAATGGCGGTGTCGGCGCGCTTGCCTTCGGCATCGGCGCTTCGGAATTGACCCATGTGCTGGCCACGCAAACCCTGATGCAGCGCAAGCCGCGCAGCATGCGGCTGACCTTCACTGGCACGCTGCCTGCTGGCGTTACGGCGAAGGACATGATCCTGGCCGCCATCGGCCAGTTGGGCACTGCCGGCGGCACCGGTTACGCGGTGGAATACGCCGGCGAGGCGGTGCGCGCGCTGCCGCTGGAAGCGCGGCTGACGCTGTGCAACCTCAGCATCGAGATGGGCGCCAAGATGGGCTTCGTGGCGCCGGACGACATCACCGTCGCCTATGTGAAGGGCCGGCGTTTCGCCCCCACCGGCGCCGCCTGGGACCAAGCCGTCAGCGCCTGGCGCAACCTGCGCAGTGACGACGGCGCGCTATTCGACCGCGAAGTCACCATCGACGCGTCACAGATCGCGCCGCAGATCACCTGGGGTACCAGCCCGGAGCAGGTGGCGCCGGTCACTGCCACGGTGCCGCAGCCGGCCAGCGCCGCTGACCGCGCCGCGCTGGACTATATCGGCCTTGAGGCTGGCCAGCCGCTGATCGGGACGCCGGTGGACTGGGTCTTCATCGGCAGTTGCACCAACTCCCGCCTGTCCGATTTGCGCGATGCCGCCGGAGTGCTGCGCGGTCGCAAGGTCGCGCCGCACGTCACTGCCTGGGTGGTCCCGGGCAGCGAGACGGTGAAGCGCGAGGCCGAGGCCGAAGGCCTGCACACCCAGTTTCTCGAAGCCGGCTTCCAATGGCGCGAACCCGGTTGCGCGCTGTGCGTCTGCGTCAATGGCGAGAGCGTGCCGGCGGGCAAGCGCAGCGTCTCCACCAGCAACCGCAACTTCGTGGGCCGCCAGGGCACCGGCGCCCGCACCCACCTGGCCAGTCCGGCCATGGCTGCCGCCGCCGCGCTGGCCGGCGCCATTGTCGATGTCAGGAGCTTCTGAGATGGACGCCTTCATCACCATCACCGGTCCCGCTGCGCCGCTGCTGCGCGCCAACGTGGACACCGACATGATCATCCCGGCGCAGCGACTGATCGGCGCCGGGCGCGACGGCCTGGGGCGCTACGCGTTCGAGCGCTTCCGCTTCAACGCCGATGGCAGCGAGAGCCCCGACTTCCCGCTGAACCAGGCGCCCTACCGCGCCTCGCCCATCCTGCTGGCCGGCGAGAATTTCGGCTGCGGCTCCTCCCGCGAAGGCGCGGTCTGGGCGTTGCGCGACCTGGGTCTGCGCTGCTTCATCGCCCCCAGCTTCGGCGACATCTTCTATAACAACTGCTTCCAGAACGGCATGCTGCCGATCCGCCTGGCCACCGCCGACGTGCAGCGCATCGCCGAGCAGACCGCGGCCTCCCCCAGCAACGCCTACACCAGCGTGGACCTGGAACGGCAGGTGGTGATCACCCCGAATGGCGAGGAAATCCCGTTCAGCGTGGACCCGCGCAAGCGCAGCGCCCTGCTGGAAGGGTTGGACGAGATTGCGCTGACGATGAAGCGCCGCGCGGAAATCCTGGCCTGGCAGGCGCGCGACAAGGCCGCGCGCCCCTGGGCCTGGGAAGGGTTAGCCCTCTAACTTCCGCCCGAACGCCGCCTCGTACCGCGCCCGGAAAGCCGGGACCGAGGCGGGGTTGATGATGCGCGGTGGCATCCGGCCGCGCGCCACATCCCCAAACGCCAGCGCGGCAATGCGGCTGATGTTGCCGCGGCTCTCATGCGTCACGCCGGCGGTGTGCTGGCTCATCAGCACGTTGTCCAGTTGCAGCAGGGGGTGGCTCGGCTCCGGCGGCTCGTCGGCCCATACGTCCAGGCCCGCCCCGGCCAGGTGGCCGCTGGTAAGTGCCTGATGCAGTGCCGGTTCCTCGTGGATGAAGCCGCGCGCCGTGGTGACGAAGATCGCGCCCGGCTTCATCTTCGCAAAGCTGTCGCCATTCATCAGGCTGCGGGTCTCGCCGGTCAGCGGGGAATGGATGCTGATGATGTCGCTCTCGGCCAGCAGCGTCGCCATCTCCACCTTCTCCGCGCCGCGCGCCGCCACCGTGGGCGCGTCCAGGTAGGGGTCGTACGCCAGCACCCGGCATTGGAAGGCCAGGTTCAGAATCTCGGCCGTGCGCGTGCCGACATGGCCGATGCCGACCAGCCCCACCGTCTTGCCGCGGAGGTCGCGGCCCATCAGCGCCGCGCGGTCCTGGGCGCGGCCGGCGCGCATCGCGGCCTGAGCTTCCGGCATGCGCTTCAGCAGCGCCAGCATCATGCCCACGGCGTGTTCCGCCACGCCTTCCGCATTACCGCCGGCCTGGTTGATCAGCAGCACATCGGCGGCCGCACAGGCATCGGGGTCGCATGTGTCGTAGCCGGCGCCGTAGCTGCCCACCATCAGCAGCTTCGGTAGCTTGCCCAGCAGTTCCGCATGCACATGGTAGGGCAGGGCCAATTCCTGCCGGCTGGCCTGCGCGTAGTAGCCATGGCACCCCGCCAACTGCGCAATCACCTCATCCGTTGGCAGGTCCAGCGGAATGCGGAGCACGTCTAGCTCCGGAATCCCCGCAGCGGTTTCCAGGAAGGCGGGGTGCGGCACCCAGCCGAGATAGCCGACGCGAAAGCGCTGCGTGCTCACGTTGTATCCTCCATGCTTGGCCTCGCTTGTATCGCGGCGGCGGGTGGCGTCAAATCCACGCATGGTGATTGCGGTTGTGGCGTTGGGCGCGGCCCTGGCGGGATTCGTGCAGGGGCTGTCGGGCTTTGCCTTCGGCCTGGTGGCCTGGGCGGTCTGGGCCTGGGCGCTGGAACCGGCGCTGGCCGGTCCGCTGGTGGTGTTCGGTTCGCTCATCGGCCAGGCGCTGGCCATACCGCAACTGCGGCTGAACAGCCTGCCGCGCGCTCTGCCCTTCGTCGCCGGCGGGTTGCTGGGCGTGCCGCTGGGCATCTGGTTGCTGCCGATGCTGGATGCGCGGCTGTTCAAGGGCGGGCTGGGGCTGCTCCTGGTGGTGTGGTGCCCGCTGATGCTGTTCGCCAACAAGCTGCCGCACATCACCTTCGGCGGTCGGGTGGCGGATGCGGTTGCGGGCGGCATCGGCGGCGTGCTCGGCGGCATCGGCGGCCTGACCGGCCCGGTGCCGACGCTGTGGTGCACCATGCGCGGCTGGGACCGGCACCAGGCCCGCAGCGTGTTCCAGACCTTCAACCTGGTGATGCACGCCACGACCTTCGCCGGCTACCTGCTGACCGGCACCATCACGGCCGAGGCCGGCTGGCTGTTCCTGGTGGTGGCGCCGGCCATGTTGGTGCCGGCGCTGCTGGGCGCGCGCGCCTACCGCCATGTCAGCGACGCCCAGTTTCGCCGGTTGGTGCTGGGGCTGCTGACCGTCTCCGGCGTAACCCTGCTGGCTAACCTGCTATAGCGACGGCGCCCTGCATCAGCCGGCGCTGGGTGCGGAACACCACGGCGCTTTCGGCGAACCAGCCGGTGTTGGTCTGCCTGACTTCCGCCCCCACGGCGACAACGCCGGAAGCATGGCCGACGCGGATTTCCTCCGGCCGAGCCCCGCGCGTGGCCACCGCGTGGGGGATGCTGCCCTCCACCCGGCAGGCCACCGCTAGGCCCATCGCGCCGGTCATCGGCACCGCGCGATGCGCGCGTTCCATGGACAGCATCCGCACCTGAATATCGTGCCCCGCGGGGTCCAGCACCTGGCCGTCCAGCGTGCGAGCGGCCAGCGGCGGCGCCACCAGCGCGATGCGTGGGCTGGCCAGACCAACCGAGTCCGGCGTCAGCGCCAGACCCATCGCCACGCCGGCAGCGCGGCGCAGCTTGTCCAGCAGCGCCATGATGTCGGCGCGGGCCTCGATCTGTTCCGGCAACTCGCCGCCCGTCAGGCCGACCGCATGGGCGTGGATGAAGACGGCGGGGTTGGCGGCATCCACCAGCGATGCTTCCACCGCCAGGCCATCGACGTGCAGCACATCCACCGGGTTGCCGGTGGGCAGCAGATGCGGCGTCTGGGTACCGCCCGGCGTCAGGAAGTCCAGCCTTATCCGCGCGCCGGTGCCGGCCACGCCGGCGATGGTGAAGTCGCCGCGCACCTCGGCCTTGCCGTTCCGCACGGGAAAGCGGGCATGGATGATCTTCTTCGTGTTGACCTGATGGATGCGGACCAGCGCCTCGCCATCGGCCACGCGCACCAGCCCTTCATCCACCGCGAAGGGGCCGACGGCGCTGCTGAGGTTGCCGCAATTGCCCTTCCAGTCCACTACCGGCCTGTCCACGGAAACCTGGGCGAAGGTATAGTCCACATCCGCATCTGGGTGCGTCGGCGGCCCGATGATGACGCCCTTGGAGAGCGAGGAAATCCCGCCGCCCATGCCGTTCAGCTGGCGCTGATAGGGGTCCGGGCTGCCCAGTACCTCCAGCAGGATCGGGTCGATCTTTGCCCGATCGCTCGGCAAGTCCTTCGCGTGGAAGAACACGCCCTTGGAGGAGCCACCGCGGATGAAGGCGGCGGGGATGAAGTCCTGACTCATTTCGCGTCCCTCCGGGCCGCCCTCATGCCGCCACCTTTCCAGCCAGCACGCGCCAGACCTTCTCCGGCGTCACGGGCATGTCGATATGCGCCACCCCCAGCGCGTCGCACACCGCCGAGACGATTGCTGGCGGCGCGCCGCAGCTGCCGCCCTCGCCGGCGCCCTTCACCCCAAGGTCGTTGTTCGGGCAGGGCACGATGTTGAACTCCAGGTCGAAATGCGGCGCGTCGCTGGCGCGCGGCATGCAGTAGTCCTGGAAGGTCGCGGTCAGGAACTGCCCGCTTTCCTTGTCGTACAGCGCATGCTCCAGCAGCGCCTGGCCGATGCCGGACATGATGCCGCCATGGCTCTGGCCGTGCACCAGCATCGGGTTGATCACGTTGCCCACATCATCCACCGCGGCGTAGCGCACGATCTGCACGTGGCCGGTGTCCTGGTCGATCTCCACTTCCGCCACATGCGCGCCGTTGGGGAAGTTGCATTCCATGTTGCGGGTGTAGAGCAGGTTCTCGTCCAGCCCCGGCGTCTCGCCTGCCGGAAGCCGCGCGGGGTCGTTGGCCAGCGCGATCACGTCGGTCCATTCCCGCACCAGGTCGGTGCCGGCCACACGGAAGCGCCCGCCTTCCAACTCCACATCCGCCGGCGCCGCTTCCATCAGGTGCGCCGCCAGCCGCTTGGCCTTCTCCAGCACC
>CANBNK010000056.1 GCA_947371015.1 Acetobacteraceae bacterium | reverse complement strand
GCCCCCCTGGGCTACGCCGCCGGCGCCGAGCACCTGACGCCGGAACAGCACATCGCCTTCAGTCGCAACTTCGGCAAGCTGGATATGCATGAAAGCCAGGTGCCGGAAACGCTGTATCCCGGCCTGCCGGAAATCCTGCTGATCACCACCAAGCCGATACAAGGAAAACCCAGCAGCAGCCGCAATGCCGGCCGCAACTGGCATACCGACCTTTCCTACAGCACCCGCCCGGCCAAGGGCGCGCTGATGCTGTGCAAGGAAAAGCCCGTGGTCGGCAGCGACACGCTCTTCGCCAACCACTACCTCAGCTACGAAACGCTGAGCCCGACCATGCGCGCCTTCCTGGACCCGTTGGAATGCGTGCACGACGCGACGCTGATCAAGGGCATCGAAAAGCGCGACCCCGCGCATGTGGCCGAGATGAAACGCCGCAACCCGCCGGTGATCCACCCGCTGGTGCGCGTGCATCCCGAGACCGGCCGCAAATCGCTGCTGGTGAATGAGCGGATCAGCGGCATCGTCGGCATGACGGATGAGGAGAGCAAGATGTTGCTCGGCTTCCTCAACCAGCACGCCACGGCGCAGGAGTTCATCTACCGCCACCGGTGGAGCGTCGGCGACATCGTGCTGTGGGACAACCGCTGCACCAGCCACATCGCCCTGGCCGATTTCGACACCAACCAGGCCCGACTGATGCTGCGCTGCTCGCTAGAAGGCGAGGTCGAGAGCGGCCGCCCGGCCGAACGCGCCGAGGCGGAGAGCAAGGAAAGCCTGCTGCAAGCCATCGCGGCCGCGGCATGATCCGGCTCCTGCTACTGGCGCTTCTGGCGGCCTTCCCCGCCCAGGCGCAATGGGTGCCGACCCAGCCGCTCCGCATCATCGTCGCCTATGTCCCCGGCGGCACCACGGATGTGATGGGCCGCCTGGTCGCCGAGGGCCTGGCCGCCCGGCTGCCACGCGGCGCGGTGGTGGAAAACCGCGGCGGCGCCAGCGGCATCGTCGGCAGCGAAGCCGTCGCCCGCGCCCCGGCCGATGGCACGACGCTGCTGCTGGCCCCTTCCGCCCATGCGGTGATCCGCGAGCTCTACCCCAATATCAGCTACGACCCGGAGACCGACTTCACCCCCATCGCCGCCGTGGCCAGCACGCCCTACGTCCTGATCCAGCACCCCGGCCTGCCGTCGCGCACGCTCGCCGAATTCGTCGCCTATGCCCGCGCCAATCCGGGCCGCATCAACTTCGCCTCCACCGGCATGGGCACCGCGCAGCATCTGCAGGGCGAACTCTTCCGCCGCCTCGCGGGCATCGAGATGGAGCACGTCTCCTATCGCGGCAGCGGCGCCGTCCGCGCCGACCTGATGGCCGGCCGCATCTCCCTGATGTTCGAGAACCTCGCCATCATGGCCCCTGTGCTGCAGGCCGGCGAACTGGTCGGCCTGGCCGTGACCAGCCCGCAGCGCAGCCCGCTGTTCCCCAACACCCAGACCATCGCCGAAGCCGGCTATGCCGCGGCCAGCGTGGAAGGCTGGTTCGGCGTCTTCGGCCCCAAGGGCATGCCGGCCGAGGCGACCGCGCGGCTCAACGCGCTGGTCCGCGAACAACTGGCCGAGGCGGCGACGCGGACACGGCTGGACGCCATGGGCGCCCGCATCCTCGGCGGCACCCCGGACGACCTGGCCACCCTGCTGCGCGCCGAGCGCAGCAAGTGGGGCCAGGTGATCCGCGACGCGAACATCCGCCCGGAATGAGGTCCGCATGAAGCGCCGCCTGCTGCTCGCGGCCCTGGCCGCGCCTACCGTTGCCCGCGCGCAATCCTGGCCGTCCCGCCCGCTGCGCGTGATCATCCCCTACGGCCCCGGCGGCGCCGGCGATGCGCTGGCCCGGCTGACCGCCGCCGCGCTCAGTCGCGCCCTGCCGCAGCCGGTGGTGGCGGAGAACCGACCCGGCGGCAACACGCTGATCGGCGCCGAAGCGGTGGCGAAGAGCACGGACGGCCATACGCTGCTGTTCTGCTCCTCCCCCACCATGTCCACCGCGCCCATCCTGTACGGCGCCCGCCTGCCCTACGCGCCGGAGCGAGACTTCGCCCCCATCGGGCTGCTGGCCCGCACGCCCTACTTCGTCTTCGTGCCCACGGTCTCTCCAGCCAAGGACCTGCCCGGCCTGATCGCGCTGGCCAAGGAACAGCCGGGCAAGCTGAGCTATGCCACCATCGGCAGCGGCACCATCGGCCACATGACCAGCGAGTTGCTCGGCCGCGGCGCCGGCATGGCCTGGAACCACGTGCCCTACCGCAGCTACGGCGCCATCGCGCCGGACCTGATCGCCGGGCGTTTGGACGCGGTGATTGCGGACCTCACCACCTTCGGTCCCCTCGTCCAGGCCGGCCAGGCCCGCGTGCTGGCGGCGGCCACCGCGGAGCGCAGCGCCTTCCTGCCGGAGGCGCCCGGCATGGCCGAACTCGGCTTCGCCGGCTTCGACGGCAGCATCTGGTTCGGCCTGTTCGCGCCCACCGCGCTGGCGGCCGAGGTGCCACGCCTGAACGCCGCGCTGCACGCCTGGCAGGCGGAAGCCCAGACCACCCGGGCGCTCGCCGCCATCGGCCAGGTGCCGGCCGGCAGCACGCCCGACGAATTGCGCGCCCTCATCCGCGCGGACGCCGCCCGCTTCGGGCCGCTGATCCGCGACCTCGGTATCACTGCGGAGTAAGCCTCATGTCCAAGATCGTCCTCGTTACCGGCGCCGCCAATGGCCTCGGCCGCGTCATGGCGGAAGCGGCGCTGGCCCGCGGCCATAAGCTGCTGGCGGTGGACCTTCCCGGCGAGGAAGCGGCCCTGGCCTCCCTCGCCGCCGCCCACCCAGGCGCGGTCGCGACCCAGCACGCCGACATCACCAACCTGGCGCAGTGCCAGGCCGCCGTCGCCGCCTGCCTGACCCGCTTCGGCCGGCTGGATGTGCTGCTAAACAATGCCGGGCTCGGCATGGGCAGCATCTATGGCGAGGCCACGCCGCCGCCCTTCTGGGAAATCCCGGAAGCCAGTTGGACCCGGCTGGTGGATGTGAACCTGAACGGCACCTTCCGCATGACGCGCAGCGCCATCCCGGCGATGATCGCCCAGGGCGGTGGCGCGGTCATCACCGTGACCACCAGCTACTTCACCATGCTGAACCCGGGCTTCTCGCCCTATGGTCCGTCCAAGGTGGCGCTGGAGGCCAGCACCGTCATGTGGGCCGCCGAACTCGCGCCGCACCACATCACCGCCAACGTTCTGGTGCCCGGGGGCGCCACCAACACCCGCTTCGTGCCGGACCGCGCCGCGCCGGATCGCAGCAAGCTGATCCAGCCGGACGTCATGGTGGCCCCGCTGCAATGGCTCCTCTCGGACGCAGCCCGCGGCGTCACCGCCCAGCGCATCGTCGGGCGGGACTGGAACCCCGCCCTGCCGGTGGAGTGGGCGCTGGCCGCGGCCATGCGCCCGGCCGGCTTCATTCCGACGACATCCGCCCCTCGGTGATGATGCGCTTATAAACCGCGCCTTCCCGGCGCATCCGCTCCGCCATGACAGCGGGGGCGCCGCCGACGGCCACCAGGGAGAGCCGCTGCATCGTCTCGCGCACCTCCGGCGAGGCCAGTGCCGCGTTCATCGCCCGGTTCAGCGTTGCCACCACCGGCGCCGGCAGCCCGGCCGGGCCGCCCAGCGCGATCCAGCTGGTCAGGTTCAGCGCCGGGAAGCCGGCCTGCGTCACCGTCGGCACCTGGGGCAGCGCCGGCGCGCGGGCCTCGCCGCTGATCATCAGCGCATGCACGCGGCCGGCTTCCACATGCTGCGTCACGTTCGGGATGGCTTCCCAGAACAGGTCCACATGCCCGGCGACCAGGTCGTTCATCGCCGGCCCGCCGCCGCGGTAGGGCACATGGTTGATATCGATGCCCGCCACCGAGGCCAGCAGCGTCGCCATGATGTGCGGCAGGCTGCCAGTGCCGGCATTGGCGATGCTGTACTTGCCCGGCGCCGCCTTGGCCGCCGCCACCAGGGCGGCCACGTTGCCGAAGGGCAGCGCCTGGCGGCTGCACAGCACCATCGGCGTCTCCGCGATGATGCCGATGGGCGTCAAATCCACCAGCGGGTCGTAGCCGGGGTTGCGATACAGGTACGGCGCCAGCACCCAGGCCGTGGTCGGGCTGTACAACAGCGTGTAGCCATCCGCCGCGCTGCGGGCGACATGCGCGGCGCCCAGCGTGGCGCCGGCGCCGGGGCGGTAGTCCACCACCAGGGGCTGGCCCAGCGTGCGCTGCATCTGCTGGAACACGGTGCGGCCGAAGCCATCGGTGAAACCGCCGGCGGCAAAGGGGTTCACCACCGAAACCGGGCGGTCCGGCCAGCCTGCCTGGGCCAGCGCCGGGCCAGCCACCAGGGCGGCGCCGGCCACCAGCATTTCGCGCCTGCTTCGCATTGCCGTTTCCTCCGAACTTATCGGCAGAGTTGCCCCCTTGCGGTCAGCGCGACAAGGCGGAAACTGCGCGGAAATGGAGGGCCTCGCCATGCAGACAGTACCCGTGTTGATCGCCGGCGGCGGCCCCGTCGGCATGACACTCGCAAAACTGCTGGCTGGCTTCGGCATCCGCTGCATGCTGGTGGAACGCAACCCCGGCACCACGATCCATCCGAAGATGGACATCACCAATGCCCGCAGCATGGAGCTGTTCCGCAAGGCCGGCGTGGTGGACCAACTGCGCGCCGTGGCGGTGCCCAGCGCCAACAACTTCGACGTCACCTGGATCACCACGCTGGCGGGCCACGAGTTGCACCGCTTCCACTACGACAGCGTGGACCAGTGGCGCGCGCGCATCCTGGCCGGCAAGGACGGCTCCATGCCGCGCGAAGCGCCGATGCGCGTCAGCCAGGTGGAGATCGAGCCGGTGCTGGCCACCGCCATCAAGGCGGAGCCGCTGGTCGAGGCGCGCTGGGGCCTCGGCTTCGAGAGCTTCGAGCAGGACGCGGATGGCGTGACCGCCACGCTGCGCCACACCGAAACCGGCGTGGTGGAGCAGGTGCGCTGCCAATACCTGGCGGGATGCGATGGCGGCGCCAGCAATGTCCGCCGCGGCCTTGGCTTCAGGCTGGAAGGCACCGCCGCGGTCATGCCGCGCTTCATGACCCACTTCCGCAGTGACGACCGCGCGCTGATCCAGCGCTTCGGCCAGGCCTGGCACTACCAAAGCGGCTTCGGCACCATCATCGCCCAGGACGACGTGAACACCTGGACGCTGCAAAGCCGCTTCCCACCGGGCATGGCGCCGGAGGACGCCGACCCGCACGCCATGTTGCGCGCCTTCGCCGGCACCGAGTTCGACTACGAAATCCTGGTCGCCAACCACTGGACGCCGCATCTGCTGGTGGCGGAACGCTACGGCCAGGGCCGCGTCTGGCTGGCCGGTGATGCCGCCCACCAGTACATCCCCACCGGCGGCTACGGCATGAACACCGGCATCGGCGACGCCATGGACCTGGCGTGGAAGCTGGCCGCCGCCGTACGCGGCATCGCCGGCCCAGCGCTGCTGGAAAGCATCCACGGCGAGCGCCACCCGATCGGCCTGCGCAACCGCGCCGGCAGCGCGCGGCACACGGATGTGCGCGTGCAGGTGGGCGAGTTGTACCTGCATTACGGCGACCGCCTCTACGCCCCCGGCCCCGATGGCGACGCCGCCCGCGCCGACTGCGGCGCGAAGATCGGCGCGCTGGGCAATGCCGAGAACGAGGGCTGGGGGATCGAGTACGGCTACTGCTACCGCAACTCGCCGCTGATCCATGGCGATGGCAGCGAAGCGCCGGACGACCCCTTCACCTACACGCCGACAACGGTGCCCGGCGTGCGCCTGCCCAGCGTGTTCCTGGATGACGGCAGCGCGCTGTACGACCAGTTGGGCCCCTGGTTCACCCTGCTGGCAGTCGGCGTGGCACCCAGCGACGTCATCCTGCGCGCCGCCCGCCGCATGGGCGTTCCGCTGACGGTGCTGGCGCCCAGCGATCCCTGGCTGGCTGAGGTTTACGGCCGGCAGATGCTGCTGGTGCGGCCGGACCAGCACATCGCCTGGCGCGGCACCGACTGTGCCGAGCCGGAACTTATGCTGCGTCGGGCGCTGGGCTGGTGAAGACGGCGCCGCTGCCGAACAGCGCGGCGATATCGGCTTCGTTGTAACCGGCCTCGCGCAGCACCTCCGCGCTGTGTTCGCCCAGGCCGGGGCCGGCATCGCGGATTTCTGGCGGCGTCTCGCTGAACCAGGTGGGAATGCCCGGAAAGCGCATCGGGCCTTCCTTGGTCTGCTGGGTCTGCCAGAAGCCGATGGCGTTCAGGTGCGGGTCGGTCAGCAGGTCCGACGTGTCGTTGATCTTCGCCGCCGGAATGCCAAGGCGCTCGCAGCCTTCCAGCCAGAAGGCGCTGCTGCGCGTGGCCAGCGTGGCGCCGACATTGGCGTAGAACTCATCAATGGCCTTGGCCCGCGTCGCCAGCACATGAAAGCGCTGGTCCTGCGTCCATGCGGGGTTGCCGGCCAACTCGGCAAAGGCGCGGAACTGCTTGTCGTTGTAGATCAGCAGCGCGATGTAGCCATCCTCGGTCCGGTACGGCTTGCGGTCCGGCGACACCACGCGCGGATAGACCGGTGGCGTCATTGGCGGCTCGAACACCGCGCCGTTGATGTGCTCGGCCAGCACGAAGGCGGACATGGTCTCGAACATGCCGACCTCGATCTCCTGGCCGCTGCCGCCACGTTCGCGATGCAGCAGCGCCATGAGGATCGAGTACAGCACGGTCAGGCCGCTGACCTTGTCGGCCAGCACATTCGCCACATAGCCAGGCGTGCCGGTCAGCCGACCCTGCATGGCGGCGATACCGGAAGAAGCCTGGATGATGTCGTCATAGGCGGCGCGCCCACCATACGGCCCGCGCCGTGAGAACCCGTAGGCATTGGCGTAGATGATCCGCGGATTGACCGCGCGGAAATCGGCATAGGTCAGCCCCAGCCGCTGCATCGCCTCGGACCGCAGGGCATGCACAAAAACGTCTGCGGTCTCCGCCAGCTTCAGCAGCACGGCGCGGCCCTCGGCCTGCTTCAAATCCAGCCCCAGCCCGCGCTTGCCGCGATTGAGGTTGAGGAACAGACCGCCCATGCCCGGCTTGTGGCCAGGCGGTAACTGCCGGGTTGTGTCGCCCTCCGGGCCTTCCACCTTGACCACATCGGCGCCGTGGTCGGCCAGGATCTGCGTGCAGTACGGCCCCATCAGCACCGCCGTCAGGTCCAGCACGCGGATGCCCTCGAGCGGCCCCATCAGTCGGTCTCCGGCAGCACATCGCCGTTCAGCGGCAGCACCGCGCCCAGCCACATCGCGTGCAGCAGATGGTCATCCTTCGGGCGTCCACTTTCGGGGTGTACCAGCACGGTCAGCCCCGCGCGGTTCAGCGCGATGAACGGCGCCAGCGCGGCAAAATCCGCCACCTCGAACGCCACCTGGAACATCGCCTGGGGGTGCGGCCCCACGGCGACATCATGCATGCGGCCCATGCGCGTCGCCGGCCAGCGCTGCGCGATGGCGTCACGCAGCACCGTCGCGGCCGGCTTGCTCGCGGCGTCGTAGTACACATGCGCGTGCCAGGCGTGGATGCGACCAACCTCGATCATGCCGATGCCCTCAACAGGTCTTCAATCACGCGTTCCAACTGGTCCAGCGTGGCGCAATGCGTCGCCAGCTTGCAGTAGGGGCGGTAGCGCGGCATGTCGCTGTCGCCGGTGCCCCAGGCCATCGGGTGTTCCGGGTTCAGCCAGATCACCTGCTTGCTGCGGTCGGCGATGTCGCGCAGCAGGTCGGCCCGCGCCTCCGTCCGGTTTCCACGCGCATCGCCCAGAATCAGCACCGTGGTCTGGTGGTTCAGCTCACGCATCGCCAGCCGGTCGAAATCCTCCAGGCTGGCGCCATAGGCCGAACTGCCGAAGCCAACCTGCACCATAATCTCGGCGCCGGCCTGCTCGATCGGCAGCCGCGCCAAGATCTCCGTCACCTCGATGCAGCGATTGCTGAACGCGAAGGCGCGCAGTCCGGAAAGCGCCTCGTGCAGGCTCCACAGGAACAGCAGCAGGAACTGCGCGACCGCGGCCACGCTGCCGGAAACGTCGCACAGCACCATCAGCCGCGGCTTCTCGATCTTGCGCGTTTTCCAGATGGTGCGGAACGGAATGCCGCCCCAGGGCATGTTCCGCCGCAGCGTGCGGCGCGCGTCCAGCATGCCGCGCCGGGCGTGCTTGCGCGGCCGGGCATAGCGCGCCGCCAGCCGCCGCGCCATGGCGCGCACCAGCACGCGCATGCGCTCCACATCGCGCCGGTCCAGGCTGGAAAGCCGGGCGCGGCGCAGCATCTCCTCGCGGTACTTCTCGGTCTCGCCGCGCGCAAAAAGCTGGAGGTTCCGCTCCACCAACGCCCGCGCCTCGCCACGCAGCCAGTCCCGCCCCTGGCGCAACTTCGCCGCTGCCGGGCCGCCGCGCGCAATCTCGCGGTCCAACTCACGCAGGCCCATCTGTTCCAGCATGCGTCGCGCATACAGGTTCACCTGGGTGAAGACGCTGATGTTGCGCACGCCGGATTCCTCCGCCGCCCGCTCCATCCGCGCTGCCAACTCGGCCAGGTCGCCGGCGCGCAGCATTTCGCCCAACACGCTGCCGCCGACGCCCTGCGGCTCTCCCGCCGCACCGGCCATCGGCTGCTGGTCCGAAACGCTCGGGTCCTGCTCAGGCTCGGGCTCCGGCGCCTCCGGCCGCTTCATGTCCGACCGCGCGAAGAACAGGTCGAAGCATTCGGCCAGCTTGGCCTTCTCCTCCGCCGTCTTGGCCAGCACCAGGCCCAGACCGTCCCGCAGCGCCGCCCGGTCTTCCCAACCCAGCGCATGCATCGCCTGCACGGCGTCGATGCTCTCGGCCGGGGAAATCCGGATGCCGGTGCCGCGCGCCGCCCGCACGAAGTCGAGCAGGACGTCGCTCACATCGCGACGCCGTAGTTCGGCGTCAGCGCATCGCTCTTCGCCTTGTCCACCATGGCGAGGATCTGCGGCTCCACCGCGGCGATATCCACCTCGTACTTCAGCAGCACGTTCAGCGTATCCCGCACGATCTGCGTATCCAGTTCGCGGGCATGCAGCAGTACCAGCACGCGCGCCCAGTCGATCGTCTCCGACACGCTCGGCAGCTTCTTCAGTTCCAGCCCGCGCAGCGCCTGCACGAAGGCGACCAGCTGCCGCCGCAGCCCTTCGGCGGCCTCCGGCGCCCGCGTCGCCAGGATGCGCGCCTCCAGCTTCGGCTCGGGAAAGCCGATATGCAGGTGCAGGCAGCGCCGCTTCAGCGCGTCGCCCAGGTCGCGCAGGTTGTTGCTGGTCAGGATGGTCAGCGGCGGCACCGGCGCCACGATGGTGCCGAGCTCCGGGATGCTGACCTGGAAGTCGGACAGCACTTCCAGCAGGAAGGCCTCGAACTCCTGGTCCGCCTTGTCCACCTCATCCACCAGCAGCACGGCGCCTTGCGGTTGCTGCAACGCCTTCAGCAGCGGCCGCGGCTCCAGAAACTGCTCGGAGTAGAAGATGTCGCCGACGCCGTGCAGCTTGGCCAGTGCACCTTCCAGCCCTTCGCTCTCGCCCAGCATCGGCGCCAGCTTGTCCTTCAGGATTTGCGTGTAGAGCAGCTGCTTGCCGTACTTCCACTCGTACAGCGCCTTGCTCTCGTCCAACCCTTCGTAGCACTGCATGCGGATCAGCGGCAGGCCGAGCCATTGCGCCGCCGCCTTGGCCAACTCGGTCTTGCCGACGCCGGCCGGGCCTTCCACCAGGATCGGCTTGTTCAGCCGCTGCGCCAGGAACACCGCGGTGGCGATCTGCCGACTGGCGATATAGCCAAAACCATCGAGGCCCGTTTCCACCGCCTCGATACTCGTCACGAGGCGCGCACCGCCATCCATGCTGTCGTTTCCCTGCCCGTGGAGACGGGTCGGCCAGGGCGGAGTCGCCCCGGGCCGTCGCCCCGTCCCTCAATCAGCTCCCGGGCAATGTGCCCGCGACCGCCCGGCAGCGAAAGGGGGGAAGGCCAGAGCCTGGCCCACGAAGGCGGAATCGCCGGACCGGTCAGCCACACCCCGGCTGAACCATGACCAACCATAGGGGGCCATGCTTCAGCGGGTGGAAACCACCAGCACCGGGGTGATGCTGCGCACCCGCAGCCCATCGGTCATGATGGTCATGTCGATCCGTGCCACGCGCCGGTCGCTCATCATGCGGTTGTACAGGCAGGCGTAGCTGCTGGTCTGCCGGTAGTCGGCGCGGCAGTCGAAGCCCGCCCGTTGCAGCCGGTTCAGCAATGGCACCAGGTCGGTGCCCGCGGGGTGCTGCTGGTTCAGCTCCCGGGCCATCGCCTCGGTCCCGGCGCGGGAGCCCATGTTCACGTAAACGTCGAACTCCGCCGGCGGCGAGGGGCTGCCGATGACCCCCGTGGCCCACCCCACCGCACCGATGATGACGCCCACCATGGCCATGAAGCTCAGCGCCAGCCAGGCCGAGCGCAGGTTATCCAGGCGGAAGGGCAGTCGCAGGGAAAGGTTCATGGCAGGCTTTCGCGGCTCGATTGGGTCAGGATAGCGGCCGAAGGTCGCCAGATTCATAACGCCCACAGCCAATATTGCGCTGTTTTCCCGGTGGGGCCATGCTGAAGATCAAAGGGCCGAGGAAGTATCCAACATGCATGACGTCGTCATCCGCGGTGGTACCATTGTCGATGGTACCGGCGCCGCCGCCTTCACCGGCGACATCGCCATCGATGGCGACCGCCTGACCCAGGTCGGCGGCAAGGCCGGGCCGGCCAGGCGCGACGTGAACGCCGATGGCCGCCTGGTCACGCCTGGCTGGGTGGACGTGCACACCCATTACGATGGCCAGGCCACCTGGGACCCGGTGCTGGCGCCGTCCAGCTGGCATGGCGTGACCACGATCTTGATGGGCAATTGCGGCGTCGGCTTCGCCCCCGTGAAGCGCCAGCACCACAAGGCGCTGATCGACCTGATGGAAGGCGTCGAGGACATCCCCGGCATCGCCCTGGCGGAAGGCCTGAAGTGGGATTGGGAGAGTTTTCCGGAATATCTGGATGCGCTCGGCCGCCTGCCGCGCACCATCGATGTCGGCGCGCAACTCGCCCACCACCCGCTGCGCGTCTATGCGATGGGTGATCGCGCCATCAACCGCGAGAACGCCAACGCCGACGACATCGCGCTGATGTCCAAGCTGGCCGAGGAAGCCATGCGCGCCGGCGCCTTCGGCTTCACCACCAGCCGCACCGACCAGCACAAGACCCCCGATGGCCAGCTCGTCCCCGGCCGCTATGCCGAGGAGATCGAACTATTAGAAATCGCCCGCGGCATGGCCCGTGCGGGACGCGGTACCTTCGGCATGCTGAGCGACTTCGACGACGAGGCCGCCGAGTTCAAGTGGATGACCGAGATTGCCCGCACCACCAAGCGGCCGATGTGGTTCCTGCTGACCGACCGCAGCTACGACCCCAGCCGCTGGCGCCGCCTGATGGACGGCGTCCGCGCCGCCCGCGCGCAGGGCCTTCCGCTGGCGGCCCAGGTGGCCGGCCGCACCGTGGGGCTGATCCTCGGCCTGACCACCTCGCTGAACCCGTTTGCGCTGCGGGAAGGCTACGCCGCCCTGGCCCACCTGACCCCGGCCGAGCAACTGGCCGAGCTGCGCAAGCCCGAGGTGCGCGAGGCCATCCTGCGCGAGGAAGCCTCCCCCCGGCTGACGGACGTACTGCCGCCGCTGTCCCGCCAGATCGCCACGCGCTGGGACCGCATGTACATCCTGGGCGACACGCCGGACTACGAGCCGCCGCCGGAGCGCAGCATCGAAGCTATGGCCGCCAAGACCAACAAGACCCCAGCCGAGTTCTGCTACGACTACTTCACCGGCGGCGATGGCGGGCGGATGCTCTACTTCCCCGTCACCAACTACGTCCACGGCGACCTGGAAGTGGTGCGCGAGATGATCACCGACCCGCATACGGTGCTGGGCCTTTCGGATGGCGGCGCGCATTGCGGCGTCATCTGTGACTCGTCGCTGCCCAGCTTCATGCTGACCCATTGGGCGCGCGACCGTACCCGCGGCGACAAGCTGCCGTTGGAATTCCTGGTCAAGCGCAGCACCAGCGAAACCGCCGATTTCTTCGGCATGCCGGACCGCGGGCGCCTTCAGGTGGGCAAGAAGGCCGATGTCAACGTCATCGACTTCAACCACCTGCGCCTGCACCACCCGGAGATGATCTACGACCTGCCTGCCGGCGGCCGCCGCCTGGTGCAGCACGTGGATGGCTACGACATGACGCTGGTGAGCGGCGTGCCGATCTTCGAGCGTGGCGTGGAGACCGGCGCACGCCCGGGCAAGCTGATCCGCGCCCAGTAACCCGGCCTAACCTGGGCGCGGCTATTTCGCCGCGTCCGGGTTCACCGCCCGTACGACAAACTCCTCGACCGAAGGCCGATACGCGTCCCACACCCGCCGCAACTCGCCCACCGCCGCGGGGTGCAGGTCCACGCGCAGGTCCACCAGCGGGAAGTCTTCGCGCTCCACCACCAGCAGCACCGCCGAGACCACCGGGTTGCCCTCGCCGCCCGCGGCCTCGCCGGCTTCCAGGCCGCGCATCAGGCGTTCGGCCAGCGGCTCCGCCTCGGCGGCCAGGAAGGCATCGCGCATCGCGGCGGGCACTCGGTCATTGGCCAGGATGTTGCCCAGCGCCACCACGTTCTGGCCATGCGCCGCTTCCAGGCTCGGCTTCACCCGGGCGCCGTGGAAATGCGCGGTACGCCCTTGCGCGTCCAGCACCGCCAGTTGCCGCCATTGATGGTCCGGCGTGCTGGCCACCAGCGCCGCCAGCGCTTCCGCCGCCGTGCAGCCGGAGCGCAGCAAGGCCAAGCCGCGCGGCCCCAGCCGAGGGTCCGTGCGGTGCTGCGTCAGCACCGCCCCCACGCCCGGCGCGCAGAACGGCACGCGGCTGCCGACGGCGATGGAGGAGGTGGTCACGGCAGCGCCGAACTGCCCGGTACGGGCGCAACGGCCAATCAACGAGAAGGTCATGCCGGTATCAAACGCCGCCGCCCGCCGTGCTGTCCAGCCACCAATGCGACGCCGGGCTGGCACACTGCTTGCTGCGCCTGGCGCCTCACCGCGCGGGGCCTGGCCATGGATATCGGCGTCTTCATTCCCATCAACAACAATGGCTGGCTGCTCTCGGCGACGTCGCCGCAATACATGCCCAGCTTCGAGCTGAACCGCCAGGTGGTGCAGAAGGCCGAGGGCTATGGCCTGGACTTCGCGCTCTCGATGATCAAGCTGCACGGTTTCGGCGGCAAGACCGAGTTCTGGGACCACGGGCTGGAGAGTTTTACGCTGATGGCCGGCCTGGCGGCGGTGACGAAACGGATCAAGCTGTTCGCCTCCACCGCCGTGCTGACCATTCCGCCCGCCATCGTCGCGCGCATGGCCACCACCATCTCGGACATCTCGGGCGGCCGCTTCGGCGTCAACATCGTCTCCGGCTGGCACAAGGTGGAATACAGCCAGATGGGCCTGTGGCCCGGCGACGCGCATTTCAGCAAGCGCTACGACTACAGCACGGAATACGTGCGGATCCTGCACGACCTCTGGACCACGGGCCATTCCGACTTCCAGGGCGAATACTTCCAGATGGATGCGTGCAAGCTCAGCCCCCGGCCGGCCTCACCCATAAAACTGGTCTCCGCCGGGCAGAGCGACCGCGGCATGGAGTTCGCCGCCGAATACTGCGACTACAATTTCGCGCTCGGCGAAGGCGTCAACGAGCCGACCAAATCCGCCGGCGTCCCTGCCCGCATGTTGGAACATGCCGCCAAGACCGGCCGGGATGTCGGCAGCTACATGCTGTTCATGGTCATCGCGGAGGACACCGACGAAGCCGCCATGGCCAAGTGGGACCTGTATTGCGCCGGCGCCGACAAGGAAGCGCTGGCGCATCTGCTCGGCAAGGCGGCGGAGGACACCAACACCGCCTCCACCAGCATGGCCGCCGCGGTGCTGCGCTCGGCCTCCCCGGTCAACTTCAACATGGGCACCATCGTCGGCAGCTACGCCCGCTGTGCCGAAATGCTGGACGAAGTCGCGGCGATGCCAGGGGTGAAGGGCATCATGCTGACCTTCGATGATTTCCTCATCGGCATGGACAAGTTCGGCCAGAAGATCCAGCCGCTGATGCGCTGCCGCGCCGATCGGGACCTGCCGACGGCGTTATAACGGCCTTAGCTATCTCCTCTCTAGGTTGGGTTCATCCAGGGGGCTTGCCCCCAACCCCAACCGAAGGATGCGACCCTTGAGCATTTCCGGCATTTCCGGCGCTACCGTGCCTGGCGTTCACCCGCATGGCGTCCACGGCAAGCATGGCGCGCATGGCAAGCACGGCGCCCACGCTCCCGCCGGCACCCCGGTCTCGGGCGCGACGGCCGCGCCGCCGCCGCCGCCCGCCAGCAGTGATGCCGACGGCAAGAAGGTCAACGTGAAGGCCTGAACCCGGCAGCGTGGTACCGCGCCCGCGCGATGCCACGCGGTTCGGCCACTGTGCAGGGCCAAGCGAGCAGTTGGCGCGCCCTGAGGGACTCGAACCCCCAACCAGCCGAGTAGAAGTCGGCGGCTCTATCCAGTTGAGCTAAGGACGCTAACCCGTCCGGTCGGTGCGCCGCGGCGGCCAGCCCCGACGGCGCCGATCCAACCGGCGACCCGCCTCAGTGGGTCCAGTTCTCGGTGCGGCCGAACTTGAAGTTGTCGGCATAGACCTTCGGCTTGATGGCCTTGGCCGGCTTCGGCTCCTCGACCACATAGGCAATCCCGTTCGCCTCGGCATAGGCCACCGCCTCCGCCTTGCTGGCGAAGTGCAGGCTGAGTTGCTTGGAGGTGTCGGCGCTGCCGGTCCAGCCCATCAGCGGGTCCACGCGCAGCTTCTCGCTCGGCGGAAAGGCCAGCATCCAACCCTGGCTCTTGCCCCGGCCGGACTGCATGGCGGACTTCGGCGGCACGAAGATGCGGGCGACGGGCAGAACCAGCGACATCAGTCTTCCTCATTTGCATCTGGCCGAAGGGCCGGTATCGGGGCGACAGGATTCGAACCTGCGACTTCTACGTCCCAAACGTAGCGCTCTACCAGACTGAGCTACGCCCCGCGGGGTCTCCGGCACGCCGTGATCCTGCGGCGCAGGGTTACCGGGCCAGCGGCGCGGAAGCAAGGGCGGCGGCGGCACCCTCGAGCCATGGTTGACAAGGTGGGAGCGGAATGGTGCTTCCCTCGCCTTCGCCCCTTGCAGGAACGCAGCATGCCCAAGCCGCCGGATTCCGCCCCGCAGGCGCCCACGGGGCGAGGCTTGCTGGCTGAGGCCGCCGCGGCCCAGCGCGCCGGCAACCGGACCCTGGCGACCGAGCTGCTGTTCAAGGCCAAGGCGCTGGCCGCCACCACCGGGGAAGCCCTGCCGCGCAGCGTCGCCTACGAGCTCGGCGTCCTGCTGTTCGAGCAGCGCCGCTTCGAGGAAGCCCTGGCCGAGGTGCGGCTGGGCCTGGCCCGGCAGTCCAACGATTTCGCGCTGAACAACCTGGGCGGCATCCTGCTGAAGAACCTCGGCCGTTATCCGGAGGCGCTGAAGCTGCTGGAGGCCGCCAACAAGGCGGAACCTGGCAACGTCGCTCCCCTGGTCAACCTGGCCAATACCTACCTGATGACGGGCGACGCCGCCCGCGCGGTGGAAGTGACCGAACGGCTGTGCCGGCAGGATGGCCGCACCGGCGAGCACCACCGCCTGCTCGGCGCTGCCCGCCGCATCGCCGGCAATGCCGAGGGCGCCCTGGCCAGCTTCCGCCGGGCGCGGGAATTGGAGCCACGCAACTTCCGCGCCTGGGTCAACTCGGCGGGCATGCTGGACGAACTCGGCCGCGGCGAGGAGGCCCTGGCGCTGCTGGCCAAGGCGCCCGGCGCCATCGCCGCGCAGCAGACGCTGGTGGAGGCGCGCGCCATGCTGCTGCGCCGCGCCGGCCGTGGCGAGGAAGTGCGCGCCATGCTGGAGGAGTTGCGCCAGCGCTTCCCGGACCAGGGCTGGATCGGGGCAGAACTGGCCCGCGGCGTGATGAACCAGGACCGCGACCAGGCCAACACGCTGCTGCGCCAGGCCCTGGCCGCCGAGCCGGGCAACACCGCCCTGATGACCGAGCTGATCGATAGCCTGGACCGCACCCGGGGCCCGGAGGAAGCCGCCAACATCGCCGCCGCCTACGACCTGGCCAAGCGCCGCATGGCCATGGGTGGGGACCTGCTGCGCGACAGCCGGATATTGCGCAACGTGCTGCACCGCTCCGGCGACTATGCGGCGGCGTCGTCGCTCGGCAGCTTCGAGCAACTCGGCGAATACTGGACCCGGACCGGGCAGTCCTCCGCCCTGCACTACCACATGGCGCAGGCCGAGACGCCGCGGCACCGGCGGCTGCTGGTGGACTACCACCGCCACTGGGGCCGCGCGGTGGATGCCATGGCGGCGCAGAGCCCCTTGGCCCGCCCGGCGGTGCGCGGTGGCCGCGCCAAGCTGCGCGTCGGGCTGATGTCGTCGGACCTGCGCAACCACCCGGTTACCTACTTCGCCCTGCCGCTGGTGGACCTGTATGACCGCGAGCGGTTCGAGCTGTACTGCTACAGCTTCAACAGCGGGCCGGAAGACCAGGTGCAGGCCTTCATCCGCTCCAAGGTGGACGGCTTCCGCCTGGCGCCCGGCATCAGCGACCGCGATGCGGCGCAGATGATCGCCAATGACGACCTGGACATGCTGTTCGAGCTGGGCGGCACCACCCACATGAACAAGCTGAAGGTGATGTCCTGGCGCCCGGCGCGGCTGCAGGCCAGCTGGCTGGGCTACCCGCATTCGGCCGGGCCGGAGACCATCGACCACATCCTGGTGGACCCGCATATCCGCCCGGAGGACCCGGCGCTGCTGATCGAGAAGCCCTTCCTGATGGCGCGCAGCTGGGTGGTGCTCGGCCGCATCGGCTTCGATGCCCGGCAGCCCATGGAGACCGGCACGCCGGAGCAGCGCCAGGGCCGCATCACCTTCGGCACCATGAACAACCCGTATAAGTACAACCCGGCCTGCCTGAAGCTATGGGCCCAGGTGGTCGCCCAGGTGGAGAACTCGCACTTCCTGTTCGTTCGCCCGGAAGCCAGCACGGCGGCCTTCCAGGCCAATATGCGCGCCGCCTTCGCCGCCGAGGGCGTGGCCCCGGAGCGGCTGGAGTTCGAGGCGATCCGCGCCGCCCACCTGCCGCACTACAACCGCATCGACATCGCGCTGGACAGCTTCCCGCAGACCGGCGGCACCACCACCTGCGAGGCACTGTGGATGGGCGTGCCGACCGTGACCCTGGTGGGCGAGGCGTTCTTCGAGCGCCTGAGTCATTCCAACCTGACCAATGCCGGGCTGCCCGGGCTGTCCTGCTACAGCCACGCCGCCTTCCTGCGGACCGCGGTGGAACTGGCCCGCGACCGCGACCGCCGCAGCTTCTGGCGCCACAACCTGCGCGCCATGATCCGCGGCAACCCGCTGGGCCGGCAGGATTGGTGGGTGGAGGACTTCCAGGACGCCGTGGTCAAGGCGGTGGACGCAATGCCCGCTGGCCGCTGACGCGTCAGGCCTCAGCCCAGCACGAAGACGTTCAGCTTGTTGCCGTCCACGTCGCGGAAGTAGTCGTCTTAGATTGCGGCGCCCTTGGCCAGGTCGTTGGTGCCGAGCACCGCGCTACCTCGCGGTCCCGAACAGCCGCTGCTCCACCCTGTCGCCCACCCGCAGGCCGAGGCGCTCGGCGGTGCCGGCGGCCAGTTCCAGCGTGGCGCGCACCGGCCCGTTGCTGGAGATGGTGGCGAGCGACTGCGGCACGGTGCGCTCGGCAATGCGGTGGATGCGGCCATCCTGGGTGATGAACACCATGTCCAGGCTGGCGATGGTGTTACGCATCCACATCGCGGATTCCCGCGGCGCGCCCCAGTCGAACAGCATGCCCTCGTTCGGCGGCACCGAGGGCCGGAACATCAGCCCGGTCATCTGCTGTTCGCCGGACAGCGCCATTTCCACGTTGAACTCGTGGCGCGTGCCGTCGCGGGTCACGATGACCAGCTTTTCCATCGGCAGCTTCGGCTGCGGGCCGGTCTGGGCCAGGGCCGTCGTGGCGGCCAGAGCAAGCGGAAGGGCGAGGAGATGGCGACGTTGCATGACCGCATGTTGGCATGGCGCCGCGCCTCGCGCCATGATGCCGGCATGAAACCCTATCGCCTGATCCAGACCCCCACGCTGGAGATCGCCGTCGAGGAATCCGGCCCGCCGGATGGCCCGCCGGCGGTGCTGTTGCATGGCTTCCCGTTCTCCCCGCGCGGCTACGATCAGGTGGCGCCCTTGCTGGCCAGCGCGGGCATGCGGGTGCTGGTCCCCTTCCTGCGCGGCTATGGCCCGACGCGCTTCCTGCACGCCGAGACACTCCGTTCCGGCCAACAGGCCGCGCTGGGCAAGGATTTGCTGGATCTGCTGGACGCGCTCGGCATCGAAAGCGCCGTCATGGGCGGCTACGACTGGGGTGGCCGCGCCGCCTGCGTGGTGGCGGCGCTGTGGCCGGAACGCTGCGCCGGCCTGGCCACCTGCACCGGCTACAACATCCAGAACATCCCGGCCGCGGTGAAGCCGGTGGCGCCGGCGCAGGAATCCCGCTGGTGGTACCAGTATTACTTCCACACCGAACGCGGCCGGGCCGGGCTTGAGGCCAACCGCGACGCCATCGCGCAGTTGCTGTGGCGGCAGTGGTCGCCGGACTGGGCTTTTACCAGTGCCGAGTTCGAGGCAAGCGCCGAAGCCTTTGCCAACCCGGACTATGTGGATGTGGTGATCCAGAGCTACCGCCACCGCTTCGGCTACGCCGCGGGCGACCCGGCCCTGGAGGCGATCGAGGCCGCGCTGGCGACCCAGCCGGCCATCACGGTGCCGACGATCAACCTGCACGGCGAGACCGACGGCGTCGGCCCGTTGCCGGCCACGGACACCGCCGCCCGCCACTTCACCGGCCGCTATGAACGCCGGGTGCTGCCCAAGGTGGGCCACAACCCGCCGCAGGAAGCCCCCGCGGCGTTTGCGCGGGCCATGCTGGACCTGGCCGGGCGGTAGCCGCCCCTGGCGCGGGCGTCCGCCGCGGGGGCGGATGCCCTCTGCCAGCGGCTCCCGCCGTCAGCACCGGGCATGCCCCAGTGGTCGCAACCGGCAGTGCTGCCCGCCGCAGCCTCAGTAGGCCGCGAGCATCCGCTGCACCGCCGGGCGGGCTGCCATCGCCGCCATGTGCGCTGCCAGCTTCGGGTAGTCGGCCACCTCAACGCCGTCGCCCTTCAGCCAGCGCGCGATGGTGTACAGGTAGCCATCGGCCACGCTGTACTGCGCGCCCAGCACCCAGGGGCCGGCCAGCAACTCGCGCTCGATCAGCGCGGTGCAGTCGGCCATGGTCTGCGGCACCTTCCGCAGCATGTCGGCGTGGCTGCTGGCGTCATCCGCCCAGCGGGCGCCGCGGCGGCCGTGCGCGTGGTTGATGTGCACTGTCGAGCACAGGTAGCTGTTGAACGCCTGCATCTTCGCCAGCATGAACGGGTCGTCCAGCGGCGCCAGCCTCGCCGCCGGGTACAGCTGCGCCACATACATCAGCAGCGCCGGCGTTTCGGTCAGGATGCCCTGTTCCGTCACCAGCGCGGGGACGCGGCCCTTGGGGTTGACGGCCAGGTACGCCGGCGAACGCTGCGCCTGGCTGGGGAAATCCACATTGGCCAGCTTGAAGCTCGCGCCGGCTTCCTCCAGCGCGATATGCGTGGCCAGGGCGCAGGTGCCGGGGGCGGTGTAGAGCGTGAGCATTGGGGCGGTTCCTCTCGCGTTGTGGCTGCAACGCTAACCGGCCAGCGCCGCGTTGCACACCCGGATCACCTCCGCCCGCACCTTGCCCGGCCTGGGCTGGTCGCGCAGCGTGGTGAACCAGTGCTCCGGCGGCTGCCGCCAGGCGGCGCGTTCCAGCCGGGCGCCCAGCCCGCGCAGCACCGCCTCGGCCGGCGGCGGCAGGCGATCCGGCACCTCGAAGCCGTTCAGCGCACCCCAAACCCCGGCCCAGCAGCGCGCCACCGTCCACGGATTGTAGCCACCGCCGCCCAGCACCACCAGGCGCGGCGACAGCTCGCGCAGCGCCGCCGCGACGCCCCAATGGCTGTTGTTGGACAGCGACAGCCGCGCCAGCGGGTCTTCCTCCAGCGCATCGGCACCGCATTGCAGCATGATCGCCTGCGGCTGCCGCTTGCGGATCAGCGGCAGCACCACACGATGCATCGCCCAGGCGAACTCGGTGTCGTTCAGCTCCTGCGGCATCGGCAGATTTCTGTGCGTTTCGCCCTGGTCGGCCAGCGTGCCGGTATGCGGCCAACGCCTGGCCTCGTGCAGGCTCAGGGTGAAGACGCGCGGGTCGCCGCGGAAGGCGTCCTCCACCCCGTCGCCGTGATGGGCGTCGATATCCAGGTAGAACAGGTTGTCCAGCCCGGCATCCAGCCAGGTGAGCAGCCCCAGCGCGGCGTCGTTGGCGTAGCAGAAGCCGCTGGCCCGGTCGGGCTGGGCATGGTGCGTGCCGCCCCCCAACTGGTGCAGCACCCCACCCTCCAGCGCCAACCGAGCCGCCAGCATGGTCCCGCCGGCCGAGGTGGCGGGGCGCGAGAACACCTCCGCGAAGACCGGGTTGCCGTGGTTGCCGATGTGATGCCGCGCGCGGTCGGCTTCGCTCACCTGCTGCGTCGCCTCGGCCCGGGCAAGGGCGGCGACGTAGTCCGCCGTGTGAAAGCGCTGCAACTGCTCCGGCGTGGCACGCGGGCTGTCGTGGAAGCGATCCTCCGGCAGCCAGCCCAGCGCCCGCACCAGGTCCAGCGCGGTGGAAACCCGCGGGATCGCCAGCGGATGCTTCGGGCCATAGCTGGAATGGCGGTAGATCTCGGCGGCGATCAGGCGGGGCGGCGGCATCGGCCCCATCTGGGTGCTAACGCCGCCGCAGGAAGGCCGCCAACGGCCCGGTCAGCGAGGTATCCGCGGTGCCGATGGCATAGACCTCGCTCATGTGGCTGTGCTGCGGCAGCGCCAGCCGCTGCGGGCAGCGCCCGGCGCCACACAGCGCCGCCGCCAGATGCAGCGCCTGCGCCGGGAAGGTCGGCGGGTCCAGTTCCGCCCAGGCCAGGAACACGGGCAGCCGCGCCGACACCAGCCCGGCCATCGAGGATCGCACGCCATAGGCTGCGCGGTCGGTGCCGTAATACGCCTCGGTGGTACGCTCGACCGCGCCCAGTTGCAGGTCGTAGCGGCCGGAGATCAGCACCAGCGCCCGCAGCGGCGGTTGCCCTTCCGGCTGCAATTCGGGGTGCGCGGCATAGGTCGCAACATGCGCCGCCCCGGCGGAATGCCCGGCCAGGATGATCCGCGTGGGGTCGCCGCCATGTTCCACGATATGCGCGGCCACCCAGCGCAGCGCGGCGCCGATATCCTGCTGCGCCGCCGGCCAGGGGTGGGCCGGCGCCAGCCGATAGGTCAGGTTCACCCCGACCATGCCCTGACCCACCGCCCAGGCGCCGATATTGGCGTAGAACGGACTGCCCGGCAGTTGCTTGTCGCCGGCCACATAGGCGCCGCCATGCACGAAGACCAGCACCGGCCGGGCCGGGCCGCGCGCGCTGGGGGCGAAGACATCCAGCCGATGCCGCGCATCCTCGCCATAGGCGTGGTCCCGGGTCACCGTCATGCCGGCGAAGGGTTCCCGCGGTTGCAGCGGCGCGTAGAGCCGCGCGGTGGCCGGCGGGTCGATCACCGGGCCGATCTGGCGCAGCGCGGCGGCAATCTCGGCCGGCACGCCCTGGGCCAAGGCCGGCGACGCCAGGCCGAACAGCAGGGCGAAGGTCAGCAGGGCGCGTGTCATGGGGTGTCCTCCGGTCGTTGCCGGAAGGGTATCATGCCCTGCGCCCCTTGCGTCCCCAACGAAGCGGCCCCATACCCAAAACTGTCATCGGGGGGAGCCCATTGGGGGCTGAGAGGCGGCGGCGACGCTGCGACCCCTGGAACCTGATCCGGTTCGTACCGGTGTAGGGATCGATGGGCGCGCCTGGGCTTCACCTCCGTATTCCCGGATTGACGATCGGCACCTGGCCGGTTCTGGCGGCGCTTGAGCTGGACTTCGCGCCTGGCCAGACCACGGTGCTGCTCGGCCCGTCGGGCTCCGGCAAGTCTTCCCTGCTGCGGCTGGTCGCGGGGTTGCTGCCGATGCCCGCCGGCGCCGTGCTGGAGGCGAGCGACGCCGCCCCGGTGCGCCCTCGCCTGGCCTGGATGGCGCAGCAGGACCTGCTGCTGCCCTGGCTCTCCCTGCTGGACAACGTGGCGCTGGGCGCCCGCTTGCGCGGCGAGACCCCGGACCTGGCCCGCGCTCGCGACATGATCGTCGCTGTCGGCCTGGCCGGCCGCGAGACCGCTCGCCCGGCCGAACTCTCCGGCGGCATGCGCCAACGCGCCGCCCTGGCCCGCACGCTGATGGAGGACCGCCCCTTCGTGCTGATGGACGAACCCTTCAGCGCGGTGGACGCGCCCACCCGCCACCGCTTGCAGGAACTCAGCGCCAGGCTGCTGGCCGGCCGCACCGTGCTGCTGGTGACGCATGACCCGCTGGAGGCGCTGCGCCTGGCGGACCGCATCCTGGTGCTGGTCGGCCACCCTGCCGTACCGCAGGACATTCCGGTGCCGAATGGCCCGACGCCGCGCCCCGCGCACGACCCGGCGGTGCTGCACGCCCAGGCCGCCCTGCTGGAACGCCTGGCCGAGGCCGTGACATGAATCGGGACGCCGCGCTTCGCCTGCTGGTCTCCGGCATCGGTCTCATCGGCATCTGGTACTTCGTGGTCTGGGTGACCGACGCGCCGCACTTCATGCTGCCGACGCCGCTGCGCGTGGCCCAGTCGCTGTGGCGGCAATGGGACATCATCGGCGGCCATGCGCTGGTGACGCTCGCAGAGATCCTGGCCGGCTTGGCCACCGGTGTCGCGGTCGGGCTGGCCACGGCGTTGCTGGTCATGGCCTGGCCGCCGGGCCGGCGCTGGTTGTTGCCGGTGCTGGTCGTCAGCCAGGCGGTGCCGGTCTTTGCCATCGCGCCGCTGCTCGTCCTCTGGATGGGCTTCGGCGCCGCCAGCAAGATCGCCATGGCCGCGATCATCATCTTCTTCCCGGTCACGACCGCCTTCTATGACGGCATGCGCCGCACCGAGCCCGGCTGGCTGGACCTGGCCCGCACCATGGGCGCCACGCCGCGGGCGGTGCTGTGGCGGCTGCGGGTGCCGGCCGCCCTGCCCGCCCTGGCCTCCGGCCTGCGCGTCGCCACCGCGGTCGCGCCCATCGGCGCCGTGGTCGGCGAATGGGTCGGCGCCTCCTCGGGCCTTGGCTACCTGATGCTGCACGCCAATGGCCGCAGCGAAACCGACCAGATGTTCGCCGCCCTCATCGTGTTGGCCGCGATGGCACTCGCCCTCTACTTCGCCATGGACCGCGCGTTGACCGCGCTGCTGCCGTGGCAACCCGACTCAATCACGGAGGATACCCCATGAACCGTCGCGACCTGCTGCTGACCGCCGGCCTGCTGCCATTGGCCACCCCTGCCCTGGCGCAGAACGCCCGCACGCCGCTGACCTTGCTGCTGGACTGGTTCATCAACCCCGACCACGCGCCGGTCATCGTGGCGAACGAAGGAAAATTCTTCGAAGCCGCCGGCCTCGATGTCCGCATCATCGCCCCCGCCAACCCGGCCGACCCGCCGAAGCTGGTGGCGGCGAAGCAGGGCGACATCGCGGTGAACTACCAGAAGAACCTGCCGCTGCAGGTGGACCAGGGCCTGCCGCTGGTCCGCATCGGCACGCTGGTCTCCAGCCCGCTGTCCACCCTGACGGTGCTGCGCGATGGCCCGGTGAAGACCCTGGCGGACCTGCGCGGCAAGAAGATCGGCTATTCGGTGCCGGGCTTCGAGGAGATCTATGTCGGCACCATGATCGAGACCGCCGGCCTGAAGCTCACCGACGTCACCCTCATCAATGTCAATTTCGGCCTGTCGACCGCCCTGCTCAGCGGCCGGGTGGACGCCATCATCGGCGGCTTCCGCAACTTCGAGCTCAACCAGTTGGACATCGAGGGCAAGCCCGGCCGCGCCTTCTACCCCGAACAGCACGGCTTCCCCGCCTATGACGAGCTGATCTACTGCGCCCACAAGGACCGCGCGGCGGACCCGGTGATGCGCCGCTTCATCGACGCCATCGAGGCCGCCACCGCCCACCTGGCCAACAACCCCGACGCCTGCTGGGAGCTGTTCATCGCCGGCCCGCGCCGCGAACTGAACAACGAACTGAACCGCCGCGCCTGGCGCGACACGCTGGGCCGCTTTCCGCACAGCCCGGGCGCGCTGGACCACAACCGGTATGAGCGCTTCACCCGCTTCCTGGCCGCCCGCGGCAAGCTGCGGAACGGCGTGCCGGCGCTGGCCAGCTACGCCGTGGAAGTGCCGCCGGCGCGGTAGCGCCGCTGCCATTGCGGCTATGGAACTGGTCCGCCCGGACACTTCACCGGGGCGGGCCAGGGCCGCCGCGCCCAGGCATCGGGGTCCACCAGGCCAGCATTCGTTTTTATATGCCGGCAGCCCGAAGTTGTTATCCGTCTATGGTGCCCGAAAAATGCCACCTAAGGTTGTTTTTTCTATATCAAAAATCCACTCCAGATTGTTTTTCGTTTAAATATATGAACAACTTATTGTCAAATACGATCAAATTAGGTTCATCTCCTGCAGCCTCCCGGGACCCAAAACGGGAGACTTGCAGGGAATCGCCACATGGCTGCCGTTACGCTGTTCTCATCGACCGACGCTACCCACGGTGCAGAGCTCTGGGCCACGGATTCGACGAGCGCCGGCCGCCATCTCGTCCTCGACATCAGACCGGGCGCGACCGGCAGCAGCCCGATCGGTTTCACCCGCGTCGCCAATAACGGCCTGGTCGTCTTTGCCGCCAATGACGGCGTGCACGGCACCGAGCTTTGGGCGACCGACGGCAGCACCCTTGGCACCCACCTGGTACTGGACCTCAACCCGGGTGCGGCGGGCGGCACGCTCGGCGGCTTCACCGCCTTCAACGGCCTGGTGCTGTTCAGCGCCATGGACCCGACCAACGGCCTGGCGCTATGGACCACGGACGGCACCACTGCCGGCACGCAGCTCTATTCGCCGCCCACACCCATCGACGGCACCTTCCCCCTGCTGCCCTATGTGGACATCACCTCGACCAACCTGCTGACGAAGCAGGCCAGCCAGTCAGTTTCCGGCGTTGGCGACGCCGGGTTGACAGTGCACCTGCTCGACGGCGGGACCGAGGTTGCCACCACCGTTATCGACAGCCAGGGCAACTGGACCATTCCGCTGACCCTCAGTGGCGAATACGCGCACCAGTACACGGCCACCGTAACCGACAGCGTCGGCACCAGCACCGCCGCCACGCCGCTGACCTATACCTACGACATCACGCCGCCGGTTGGCGTCTTCGCCACGGCGCCTTTGGTGTACTTCAACCAGGCGTTCTACAATTTCACCGGCGCCGCCGAGACCGGGTCCGTGCTGCGGATGTTCGAGGATGGCCGCCTGATCGGCACCGCCACCGCGGCGGGCGGCGCCTTCACCCTGCGGGCGAATTATGCTCCGGTTGACGCGCTCGGAAACCAGACCGGTGCCTTCCCGACCGAGACCACGCACACCTTCACCACGACGCTGACCGATGGCGCCGGCAATGTCGGCAGCCTCGGCAGCATCCAACTGGTCTTCGACAAGACGCCGCCGGCCTTGACCGTGGACACGGTGATGCCGACGCTGACCAACCAGCGCGACGTCGTCATCTCCGGCACCGGCGAGGCCGGTTGCGTGGTCACCATCTCGGACGGCAATGCCGTGCTGACCGGCCCGGTGCAGACCACAGTGCTCACCAACGGCACCTGGTCCGCCAACCTGCATTTCGGCGGGGCGGACAGCCCGGACCAGTTGGTCGTCATCGAACGCGATGCGGCCACCAATCAAACCTTGTTCACCGGCACCAGCCTGCGCTTCACGCTGGATACCACGCCGCCGACGATCGTGGCGCTGACCCAAAGGTCGCTGGGGACGGATACCTATATCTCCAACAGCAACATCTTCGACCTGTATGGCGGGACCGACACCACGGCGGTGCTGATCGAAGCCTTCGTCAACGGGACCAAGGTGGGCAGTTCGGGCGACGCGGGCGGCTTTCTCGATATCAGGTTCACCAACGGCATCGGGGGCACCACCGGGTCCAGCTTTGCCTTCACCCTGCCGCAGGTGACCCTGCCCAATGCCGAGGGCACCTACGACATCACCCTGGTGTCGTACGACCTCCTCGGCAACACGACATCCAAGGTCATCCACGAGGTCCTGGACTTCACCCCGCCGGCGCCGCCGCTCCTGGTCAATGATGTCACGCAGGTGCCCTACGTCAGGACCGGCGGCTTCGTCATCTCAGGGCATGACGCCACGCCCGGCGACCAGGTGTGGATCAACGAGGTGAGCGCTTCCGGCGCCTACATCCGCAGGTACGCGGACGACCTGTACGCCGACGCCTCCGGTCGTTGGAGCTTCGGCATCGACCCGGTGACCCAGGGCGACCATTACTATCAGGCGGTTGAGACGGACCCGGCCGGCAACCAGTCGGCGCCATCGGCAACCTACCACGTCATCAAGGACACGGTCGCGCCGACGTTCTTCACCTACGACAAGACCACCTTCGCCACGCGCTACAACCTGCACTTCGATGCCGGCGGCAACGCCATCCTGCACAGCGACGGCAGCATACAGAACTACGTGCACCTAAGTGGCCAGGCCGAGGCGGGTTCGACCATCAACCTGCAGGCCTTCTGGACGCCGGACTGGGGCACAACAACCAGATACCTCGACCGCAGTGGACAGCTGGCCTATGACGCCGGCTACAGCGCGCAGACGGTCACCGACAGTACCGGCCACTGGTCCGTTGACCTGGAGGTCGGCACCTCCTCGACGCCCGATTATTTCCCCACCTATGTCTATGCGCTGGGCAACGGCTACGCCTACCTCTCTGCGGTCGAGACAGACCTTGCGGGCAATCGCTCCACTTTCGCCGACGCCTATCCGGCAAGAATAAACAGCGCCTACGCGCCACCCCGCATCGCCCTCGATTTCACTGCGCCGCTCATGGTGGTGAACTCCCTCCCCTCGAGCGGCCTGACCAGCAACCTCACGCGCTCTGTCAGCTTCGACATCAAGCCGGCCAACGGTGTCGGCAATCCCGCGCTCGATACCTCGGCCCGTTACCTTGCGGACCTGGGTACCATCGTCATCGTCTATGATGACAACACGACTGCGGCGCCAGGCGTCTTCACGGAAATCGGCCGCGCCACCTCAGTTTTCCTGTCGGCGCCCACCACTGGCGGCCACCTTGTCAGTCGCGCGACCGTCACCTTCAACCTGGAAAACATCCAGGGTGTCCACCACATCCAGTTCCAGGCGATCGATCCGGCGGGCAATGTCGGCGATCAGATCCAGGTCGGGAACGCCCTGCCCGCCAACCTGCTGACCTTCACGGTGGATACCATCCCGCCGACGGTCAGCATCAGCACCTCCGACCATTCGGTCAACACCAGTACCATCACCATTTCGGGCACCAGCACCGGTGGTGCGACCAGTGTGTTCGTGTTCAACGACCTGAACCAGAACAGCGCCAGCGTCCCGGTCAACGCGGACGGCACCTGGTCCCTCACCGCGGCGGTCCATGGCGGCAACAACGCCTTCCTGGCGCAGGCCATCGACGCCGCCGGCAACAGGGCCAATTCCTCCATCCTGCTCAATATCTTCTACGACAACATCCCGCCGATCGTGTCGATCACTGGCACGGGCTCCCTCACCAACAGCCCGCTGCAAGTGATCAACGGCCTGGGTGAAGCCGGAACGCTGATCCAGGTGCTGGAAGGCACCCATGTGGTCGGCAGCACCACCGTGGCCGGCGATGGCACCTGGAGCGCCGCGGTCGACTGGAGCTACAGCGCCACCCAGGGCACCCGCACCCTCAAGGCCACCGATACCGACGCCGCCGGCAATGTCGGCACCAGTGGCAACATCAGCTTCACCTATGACAGCATCGCGCCGGTGGTCGCCATCACCTCGGCCGCGGTACTGACCGCCAGCGCCAGCCAGCTCATCACCGGCACCGCGTCGGACCTGCATCCCGGCAGCACGATCTTCATCT
>CANBNK010000055.1 GCA_947371015.1 Acetobacteraceae bacterium | reverse complement strand
TGGTCGCTGGTGATGCCCAGCGCCTGCACGGTGCCAGCGCGGATATGGCCGGCCGCCGATGGCAGGCTGTCCGACATCATCGGCACCACGCCGGCGATCACGTCGGTCATCGCCGGACCGGCGCCACGATAGGGCACGTGGGTGACGTTGGCGCCGGTGGCCTGGCCGAACTGCACCACCAGCAGGTGGTTGGTCGAGCCGGCGCCGGACGACGCTATGGACAGCCCGCGCGATTGTGCCTTGGACCACGCCACCGCCTGCGCCAGGTTTGTTGGCGCGAAGCCCTTGTTGGCGACGAAGACCGAGGGGTTAGAGATCACCAACGCGATATGCGCGAAGTCGCGCACCGGGTCGTAGCGCAGGCCAGGATACAGCGACGGGCTGATACCGTGGCTGGCGATGTTGGACATGACCAACGTGTAGCCATCCGGCCGTGCCTCGGCCACCGCCTGGCTGCCCAGCGTGGCACCGGCGCCCGGCCGATTCTCGATGATGATCGGCTGACCCAGCCGCTCACCCAGGCCCTGCGCCAGCAACCGCGCCACCAGGTCGGTGGTGCCGCCGGGCGCATAGGGCACCACGAGCTTCAGCGGCTGGCTGGGGAAACTGTCGGCGCCGCGCTGCGCACGCGCCAAGGCCGGGGCAGTCGCCAACGCGACAAAGCCTCCCAGTACCTTGCGGCGCTGCGGGTGCCCGGACATGTCTTCTCCCTGAACCAGCTGCGCGTATGGCATGCACCGGCACCCGCCCGCAAGCGGCGTCCCGCGCCGCAATGCGGCGCGGCTTGCGCCAGGCCATGCTTCCGTCAATCCTGCCGCCACTGTGAAGGAGCCGCCGCGGTGCAGCATCTGCCGAACGATCCCGAAATCCGTGTACGCGACCTGGTCGGCGCCATCGAACCCCACCTGATCGACGTGCGGCGCGACATCCACGCCCACCCGGAACTGGCCTTCGAGGAAGTGCGGACCGCCGGCGTGGTAGCGGCGGAATTGACGCGCATGGGCATCCCGCATCGCACCGGAATCGGCCGCACCGGCGTGGTCGGCGTCATCCAGGGAGGTCGCCCCGGGCCGACGCTGGCGATCCGTGCCGACATGGATGCGCTGCCGATGCCGGAGGAAACCGGCCTGCCCTTCGCCAGCACCGTGCCGGGCAAGATGCATGCGTGCGGCCACGACATCCACACCACCACGCTGCTCGGCGTGGCCGAGGTATTGCAGCAGCTGGCGCCGCAACTGGCCGGCAAGCTCGTGCTGATCTTCCAGCCGGCCGAGGAAGCCCTGGGCGGTGCCAAGGCGATGATCGCCGATGGCGCGGCCGAGGGCGTGGACATGGCGATCGGCTTCCACAACGCGCCGGATATGCCGGTGGGGCGCTTCGGCTTCTGCCGCGGGCCGACACTGGCCGCGGCGGACCGCTTCGACCTGCTCATCAAGGGCAAGGGCGGCCATGCGGCGCACCCCTATGCCGCCATCGACCCCATCGTCGCCGGTGCCGCCTTCGTCAGCCAGGCCCAGACAGTGGTGAGCCGCGAGATCAAGCCGCTGCAACCGGCGGTGGTGACCATCGGCATGTTCCATGGCGGCACCGCACCGAACATCATCCCCGAGAGCGTGGAGCTGAAGGGCACCGTCCGCACCCTGCACACGGAAGCGCGCGACGTGGCGGAAGCCGCGCTGAAGCGGCTGGCCACCGGGCTGGAGGCAATGCATCGGGTGACCTGCACGCTGGACTATCGCCGCGGCGTGCCGCCGCTGGTGAATGACGACCGCGTGCTGGACCCGGTTATCGCCGCCGTCCGCGCGCAACTGGGCGAGGTGATCTCCGAGGGGGTGCCGAGCATGGGCGCCGAGGATTTCGCCGAGTTCGCCGGGCTGATGCCGGCCATGCAGCTGCGCATCGGCGCCGGCGCACCCGGGCGCGACGACCGGCTGCACAACACGCACTACCAACCGGATGAACGCTGCATAGGGCTTGGCGTGCAGGCGCTGTCCCGCGCGGCCCTGGAGATACTTTCCTGATGTACGACATCGCCAAACTGACCGCCCCCGAGGTCGCCGCACGCATCGCCGCCGGTGCCGCCGTGCTGCTGCCGATGGGCAGCCTGGAAACCCATGGCCCGCAGGCGCCAATGGGCGACTTCCTGATGGCCAGCGAGATCGCCCGCCGCATCGCCGCCACGGCCGCCGCGGCCGGCACGGATGCGCTGGTGCTGCCGCCGATCCCCTTCGGCGGTGAGGACTACTTTGCTGGTGTCCCCGGCGGCATCGAGCTGCCCGGTTCGCTGCTGCAGACCCTGGTGGAGGAGGTGCTCGGCCGCATGATCGCCACCGGCTGCCGTCGCCTGCTGGTGGTGAATGGCCATGCCGGCTCCATCGTGCCGGTGGAAGCGGCGGCGCGGGCGCTGCGGCGCCGGCTGGACGTGGCAGTGCCGTCCCTGCACCTGTGGCGCGTGGCCGGGCCAATGCATGTGGCACTCGGCGGCCCGGCCAGCAGCATGGGCCATGGCGGTGACCCGGTTTATTCGGTGGCGCTGCACCTGTTGCCGGAACTGTGCCAGCCGGACCGCGCCGGGCCGCGCGCACCGGAAGCCGAGTTCCTCGGCCTGCCGATTTCCAACTTCGGTACCGTGCGCTGCGCCGGCGTCGAGTTCTCCGCGCCGATCGTCGTCGCCGAAAGCGCCCCGGGCGGCGTGGCCTGCGCCGATTCGCGCGGTGCCAGCGCCGAGCGCGGTGCCGCCATCGTCCAACGTATCGTCACCGCCGGCGCCGCCATGCTGGCGCAGTTGAAGGCCATGCCATGAGGGTCTGCATCTACGGCGCCGGGGCCATCGGCGGCCATGTCGCGGCCCGGCTGGCCAAGGCGGGGGCGGAGGTCTCCATCATCGCCCGCGGCCCGCATCTGCGCGCCATGCAGCAGCACGGCCTGCGGGTGTCGGCGCCGGATGGCGAGATGCACGTGCATCCCCGCTGCACCGACAACCCCGCCGAGCTCGGCCCGCAGGACGCGGTGCTGGTGACGACCAAGGCGCCGGCGCTGCCGAGCGTGGCCGCCGGCATCGGCCCGCTGCTGGGCGCCGAGACCAGCGTGACCTTCGTGATGAACGGCATCCCCTGGTGGTATTTTGACCGTCATGGCGGCCCGCGCGATGGCGAGCACCTGCCGACGCTGGACCCCGGCGGTGCCCTGCGCCAGGCGGTGGGCGTGGCACGCACGCTGGGCGCCATCGTCTATGCCGCGGCCACGGTGACCGAACCCGGCCATGTGCTGGTGGAAGCCAAGGACGCCAAGGTGGTGCTGGGAGAACTGGACAACACCATCTCGCCGCGCGCGACCGCGCTGGCAAAAATGCTCTCCGGTGGTGGCGCCGGCATGGTGGGGGAAGCCACCGACAACATCCGTTTCGCGGTGTGGAGCAAGCTGCTGGGCAACCTGATGACCGGGCCGCTCTGCTGCCTGACGCGCTCCAGCATGAAGGACACGCTGGGCAACCCGGCGGTGCGCGCCGCGGCCGTCCGCGCCGCCGAGGATATCGCCGCCATCGCTGCCGCCTATGGCCACCCGCTGGGCGGCGCGGCGGAGTCCCGCATCGCGCGCTCCTCCACGCTGAACCACAAGCCCAGCATCCTGCAGGACCTGGAAGCCGGCCGCCCGATGGAGGTGGAATCCATGTGGGTGGTGCCGCTGCTGCTGGCCCGGCAGGCCGGCGTCGAGGTGCCGACGCTGGAACTGACAACGCAATTGGCGGCGCAGGCCGCGCGCGCCGCGGGGCTCTACGCATGAAGGTCTGCATCTACGGCGCCGGCGCCATCGGCGGGCATCTGGCGGGTCGGCTGGCCAAGGGTGGCGCCGAGGTTTCCGTCGTCGCCCGTGGCGCGCACCTGGCCGCCATCCGCGAACATGGCCTGCGCGTGGAAGCGGCCGATGGCGTCATGCACCACCGCATCGCCGCCAGCGACAACCCGGCCGAGCTGGGCGTGCAGGACGCGGTGCTGGTTTGCACCAAGGTACCGGCGCTGGCCTCGGTCGCGGCCGGCATCGGCCCGCTGCTGGGGCCGGAGACCAGCGTGACCTTCGTCACCAACGGCATCCCCTGGTGGTACTTCGACAAGCACGGCGGCCCGCGCGACGGCGACCGCATCCCGGAGGTGGACCCGGGCGACATCATCCGCAATGCAGTCGGCGTGGAGCGCACGCTGGGCGGCGTCATCTACAGCGCCTGCAACGTCCGCGCGCCCGGCGTCATCGAGGTTTCGAGCAAGACCAGCAAGCTGATCGTCGGCGAACCCAGCGGCGAGCGCACGCCCCGCGCGGTCAACCTGGCCGGTGCCTTCAAGGCCGGCGGGCTGGCGTGCAGCGTCTCGGAGAACATTCGCACCGAAGTCTGGGGCAAGCTGCTGAACAACCTGGCCAACGGGCCGCTCTGCCTGATCAGCCGGCGCACGATCCGCGACACCTTCGCCACCCCGGTGGTCAGCGAAGCCGCGCTGCGTGTGGTGAACGAGGCGATGGCGGTGGCCGCCGCCATGGGCCACCCGGTGCCCGGCCGGGCCGAGGACCGCATCACCCTGTCCATCGACATCGCCCACAAGCCCAGCATTTTGCAGGACCTGGAGGCCGGCCGCCCGATGGAGATCGAGAGCCTGTTCAACGCGCCGCTGCGGCTGGCGCGGGAATGTGGCGTCGCCACCCCCACCCTGGCGCTGACCGTGGCGCTGGCAACCCACGGCGCCATTGCCGCTGGTATCCACAAACCTAGCATCCACCAAGGGAGCACCCCATGAAGGCGCAGCTGGACCACCTGGTTGTCGATGTGCATGACCGCCTGGACGAAGGCGCCGCCAAGTGGCGGGCGTTGGGCTTCCATGTCACCCCGCGCGGCCGGCATTCGCTGGGCAGCGCCAACCACCTGATGATCTTCGACACCGACTACCTGGAGCTGCTGGGCTGGGAAGCCGGTGCCGCCTCGCGCCCCGACCTCGGCGGCTTTCCCATCGGGCTGAATGGCCTGGTGTTCCGCGACTGGGAAAACACCAGCACCTACGCGCAGATGCTGAAGAACGGCGTGCCGGTGCTGGAGCCGCGCAGCTTCAATCGCCCGGTGGAGCTGGAGGACGCCAGCATCGCCGGCGATGCGAAGTTCACCACCACCCGGCTGGTCGGCCGCACCGGCTTCGATGGCCGCACCTATTTCTGCCAGCACGACACGCCGGAGCTGGTCTGGCGCGATGAATGGCGGCAGCACCCGAACGGCGTGCTGGAAGTGTCCCGCGTGGTCATCGCCGCCGCCGACCCGGCCAAGCCGATGGCGGTGCTGAACGCCATGTTCGGCACGGTGCACGGCAACGCGCTGCCGCTGGCCCGCGCCAAGGTGGAAGCGGTGCCGCATGCCAGCCTGGGAGCCGCCCTGCCGGAAGCCGGCGGCCGTGGCGACTACCTGGCGCTGATCGGCTTCCGGGTGAAGTCGCTGGCGGCGACCGAGGCACTGTTCAAGGCCAATGGCGTCGCCTTCAGCAAGGCCGGTGGCACGCTGACGACCCCGCCGGCTGCGGCGATGAACGTGGCGCTGGAATTCCACGAGTGATGCAGCGGCGGGCGCTGCTGGCCGGCCTGGCGGCGCCTGCCATGGCGCGGGCCAGCACCTGGCCGGATCGCCCGCTGCGTTTCGTCATCCCCTTCCCGCCCGGTGGCAATTTCGACATCACCGGGCGGCTGTTCTGCCGCTACCTGGCGGAGGAGCTCGGCCAGACCGTCATCGCCGAGAACCGCCCCGGCGCCGCCACCGTGGTCGCCACCGCCCAGGTGGCGCGCAGCGCGCCGGATGGGCTGACGGTGCTTTCCGGCGGGCTGAACGTGGCGCTGAACGCGCTGCTGATGCGCGACCTGCCCTACGACGCGGAACGCGACCTGGTGGCGGTGGCACAGCTGACCACGGTGCCCTATCTGCTCTCGGTGGACCCGCGGCTGCCCATCGGCTCGGTGGCGGAGCTGATCGCGGCTGCCAAGGCCGCGCCGGGGCACTTCAGCTACGCCAGCTTCGGCATCGGCGGCGCCGCGCATCTGGCCGGGGAGATGCTGGACCGCATGGCCGGCGTCACCACCCTGCACGTGCCGTTCAGTGGCGCCGCGCCGGCGATGATCGAAGTGATGGCCGGCCGTGTCTCCATGGCCTGGACCAGCCTGCCGCCGGCCCTGCCGGAGATCGCCGCCGGCAAGCTGCGCCCGATCGGCATCGGCAGCCTGGAGCGCGTGGCCTTCCTGCCGGAAGTGCCGACGGTGGCCGAGACGCTGCCGGGCTTTGAGGTGGTGAGCCTGAACACGCTGTTCGTGCCGCGCCGCACGCCGGAGGCGGTGATCCAGCGGCTGAACCAGGCCAGCCAGGCGGTGATGCGGCTGCCGGCCATGCAGCAGGCCATGGCGGCACAGGGCTTCCTGGCCGCGCCGCCGATGGACCCGGCCGAGACCGCGGCGCGCTTCAACGCCACAGCGGGCAAGCTGGCGACCGTCATCCGGGAAGCGCGGCTGCGGCTGGAGTAGGCAGGTCCGCCTGCCCCAGCACCCAGCCCTCCCACCGGCGAATCCAGGGGTCGTCGGGTACGAAGTCGGCGCGCAGCCCTTCCAGCACGCCGATGAGGCCGAGCAGGCCGACCAGGCTGTCGAAGCGGTCCTCGCCCTGGGCGTCGGCGCCGAAGCCGGCCTCCAGCATGGCCGCCAGGTCCGGGCTGGGCGCCACGCCACGCAGCCCCATCGCCACCCGCAGCGCCGGGGCGGCGGCCAGCCGTGGCCCCTGAGCGCGCTTGCTGCCGGCCAGCTTCACCCCGCAATGGCGCAGCGCCTCGGCCGGATAGACCTCCGCCAGCACCGCCACGCCCGGCGCCAGCAGCGCGGCCAGCGCGCCATCGAACGGCCATAGCCGGATCGGTGCGCCGGCGGCCAGGGCCGGCGCCAGCCAGTCCCGCCAGGCGGTGATGGCCGCCTTGCCCGACTGGTTCGCCCCCAGCGTCCAGAACACCGGCGCGCCGGCCGGGCGAATCGCGGTGGCGCGGTCGCACAGGCGGGATAGCCCGGCCGGGCCGGAGAGCCCCAGCGCCTGCGCATGCGCCGCCCGCGTCATGCCCTTGATGCCGCGCGCGGGGTAGAACGGCCGCGCCGGGGAGACCGTCTCCAGCCCTGGGCTGGGGATGAAGAACTCAGCCGCCCCGGCCAGCCCGCGCAGGAAGCCGGGGAAGTCCGCTTCCGCGCGCCCGGCGGCGAATTCGCGCGGTACGCCCAAGGGCAGGTCCAGCCCCAGCACCACCGGGGCGCCGCCGGCGAGCAGCCGCGCCATCAGGGCCGCGGGGTCGCCCACCGGCGCCGGCGCCTCGGCCTGCCAGCGCCCGGCCCGGCGACAGGCCACCGTCACCCAGCGTTTGCGCGCGTCGATGCTCCAATCGGCGTGGGCAGCCACCAGATCGGCCGTGCTAGCGTTGATCAGTCGAAGGAGACGGGACATGCAAGCGCGCTATACGGCGACCGCGCGGGGGCTGCACTGGCTTACCGCGGCCCTGGTGCTGGTACTGGTCATCCTGGGCACTTGGATGACGGTGTTCGAGCCCAAGGAGGAGGCCTTCAAGTACCAGCTCTATGACTGGCACGAGAGCATCGGCTTCACCCTGCTGCTGCTGACCCTGCTGCGGCTGGGCTGGCGCGCCACCCATCCCGCGCCGCCGCTGCCGGCCGACCTGCCGGGCCACCTGAAGCTGGCCGCGCATGGCACCCACGCCGCGCTGTACGTCCTGCTGCTGGTGCAGCCGGTGGTCGGCTTCCTGGCCACCAATGCCTGGGGCTTTCCGTTCAAGTGGTGGGGCGTACTGCCCATCCCCAGCCCCGTCGGCCAGAACGAGGCGCTGGCGCCGGTGCTCTCCGCCATCCACTGGTGGTGCGCCCTGCTGATGGTGGCGTTGATACTGGTACATGCCGGGGCGGCGCTGTGGCACCAGTTCGTCCGGCGCGACGGCACCTTGGACAAGATGCGCTGATGTTAACCCTGGCGTAGCGGGTTCGGCGGGATAGGCTGCGGGCATGAGCACTCTCCGCGTCGCCCGCCACGCCCTGCTGCGCCACAAGCTGACCCGGCTGCGCATGCGGGAAACCGACAGCGCCAGCTTCCGCCGCCTGCTGGCGGAAATGGGCGCGATCCTCACCGCCGAAGCCCTGCGCGACCTGCCCGAGTCGTCCCGGCTGATCGACACGCCGATGGCCCGCATGCAGGCCCCTGCCCTGGCCGGGCCGGAACCCTGCCTGGTGGCGATCCTGCGGGCCGGCCTCGGCCTGCTGGAAGGCGCCCGCTGGGTGCTGCCGGATGCGCCGATCGGCCATCTCGGCCTGGTGCGGGACGAGGCCACGTTGCAGCCCAGCGAATACGTGGTGCGGCTGCCGCCGGACCTGGCCACCCGCGGGGCGCTGCTGCTGGACCCCATGCTGGCCACCGGCGGCAGTGCCGCGGCCGCAATCTCCCGGCTGAAGCAGCGCGGCGCCACGCATATCCGCTTCGCCTGCGTGCTGGCGGCGCCGGAGGGCGCAGCCTTCCTGGCGGCCGCGCATCCGGATGTGCCCATCCTGACCGCGGCCCTGGACGAGCGGCTGGACGAGCGCGGCTACATCATGCCCGGCCTTGGCGATGCCGGGGATCGCTGCTTCGGCACCTGAAGCGCCGGGCCACCGGGCCGGGGTCGCCTCCCTTGGAAGCGGCCCCGGCCTGGCACCGGAAGCCCTGCCCGGTTCAGTCCACCCCGCCGCGCGGGTTCAGCCGGTAGCCGCCGGTCTCGGTCAGCAGCAGCTTCAGGTTCTGCGGATCCGGCTCGATCTTCTGGCGCAGGCGATAGATGTGGGTTTCCAGCGTGTGGGTGGTGACGCTGCTGTTGTAGCCCCAGACCTCCACCAGCAGGGTGTTGCGCGGCACGGCGCGGCCCCCGGCGCGATACAGGAACTTCAGGATCGCGGTTTCCTTCTCGGTCAGCCGGATCTTGCGGTTGCGCGCGGGGTCCTGCAGCTGCTTGGCGCTGGGCCGGAACAGGTAGGGCCCCACGGTGAACACCGCGTCCTCGCTGTTGTCGAACACCCGCAGCTGCGCCCGCACCCGCGCCAACAGCTCCTGCGGCCGGAACGGCTTGGAGATGTAGTCATTGGCGCCGGCATCCAGCCCGCGGACCACGTCGCTTTCGGCATCGGCGCCGGTCAGCATGATGACGGGCATGCGCCGGCCCTGCTTGCGCAGCGTGGCGCAGAGGTCGCGGCCATCGCCGTCCGGCAGGCCGACATCCAGCAGGATGGCGTCGTAGCGGACATCGATATCGGCCAGCTTGGCCTGGGCATCCTCGGCGGTTTCGGCCTCCACCGCGGCGAACTCGCCGTCGAGGGCGAATTGCTCGGCAAGCGATGCGCGCAGCGCGGCATCGTCTTCAACAATCAGGATCGGACGTGGGTTGAGCATGCGGCCTCCGGTTCTCGTAAAGGGACGTGGCACGCACCGATATCGATCGGAGGCGCTGTACCGCGGCACCCCCAGGTAGAACTGAGTTTCAGCCCGAATACACTTCACGGGACCGTGGCCCAGCTCAATCCGGGCACACAATATTGCGAAGTGTGAAGACTGTATACCTTTTCTTAGGGAGGTGCCGTTGCCGCCAGCCGTGGCAGCGCCGGTATCACAGGATAGTTCCCTCGAATGGCGGCTTCAGGGTCGGTGCTTCGAACTCGACCACCCAAAGGTCCGGGTCGCGCTTCACCTGGCGGTCCACATAGGCATCGGCGGCCTGCTGATCGACCGGCGCCACCCCGGTGGCGCGCAGCCAGGCCGGGCGGCCTTCCGAATCGCGGACTTGGGACAGCACCTGCAACCCTTCCCGCCCGCGCAGCACGCACAGGATGCCGCCGCTGTCCGGGTCGCCCTTGCGCAGTACGGCGCCGGGGCGACCGGCGATATCGCCCAGCCGCAGCGCCATCGAAACCCAGATACCAGTCTTGACGCGTGCTTCCATGGCGGCATGAGTGCCACAGCCTTGGGGCGACGCAAGCCCCCGCGGCGCGATCCGCCTTGAAGGATCACGCTGCAGCCGATCTTCCAGAGATTGCTGCACCAATACGGCGATTCCGCCTGCTTGGATCAGGCGCTACCCCAGGCTGCGTTCCAGCCGCGGGTCGGGCACCCGCGCTGCCGCCAATACGTCCACCGCCGCCGCGCCGGCGGCCAGCAGCACGCGGGCGCATTCCTCGGTGGTGGCGCCGCTGGTCAGCACATCATCCACCAGCAGCACGCGCTTGCCGGCCAGCCGCGCCAGGTGCCGCCGCGGCACGGCGAAGGCGCCGGCCACGGCCAGGGCGCGCTCGGCCGCGCCGCGTTCGCCCAGCGGTGGGGTCGGGCGCAGCCGCTTCAGCAGGTCGGGCAGCATCGGCAGCCCGGCGCCGCGCGCCAGCCGGCCGGCCAGCAGCGCGGACTGGTTGTAGCGGCGCGACAGCAGCCGCCGCCAATGCAGGGGCACCGGCGCCAGCAGTTCCGCCCGCGCCAGCAGTACGGCGCCGGCACGGGCCATGTGGCGGGCCAGCGGTGCGGCCAACTCGGTGCGGTCCAGATGCTTGAACGGCAGCACCAGGCGCTTCGATCCCTCGTCGTAGCGCAGCGCCGCCCGGGCCTGGCCGAAGGCCGGCAGCCGCAGAGCACAGGCAGGGCACAGCTCGCCGCCTTCGCCCAGCGTGCCGGCGCCTGCATGCGGCATCGGCACGCCGCAACGGTGGCATAGCGGCGCCGAGACGAAGCTGAGGGTGCCGAAGCACGCAGCGCACAGGCTGCCCTGCGCCTCCACCTCGGCCTCGCAGGTCAGGCAGCTGGGCGGCAGCAGCGCGTCCAGCGCCGCCGTGCCGCCTCGGGTGAAAAGCGCTCTAACCTTGGCCGAAGCGGGCATCGCCATCGCGCGCCACCTCATGCACCAGGTCGATCTCCCAGCTGAGGTATTCGCGCATCGCATCCTCGATGCCGTCATTGCGGTCATAGGGGCGCAGGTAGAAATCGATGCAGTCGGCATCGGCAGGGTTGCGCTTGTCGGCTTCCAGCGGCAGGCCATCGGCCTTCCAGGTGGCCATGCCGCCGGCGAGCGGCCGCACCTGCGCCTTGGGCAGCAGCGCCTGCAGCTCCGGCACCGCCAGTTTTGCGAGTGTCAGGTCCGGCGCGGCCACGACGACCAACGCCTTGTCCTGCAACGCCGGCAGCAGCTTCGCCAGCCGCGTCCGCACGCCCCAGATCGCGCCCGGGATATGCCCGGCACGGAAATCGACGCTGCGCGCCAGGTCCACCACGGCGACCGCGGTGTGGCTCTCCAGCGCGGCGGCGACGGCGGCGGGCGGGATCGGGTCGGCGTGGATGTGCTGCGCCTCCGGGCACTCCGCGGGTGGCATGCCATGGGCCAGGGCGGCGCCCTCCAGGCCGCCTTCCAGCACGTGCACCTCCCAGCCGCCCAGTTGGCGCAGCCAGCCGGCGCTCATGCGGCTGCGCACGCCGGTGTCGCAGACCAGCACGAGGCGGGCGTGCCGCACCGCCACCCAGGTATCGGTGCCCTGCACCAGCTGGCCGCCGGGGGCGCTGCGGCTGCCGGCCAGGTGGCCGGCGCGGTATTCCTCGGGGTCGCGCACGTCCAGCACATGCGTGGTGCGGCTTTTGTCGGCCAGCAGCGCCGGCAGGCCGGCGGGCGCCAGGGTCTTCACGCCATGCTTGCCGGCGAAGGCGCTGGCGCGTTCCAGCGCGGTGGCCAGGCTGCCCGGCACGCCGCGGGGGTAGCTGGCATTGCTGCCGCGGTCGCAGCTGAACCCCGCCAGTTCCCACCCCATGGTGCCGTTGCGCAGCGCCACCACCTTGTTCGGCACGCCGGCGGCGCGCAGCGATTCGGCCCCCATGATGCTGCGGGTACGCCCGGCGCAGTTCACCACGATGGTCGTGGCCGGGTCGGGCACCAGGTCGCCGATGCGATACAGCAACTCGCCACCGGGCACGTCGGTCGCGGTCGGGATGCTCATGCGGTGGAACTCGTCCATCGGGCGGCTGTCCAGCACCACCATGTCGGTGCCGGCATCCATCATCGCCTTCAGTTCCTCGGGGTCCACGCTGGGGGTGTGGTACTCATGCTCCACCCATTCGCCGAAGGCCTTGCTGGGCACGTTGACGCCGCTGAACAGCACGAAGCCGGCTTCGGCCCAGGCCTTGTTGCCACCCTCCAGCAGATGCACGTCGGTGCAGCCGATGCCCTTCAGCACGGCGGCCAGCTTTTCGGCCAGGGCGCCCTCCCCGGCATCGACGCAGCAGATGCGGACCGAAAGCCTGGGCAGGATTTGCCGGGCGCGGATTTCCGCCTTGGAAAGCCCACAGGGGTTGGCCCAGAACAGGTGGGACCGGCCGAACTCGCCATCCTCCCGCGCGTCGAGCACGGCCAGTTCCTGGCCGTCATTGATCCAGGCCTTGAGGGTGGCGGCGGTGATGGTCTGCATGGCGCTGGGTTCCCTTGGTTGCCGCAACGCTAGACCGTGATTGCGCCAGACTGAAGCGCCGATGGCTCGACTGGCGCGCCTGCCCGACGGATTCGTGGCTGCCGGACACATGGCCGCAGGCGGCCTGGCCTACAGCGGCGCTGGCGGCTTGGCTCGCAGCGGCGCAGGCGGCCTGGCTTGCGTGGCCCCCGCCGGCCTGGCTTGCAGCAGCCCGGAACCGGGCGCATGTCACGGCCATGAGCGCGACAAACCCGCTGATCTTCGACCGCCGCCTGCACCGCCTGCGCCGCGACCGCGCGGCCGCCACGGTGGCCCAGGTAGCCCCGGTGCTGGAAGCCGCGGCCGAGCGCCTGCTGGACCGGTTGGACGACATCACCCATCGCTTCCACCGCGCGCTGGAGATCGGCGGCCGTGGCGTGGTGGCACCGATGCTGCGGGCGCGTGGCATCGGCTTTGTCGCCAGCATGGACCTTTCCCCCCGCATGGCCGCGCTGAATGGCGGCCCCGCCCTGGCCGGGGACGAGGAATGGCTGCCCTTCGCGCCCGAGAGCTTCGACCTGGTGGTGGCCAACCTCTCGCTGCACTGGGTCAACGACCTGCCGGGCGCGCTGATCCAGATTCGCCGGGCACTGAAGCCGGACGGGTTGTTCCTGGCCTCGCTGCCCGGCCTCGGCACGTTGCAGCCGCTGCGGGAGGCCCTGGCCGCCGCCGAGGTGGAATCCCGCGGCGGCATCTCGCCGCGCGTGTCGCCCTTCCCCGAGTTGCGCGACCTCGCGGGGTTGCTGCAACGCGCCGGCTTCGCGCTGCCGGTGGCGGATGCGGAGGATATCCCGCTGGCCTATGCCACGCCGCTCGGCCTGGTGCGGGACCTGCGCGCCGCCGGCGAGACCAATGCCGTGCTGGCACGGGACCCGCGCAGCCCGCCGCGCGCCATGCTGCCGCGGGCGCTGGGGGCGCTTGCGCCAGCCGGTGAGGCCTTCCCGATGCCGCTGCGGCTGCTGGTGATGACCGGCTGGGCGCCGCATGAAAGCCAGAGCAAGCCGGCCCGCCCGGGCAGCGCCAATGCCCGCCTGGCCGACGCCCTGGGCACCGAGGAACGCAGCGCCGGCGAGAAGCCCAGTAATTGATGCCAGCGGCCATCCCACGGATTTGCCCCGCCCGGCCTTGCGCCGGGGCGCCCCGGCGCGCATCTTAAGCTCTTGACCTGAAACCCCGCGCGCGGCCGAGACCAGTACCCATGGAGCAACAGGGCGGCGATTCTCGTCGCATCACCATCCACTCCCCCGCCGACTTCGAAGGCATGCGCCGCGCCGGGCAACTGGCGGCGGCGACGCTGGACATGATCTTCCCGCATGTCCGCCCCGGCGCCACGACGGCCGAATTGGACCGCATCTGCCACGACTACATCCTGGCGCATGGGGCCATCCCGGCGCCGCTGGGCTACCGCGGCTATCCGAAGAGCATCTGCACCAGCATCAACCACGTGGTCTGCCATGGCATCCCGGGTGAACGGGTGCTGGCGGATGGCGATGTCATCAACATCGATGTCACCGTCATCCTGGATGGCTGGCACGGCGATACCAGCCGCATGTACGTGTCTGGCAACGCCTCCACCAAGGCCAAGCTGCTGCTGGACGTGACCTATGAAAGCCTGATGCTGGGCGTGGCCGCGGTGAAGCCGGGCGCAACGCTGGGCGATATCGGCCACGCGATCCAGGTCTTCGTCGAGAAGCACCGCTTCAGCGTGGTGCGGGACTTCTGCGGCCATGGCATCGGCAAGCGCTTCCATGAACCGCCGAACGTGCTGCATTTCGGCCGCCCCGGCGAAGGCCCGACGCTGAAGCCCGGCATGTTCTTCACCATCGAACCAATGGTGAATATCGGCCGCCCCGACGTGAAGATCCTGGACGATGGCTGGACCGCGGTGACCAAGGACCGCACCCTGTCGGCGCAGTTCGAGCACATGATCGGCGTGACCGAGGATGGCTGCGAGATCTTCACCCTCTCCCCCGCCGGCATGCACCGGCCGCCCTACGGCGACTGAGCGCCCCGTCTTTTCGTACCGCATGACGCCGCCCGGGCCACCGCCCGGGCGGCGTTTGTCGTTTTGCCTTGCGCCGACCTTCCGATTTCCGTAAGTAAATAGGCGTCACTTTCACACATGAGACCCCCATGTCGCTCACCCCGCTGCTCGCCGCCCCCGCCGTGGTTCAGGTCCACGCCTTCGCTGCCCTCGCCGCGCTCGGGCTGGGCGTGGTGCAACTGGCGGGGGTGAAGGGTGGCACCGCGCATCGCTGGCTCGGCTGGGGCTGGGTGGTACTGATGAGCCTGGTGGCGCTGACTTCCGCCGGCATCACCGTGCGCAACGGGCCGGGGCACTACTCCTTCATCCATGGCATCTCCGCCGGGGTGATGCTGCTGCTGACGCTGGCCATCTGGCGAATCCGCCGTGGCGACATCCGCCGGCATGCCCGGGCGATGACCGGCGTCTTCATCGGTGGCCTCATCATCGCCGGCGGCTTCACCCTGCTGCCGGGACGGATCATGCATGAGGTGATTTTCGGCCTGGGCTGAAGCTTGTCAGCCGCGCGGGCGGGGCCTAATCCCGGGGCCAAGGAGCACACGCCATGGACCACACCGCCGGACAAGACCCGCACGCCGAAATCCGCGAGGAGGTGCGCAAGCTGTGCAGCCGCTTCCCCGGTGAATACTGGCGCGAGCTGGACCGCGAGCGCGGCTACCCCACCGCCTTCGTCAACGCCCTGACCGAGGCCGGCTACCTCGGCGCGCTGATCCCCGAGGAGTTCGGCGGCGCCGGCCTGCCGCTTTCCGCGGCCGCGGCGATTCTTGAGGAAATCCACGCCGCCGGCAGCAATGCGGCCGCCTGTCACGCCCAGATGTACATCATGGGCACCATCCTCAAGCACGGCAGCCCCGAGCAGAAGAAGCAGTACCTGCCGAAGATCGCCACCGGCGAGCTGCGGCTGCAGGCCTTCGGCGTGACTGAGCCGACCAGCGGCACCGACACCACCGCGCTGCGGACCGTGGCCCGGCGCGAGGGCGACAACTACATCATCAATGGCCAGAAGATCTGGACGTCACGTGCCGAGCATTCCGACCTGATGCTGCTGCTGGCCCGCACCACGCCGCGCGACCAGGTGGCCAAGCGGACCGATGGACTTTCCACCTTCATCGTCGACATGAAGGCGGCGCTGGGCAATGGCCTGACCATCCGCCCGATCCGCACCATGATGAACCACAACACCACCGAGGTCTTCTTCGACAACATGGTGGTGCCAGCGGCCAACCTGGTGGGCATTGAAGGAAAGGGCTTCCGCTACATCCTGGACGGCATGAATGCCGAGCGGATGCTCATCAGCGCCGAGTGCGTCGGCGATGCCCGCTGGTTCATCGAGAAGGCGGTGGCCTATTCCAAGGAACGCGTGCTGTTCGGCCGCCCGATCGGGCAGAACCAGGGCGTGCAGTTCCCCATCGCCAAGGCCTACGCCCAGATGCGCGCTGCCGAGGCACTGCTGAACAAGGGCCTGGCCAAGTTCGAGCGCGGTGAGAACTGCGGCGAGGAAGCCAACATGGGCAAGATGATGTGCGCGGAGGCCAGCTGGTCCGCCGCCGAGGCCTGCATTCAGACCCATGGCGGCTTCGGCTTCGCCGAGGAATACGACATCGAGCGCAAGTACCGCGAGGCGCGGCTGTACCAGGTGGCGCCGATCAGCACCAACCTGGTGCTGAGCTATGTCGGCGAGCACGTGCTGGGCATGCCGCGGAGCTATTGAGCGGGCGCGACCTGGGGAAGCACCACGGCTTCCCCAGGCATTTTATGGCAACCGGCGCGCCCGCCATGCTATTTGTCAGCCATGACCGCGCTGTCCCCCCTGGAGTCCGAGTTCGCCTCGACCGAGGAAGCGGAAGCCTATTACCGCTGGCTGCGCGCCAAGGTCGCGGCGGCCCTGGCGGATACCGCACCCGCCGTCCCGCACGACGAGGCCATGGCCCGCATCCGCGAGTTGATCGAGACCAAGCGGCGTGCTGCGACTGCTCTGGGCAAGTAGCGCCCTTCGCGACCTGCACCAGATCATCGGCTACATCGCCGACCGCAACCTGCCCGCTGTTGAGCGCCTGCAAGGGCTGATCGAGAACGCGGCAGAACACTTGCCGGCGCATCCCTTCCTGCATCGTCCCGGTCGCGTTCCCGGCACGCGGGAAGCCGTGGTGCACCCGAACTATATCCTGGTCTATCGGGTCGGTGCCGAGACGGTGGAGGTTCTTGCCGTCGTCCATTCGCGCCAGCAATATCCGTAGCCCCGCCGGCACTTCGGCCCGTGGGTAAAACTGCTGGATGAAGCGCTTGACCGGTTCCAAACCCCTCGCGGGCCTGCTCGTCGTCTCCATGGAACAGGCCGTGGCCGCGCCCTATTGCGCCTGCCGCCTGGCGGATGCCGGCGCCCGCGTCATCAAGATCGAACGCGCCGAGGGCGACTTCGCGCGCGGCTACGATACCTCGGCCAAGGGGCAGTCCAGCTATTTCGTCTGGCTGAACCGCGGCAAGGAAAGCCTCTGCCTGGACATCAAGCAGCCGGCCGACAAGGCCTTGCTGACCGCCCTGCTGGAAAAGGCGGACGTGTTCATCCAAAACCTGGCCCCCGGCGCCATGGCCCGCGCCGGCTTCGGCAGCGCCGAACTCCGCGCGAAGCATCCACGCCTGATCACCGTCGATATCTCCGGCTACGGCGAGGACGGCGAATACGCCAGCATGAAGGCCTACGACCTGCTGGTGCAGGCCGAATCCGGGCTGGCGGCGGTGACTGGCCGGCCCGAAGGCCCGGGACGCGTCGGCGTTTCCGCCTGCGACATCTCCTGCGGCATCAACGCCTATTCCGCGGTGCTGGAAGCGCTGCTTCAGCGCGGCATCACCGGCCGCGGCACCGGCATTGCCGTCAGCCTGTTCGACGGCATGGCGGACTGGATGAACGTGCCGCTGATCTACTTCGAGGGTATCGGCAAGGCCCCGGCCCGCATGGGCCTGGCGCACCCCAGCATCTGCCCCTACGGCGCCTTCGCCTGCAAGGATGGCGACCTGGTGCTGATCAGCATCCAGAACGAACGCGAATGGGCCAACCTCTGCACCCATTTCATGGGCGAGCCTGAGCTGCCGCAGCGCCCCGGCTTCACCGTCAACAACGACCGCGTGGCCAACCGGCCGGAGGTGGACGCCCATATCGGCCATCGCTTCGCGCAGCTTACCCGCGCCGAATGCGCTGACTTGCTGACCAAGGCCGGCACCGCCTTCGGCTTCGTCAACGACGTGGCCGCCTTCAGCAAGCACCCGGCGCTGCGCCGCGTGGTGCTGGAAACCCCGGGCGGCCCGGTGCCGGTGGCGGCCCCCCCTGCCCTGTTCAGCGACGGCCTGCGCGCCTTGGGCCCGGTGCCGGCACTAGGCCAGCATTCGGCGGCCATCCGGGCGGAGTTCCTCGGCGGGTAGCGCCGGGCCTCAGGTCAGCGCCGGCGGGTGTCCGCCACCTGCACCAGGCGCACCTGCCGCGCCGCCACCAGCCGTGGCGGCAACGGGCGCACCGCTGCTACCGCCCGCCGCAGCTGGGCCAGAGAGCGAAACCCGCTGTCACCCGTCACCGGCACCCGGGTGGCATTCCAGGCCACGGCCATGGCGCGCAGGCGCTGCTGCTCGGCCACGCGCGGCCCCATGCCGGGCCAGGCAGCCAGCACCCGCAGCCGATAGCCCTCGGCCCGATCGGGTGTCTGCGAATGATAGTGCCCGGCCGCCTTGACCCAATCCTGCGACGCCGCGTGCAGCCTGGTCAGGAACAGCCCGGCGTAGCGGGCATTGGCCCAGGGGTCGAAGGCTTCCTCAAGGCTGGCAAAGGCCTGCGGGTGGTGGTGCAGGTTGACCTGCAGGCAGCCGACATCGATGACGCTGACGCCCCGCGCCTGCAACGCCTGCACCGCGCTGATCGCCTCGGCCTTGCTGTCGAAGAAGCGGCCCTGGCCGGCGGCATTGATGCTCCAGGGCCAGGGGGAAAGCCCGCCCTCCGCGGTCGGACGGCCGCTTTCCACCCGGGCGATGGCGCCAAGCAGGGCCGCGGGCAGACCGTGCTCCGCCTCGGCGGCCAGAATGGCGGCGCGGCATTGGGCGCCGGGGTCAGGGTCGCCCAGCGGCAGGCCCTGGGCTTGCGCGTAGCTGACGCCGGCCTGGGCGACCAGCAGGGCAACAACGGCGCCGGCCAGATTGGCCAGGAACCAGCCGAGGCGCTGCGGCCGGCGGGGTGTTGGCACATGCACCATGTGCGGAGCTGACCTTTACCTCTGCGATTTTCACATAACAGGTTTGTGCTGCACTGCAAAATTTTGCTTGCGACCGCCGCCACCGATGCATAGATTGTGCACAGCAGCAACATGGCACGCCACGTTGTCTGCTTTTCTTGGACGTTTCCTCCCTAAACTCGGCGGTGCCCCACAAGGCACCGCCCTTTTTTTTGTCCGCGCGCCGGGCAAGCCGGGCACCGGCCTTCAGCGCAGGAACGACCAGTCCATCGCCGCCAGGTTGCCCATCAGGCGGCCCAGGTCCCGGCGCAGCGGCGCCATGGCCGGCAGCCGTTCCAGCCGCTGTTCATCCATATAAAGCGGCCGCGCCACCTCGATCTGCAGCGCATGCACCGAATCCCGCGGCCGGCCGTAATGGCGGGTGACGTAGCCGCCGGCATAGGGGTCGTTGCGCCGCACCCGGTAGCCCATGGCGCCCAGGCTCTCCTCCACCGCACGGGTCACGCGCGGCGAACAGGCGGTGCCATGGGCGTCGCCCAGCACGAAGTCGGGCGGGTTGCCGGCCTGGGCCGGGTGGGCGGGCATGGAATGGCAATCCACCAGCAGGCAGAAGCCGAACTCCGCACGGGTCTCGGCGATCAAGGCCGCCAGCGCCGCGTGATAGGGCTGCCAGAAGCGGCGGATGCGGTCCTCGGCCTCGGCGAAGCTGAGCTTGCGGCGATAGACCGACTCGCCGCTGGAGACAACGCGGGCGATGGTGCCCAACCCAGCGCCGACCCGGGGGCTGGAACTGTTGACCCAATGCGGCAAGGGGCCGTCGAACATGCCGGGGTCCAGCTCCCACGGCTCGCGGTTCACGTCGCAGAACACGCGGGGAAAGCTGGCGGCCAGCAGTGGCGCGCCGAACTCGGGCGCGGCGGCGAACAGCTCCTCGACAAAGGCGTCCTCGCTGCGGCGCAGCGCCACCGGGTCCAGCCTGGCCGCGGCGATGAAGCTTTCCGGGTAGCTGCGGCCGCTATGCGGCGAGGCGAACACCAGAGGCAAGGTCCGCCGCAACGGGCGGCCGAGCATGTAGGGCGCCGCCAGGTCCGGAGTTGGAAGGCCGGCGGCACAGTCAGGAGGGGGGGGGAGGTCCATGGGCGGGCTGATTTGGCCACAGCAGCGCCGCACTGTCATCAACCACAACGCAGGCAGCAGATTGCGCGTGCCCGCTTGCGGAGCCCACGCTGACCCGCTAGAAGCGGCGGCTCGCTGGAGCGGGCGCGTAGCTCAGCGGTAGAGCACCTCCCTGACACGGAGGGGGTCACAGGTTCAATCCCTGTCGCGCCCACCATTGCCCATCCCCAGGCGTCTCCGTTGCGTATTCTTCACCTGTACGGGGAAACCCGGTGCGGTAACATTTGTGGTACGGCCAGCCCGGCCCGAACGGAGAGACACCATGCGCAGGACGCTCCTGGCCGCTGTTGCGGCCTTTTTCATGGCCTTCAGCGGCGCCGCCATGGCCGCCGACCAGGATTTCACGCTGGTCAACAGCACCGGCTTCGAGATCGACCAGCTGTTCGTCAGCCCGCATTCCAGCAACAACTGGGGCAGCGATGTGCTGGGGCGGGACGTCCTGCCCACCGGCCGGCAGACCGACATCACCTTCCCGCCGAACACCCGCCCCTGCGCCTGGGACGTGAAGGTGGTCTATAGCGACGGCGGTTCCGCCAGCTGGATGAACATCAACCTCTGCTCGATCTCGAAGGTCACGCTGTTCTACAACCGCCAGACCGACGTGACGCGCGCCGTTACAGAGTAGTGCATGCCTCCCGGGCGCGGCGACAAGCCCGGGGCTTGGTAGCATCCCACCGGCACAACACGTCGACTCGGGACTAAGGCGCCGCAAGGCGCCAGCGACTTCCGCCCGACCAATGCGGGCCTCGAACTACTGCTGCCCGCAGCCAACGACCCTGGCCACCGCCATTGGAGTCTTTCAGGCGCAGACAGAAGCGCCCGACAGACTCCAGCTCATTGTTTTGTCGTGTGATTCACGTCTTCGGCGATTCCGCCTGCGACGATCACCCACTACGCAGCGGCGCGGGCGAACCTGCGCCTGGGTTCTTCCAGCATCTCCGGCACGTCGGCGGCCGGGCGCGGCTTGCTGAACAGATAGCCCTGCGCCTCATTGGCGCCTTCCTGCGTCAGCCGGCGCAACTGCCCCTCGGTCTCCACGCCTTCCGCCGTGGTGGCGATGTTGAGGTTGCGGCACATGCCGATGATGGCCCGCACGATCACGGTGCCCTCGCCGCCCGAACTGCTGTCCAGGTCGCCGACGAAGCTGCGGTCGATCTTCACCTTGTCGAAGGGAAAGCGCAGCAGGTAGTTCAGCGACGAATAGCCCGAGCCGAAATCGTCCAGCGCCACCCGCGCCCCCAAGGCCCGCAGCGCTCGCAGTTGGGCCAACGTCTCCTCGCTGTCCTGCAGCAGCACGCCCTCGGTGATCTCCAGCTCCAGCCGGTCCGGCCGAAGGCCCGAGGCGGCCAGCGCCGCCCGCACCACCGGCACCGCGCCGCCGTTGCGGAACTGCACCGGCGAGAGGTTGACCGCAACCTTGATGGAGGTGGGCCATTGCGCGGCATCGGCGCAGGCCTGGCGCAGCACCCATTCGCCGATCGGCGTGATCAGCCCGGTCTCCTCGGCCAGCGGGATGAAATCCGCCGGCGAGACCAGCCCAATGCCGGGCCGGCGCCAGCGCAGCAGTGCCTCGAAGCCCGAAACGCGCCATTGCCGCAGGTCGAACAGCGGCTGGTAGTGCAGTGCCAGCTCCTGCTTCGCCAGCGCATCCCGCAGCCCCATCTCCAGTTCGCGGCGCTCCTGCATCGCGGCATCCATCGCCGGCTCGAAGAAGCGGTGCTGGCCGCGCGCTTCCGCCTTGGCGCGATACAGCGCGATCTCGGCGTTGCGGACCAACTGCTCCGGGCTGTCGCCATCCAGCGGTGACAGGGCAATGCCGATGCTGGCCCCCATGTTGATGGCGTGGCCCTGGACCTCCAGCGGCTGGACCAGCGCCGCCAGCAGCCGCGCCGCCAGGGCAGAGGCATCGCCGGCTTCGCGCATGTTCGGCACCATCACCGCGAACACATCGCCGCCCAGGCGCACCAGCGTATCGCTGCCCCGCAGCGTGGTGTGCAGCCGAGCCGCCACGGCACACAGCGTGGCATCGCCGACCGGCAGGCCGAGGGTGTCGTTGACCTCCTTGAAGCGGTCGAGGTCAAGCAGCAGCAGCCCGACCAGGCCGCCTTCGCGCACCGTGGCGCCGACCGCCGGCCGCATCGCCTCGGTCAGGTGGCGGCGGTTGAACAGGCCGGTCAGCGGGTCGCGCACCGCCTCATCCGCCAGCCTGTCGCGCAGCGCCCGGTTGGCGGTGAACATGGCCGCAGCCAGCAACCCGACCAGCGCCGCCAGCCCGGTCCCCACCAGCACCACCGTGCGGCGTTGCCGATAATCGCCCATCGCCACGGCATTCTTCACCGCAGCCACCGCCACCAGCGGAATCTCGTGCGGCGCGCGGAAGGCCGCCAACCCGTCCTGCTCCAGGCCGCGCCGGGTGATCCCCAGCCGGCCCTGGTGCCGCAGGGCGCCGGCGATCACCGCGGCATGTGTCGGCTCGGCCTGGGCATGCAGCGCCGCTTCCGGGTCATCGCTGGCGGCCAGCAGGGCGCCATCCGGCATGCGGCGCAGGTGCAGCACCAGTCCGAGCCGCGGCCCCTGGTCACGCAGCAGGCGAGACAGCACCGACGGGTCCAGCAACACCACCGCCATGCCGGCGAAGCTGCCATCCGCATTGCGCAGCGGCCGGCTGGCGGTAAAGCCGAGCCGCCCGGTGGCACGGCTGAACAGCGGCGGCGAGACATACAGGCCGGCGGCACCGTTCTGCGCATGCGCCTGGAAATGTGGCCGGTCGCCCAGCCAGATGCGCCCGGTGCCGGAGGAGGACCAGGACATCCAGCCATCCGCCCCGACCATGCTGACCTGCTGCACGGCGAAGCGGCCATTGCCGGCGATGCGCGTCAGATGCTCCGCCAGTGCTTCGGCACCGGCCAGGTTGCCGGCCTCCAGCAGGCCATGGCGGCTCTGCATCAGGTCGTGCAGGCTCTCCACCGTCTCGAACAGGCGCAGCACCAACTGCTCCAGCGTCTCGGCGGCGCCCTCGGCATCCGCATAGGCGCTCTGCACCGCGGCGCGGTCCTGGGCGCGGAGGTACAACGCCGCGCCGCCGGCCAGCGCCACGGAAGCGGCGAGCCAGAACAGCAAGGGCACGCCACGCCGCCACGGCAGCCGGTGCAACAGGCGCGGCAGGTCAGCCAGCACGCAAGGGAGTTCCCCTGGAAGAAGTCCAGGGGGTCAGTCTTCGGGCAGCGGGGTTACTGGCCGGCTAACATGCTGCCGACATTGGCATCATCGGCCCAACAATTCCGCATTATGCTGCCCCAGCGAGGGTGCCGGACGCTGCGACAGCGGCCTTTCGCCACCGAAGGAGATCGGCAGCCCCACCACCTTCACGCCGCTTTCGGGCAGCGCCTGCATCATGTCCACCTCGGCGAACTGCTCGCTGCGGGCGAGTTCGCCGATATCGTTCACCGCGGCGCAGGGCACGCCCTGGGCTTCCAGCCGCTCGATCCATTCATCGCGCTTGCCGGCGCCGATGATGGCCTGCATGGCCGAAACCAGCGCCACCTTGTTGGCCACACGCTTGGGGCCGGTGGCATAGGCTGGGTCCTGGCCCCATTCGGGGTGGCCCATCACCTTGGCGCAGCGGGCGAACAGGCGGTCATTCCCCGCCGCGATGACGAAGGGCAGGTCTGACGCCTGGAACACCTGGTAGGGCACGATGACGTTGGCGCCGGTGCCATGCCGCTTGGTCACGTTGCCGGTGGCGACATAGGCGTTGACCGCGCCTTCCACCCAATGCACCGCGGTCTCGAACAGCGAGGTATCGACCACGCAGCCCTGCCCGGTGATGTCCCGCCGCCGCAGCGCGCCGAGCACGCCGATGGTGCAGAACATGCCGGTGCCCTTGTCGTTGACGCTCGCGCCGCAGAAATTCGGCGCCTCGTCCGGCCGGCCGGTCATGCTCATCATGCCGCCATAGGCCTGCAGCAGCGGGTCGAAGCCGGGCCGCATCTTCAACGGGCCGACCTGGCCAAAAGCAGAAATGTTGCAATAGACCAGGCGCGGGTGGCGCTTCAGCATGGTCGGGCCGTCGATGCCGATCTCCTCCACCACGCCCGGGCGCAGGTTCTGGATCAGGATGTCGGCGGTCTCGCACAGCTTGTGCAGCGCCTCCACATCCTCGGCCTTCTTCAGGTCCAGCGTGATACTGCGCTTGTTGCGGTTCTGGCTGTGGAAATACAGGCTGGTGACGCCATCCGGCCCCCAGGGCGGACCCCAGAGGCGGGCATCGTCGCCGCCATCCGGCTTTTCCACCTTGATCACGTCGGCGCCCATATCGGCCATGATGGCGCCCGCCAGCGGCCCCGCCAGGGCCTGGCCAACTTCGATAACCTTGACGCCCTCAAGCGGCAGCATGCTGTCTCACCCTTCGACTACGGCGGGGAAAAGGGCCGGCCGGAATGCGGCCGGCCCAGGCGTGGCGCAGCCTTACGGCTGCATGTGGCTGCCGCCGGAGACGGTCATGTTCTCCCCGGTGATATAGACCGCGGCGTTGGAGACCAGGAAGCAGACCAGGTTGGCCACTTCGCGCGGTTCCGCGTAGCGGCCCAGCGGAATGCGGCCCAGCGTGCCGGCGGCGAACTTCTCGCTGCGGATCGTCTCGGTCATCGGCGTCACCACCGTGCCGAAGCCCACCGAGTTCACCCGGATGCCGTAGCGGGCCCATTCCTTGGCGCCGGTCATGGTCATGCCGAACAGCGCCGCCTTGGCCGAGGAGTAGTTGACCTGGCCGATGCTGCCGCGCTTGCCCGCGGTGGAGGAGATGTTGACGATGCCACCGGTGGTGCCGGCCGGCTGCGGCATGCCGTCCTTCGACCGCTCCACCATGTGGCGGCCGACCGCCTGCATCATCAGGTAACAGCCGGTCAGGTTCACATCGATGACCGCCTGCCACTGCTGCATGGTCATCTTCAGGAACATCGCCGGGCGGGTGATGCCGGCGTTGTTGACCAGGCCATGCACGGCGCCGAACTTGGCCACCGCCTGCTTGACGCAATCCTCGCCGAAGCCTTCCTCGGCGACATTGCCCAGCACGCCCAGTACGCGGTCCTGCGGCATGGCCGCCACAGTGCTGGCCAGCGTCTCCGGGTTGCGCTCCACCAGCACCACATTGGCGCCGAGGTCGAGGAACAACTCGGACAATGCCTTGCCGACGCCTTGCCCGGCGCCGGTGACGATGACGGTGCGACCCGTCATGTCCATCGGGTTATGCATGACGGTGCTCACGGTTGTTCGTTGGAGAAGACGATGGTGCCGGAAGCACTGAACATGCCGCCGACGCCATGCGCCACGCTGACCTTGGCGCCCTGCACCTGCGCCGGCGCGGTGCCGCGCATCTGCCGGATGCTCTCCTGCAGGGCGAACATGCCGTACATGCCGGTATGGGTGTAGCTGAGGCCGCCGCCATTGGTGTTCAGCGGCAGCTTGCCACCCGGGCGGGTATTGCCTTCCCAGATGAAGTCCTTGGCTTCGCCGCGCTTGCAGAAACCCAGGTCTTCCAGGCCGTAGAGCGGCAGGTGGGCGAAGGCGTCGTAGATCATCAGGTGATCGACATCGCTATGCGTGATGCCCGCCATCTTCATCGCCGTCGGCCCCGCCACGCGGAAGGCGGAGGAACTCGTAAAATCCTTCATCTGCGAGACCATGTTGGTCTCGACGCTCTCGCCGCTGCCCAGCACATAGACCGGCTTGGTCGGGAAGTCCTTCGCCCGGTCGGCACTCGTCAGGATGATGGCGCCGCCGCCATCCGTCACCAGGCAGCATTGCAGGATGCGGAAGGGGTAGGCGATCATGCGGCTGTTCAGCACGTCATCGATCGTCAGCGGGTCGCGGAACATGGCGCGCGGGTTCTTGCCGGCCCATTCGCGCGTCACCACCGAGACCTGCGCCAGGTGCTCATGCGTGGTGCCGGTCTCCTTCATGTAGCGCAGCACGGGAATCGGGAACAGCGTCGGCGGGCCGAACGGGCCGTAGGGGATCTCGAACTGGCCGTTCAGGCTTTCCGGCTCGGCCGGGCGCGGCGTGCCGTTGATGCGCGACTTGCCGCTCTCACCATGGGTGATGAGGATGGTCTTGGCGTAGCCGGCCATGATGGCGGCCGCGGCATGGCGGACATGCAGCATGAACGAACAGCCGCCCACCGCCGTGCCATCGACCCAGGTCGGGGTGATGCCGAGGTAATGCGCGATCTGCTGCGGCATCATCGGGCCGACGCAGGCCACGCCGTCGATGTCGCTGGGCTTCAGGCCGCATTCGGCCATGGCATTCAGCGCGGCATCGGCATGCAGCATGATCTGCGACATGCCCGGCACGCTGCCGATCTTGGTGGATTCGCTGGCGCCGACAACGGCGACCGAACCTGGCTTGTACGACATCGGCTCAGCCCTTCTTCGCGGGGGTGAAGAGCGGCAGGGTGATTTCCTCATCCAGCGGCGTGAAGGCGACGACCATCGGCATGTCCAGCACCAGGGCTTCCGGCGTCTGCGGGCAATCGACGATGTTGGTCATCATCCGCGGGCCTTCCTCCAGTTCCACCACGGCGATGGCGTAGGGCGGCTCGAAGCCCGGCACCGGGCGGTGATGGATCACGTAGCTGTGCAGCGTGGCGCGGCCGGAGGCCTCGAAGGTCTCCACATTGCGGCTGCCGGTGTAGGGGCTGAACGGGCGCGGCGGGAAGTAGGCCTTCCCGGTCTCGACGCAACGTTGCAGCAGCAGCTTGCCGTCCTTGCAGCCTTCCCAGAAGTGCTTGGTTTCGGGCGTCGGCTTCGGCTTGGGCCGGCCGGGTGCGAGAGCCATTTGGCGTATCCTCCTGCGTTTCGACGCGCAGTCTCTCCCGAGGCGAGGCGGCGGTCCAGGGGGGGCCGCGACGGCAACGCGGATCGTCTAAATACGCCACTTTCGTAACTTTTTTATGTCCTGTCTCCGGCTATGAAACCAGTCTATTTGTTTTGTATTGAAAAGGGTTATTCGTGTGGATATTCGTAAATTTATGATTGTGCGTCCCTGACCGACCCTCGCCAGCGGAGAATTCGTTGGCCAGGGCGGGACTTCCCCTTTGGGGCGCGCCCCAAAATTGGTGCCGGAGGCTTCCCTCATGCCTAACTTTGCGCCCTTCTTCCCGGCCTTTCCCCCGCTGGACAATCTTGTTTTCACCGAGGGCAAGGGCCTTTTCCTCATCGGCAACTTGTCCGCGTTCGACGCGGACGGTGATCCACTCACTTGGTCGGCCAGCAGCCCGCTGCTGAGCATCTCAGGCGGCCAGTTGTTCCTGGCCGCCGGCGCGACGGCCGACTTCGAGACGACGCCCAGCATCCTGTTCACCCTTGGCGTGTCGGACAGCATCAACCCCTCTGTTGTCGTTGACCTCACGCTGACGGTCACAGATGTCCAGGCGGACTACTCCATCACTGCCGGCACGGCTTCCCTGGCCGAGGGTGTCAGCGGCAATACCGATTTCACCTATACCGTCACCCGCAGCGGCGACACCTTTGGCGCCAGCACGGTGCATTGGGCGGTGACCGGAACCGGCGGCAGCCCGGCCGCTGCCGGCGACTTCCCCGGCAATGCGCTGCCCGGCGGCACGCTGAACTTCGCCGATGGCCAGGCCACCGCGACGATCACCGTGCATGTGCATGGCGACCACACGGTGGAGCAGGATGAGGGCTTCCAGGTCACCCTCTCCGGCGCCTCCGACAGCGCCACCTACGGCACGCCGGGCTTCACCTCTACCATCCTGAACGATGACTGGAGCGCCAGCATCGGCGCCGCCGCGCCGCTCTCGCAATTGGAAGGCGATAACCCCGCCACCACGGATTACAGCTTCACCGTCACCCGCACCGGCTATCTCGGCGCCGCGGCGGATGTCAGCTGGAGCGTCGCCGGCAGCGGCGGCAACCCGGCCAATGCAGCGGACTTCGTTGCCACCTCCGGCACCGTCCACTTCAACGCCGGCGCCAGCATCGGCACCGTCACGGTCAGCGTGGTCGGCGATAGCCATGTGGAGCAGGACGAAGGCTTCACCGTCACCATCGCCACCGCCGATGCCAGCGGCAACATCGGCACGGCCACCTCCTCCGCCACCATCCTGAACGACGATGCCGGCTTCAGCATCGACAATCCCGCCATCACCGAAGGTGACAACGGCACCCAGTACATCACCTTCACCATCTCCCGCGCCGGCTACCTCGGCAATGTGGATGCGGTGCACTGGACCTTCCTGAACGACGCCTTCGTCCCGGTGGACACCAGCGACTTCCCCAGCCAGCTCTACGCCGCCGACCTGCCCAACCCGCCGGCGGTGAAGGACGGCTACCCGATCTTCGCCACGCTGGACGGGGTGGCCGGCCCTCTGGTGCTGCGCGACACCGACCTGATCAGCTTCGCCCCTGGCGAGACGACGCACACCCTGACCTTCGAGGTGAATGGCGACACCAGGCTTGAAGCCAATGACCTGTTCCACATCCTGCTGCAGGACCCGACGCCGGGCTCCGAGATCATCACCGGCCAGGGCAACGGCACCGGCACCATCGGCAACAACGACCAGGTCGGTACTGTCGGCTACAAGGGCACCGTCACCGGCACCGGCGGCAATGACAGCCTGACCGCGCCGCAGCAGCTGAACGGCTACCAGTTCTTCGGCGGCCCGGGCGACGACACGCTGCTGGGCTATGGCTACGACAACCTGCTGTACGGCGCCGCCGGCAATGACAGCATCTATGGCGGCGACGGCCATGGCATGGTGGATGGCGGCGCCGGCGACGACA
>CANBNK010000054.1 GCA_947371015.1 Acetobacteraceae bacterium | reverse complement strand
CACCGGCCAGATCTTCGCGCCGCGCATGCATGAGCTGTTCCTGTTCAGCCAGAACCGCCCGATCCGCAGCATGCACAGCGAAGGCGGCTGGACCCCGGAGAAGATCGCCGAAGTGGCGCTGCCGGCCTTCCGCTCCAGCCTGGTGCCGATGGAGCGCAGCGGCGACGTGTTCAGCTGGGATCCGGTCTGAGCCACTCGCCCAGGGCGGCCACCACCGTTGTTGCTCCAGGCAACGCGGTGGTGGCCGCCAGGCGCTGACGCAGGATCCATTCTGGTGAAAACATCAGAACGGATGACATGCCCAGTTGCCAGACGGTTATGGGCACATGCTACCCGAATGCCGCTGGCGGCCAACCTCGGCGCGCGCCCGCGCCTTGGCATTGGCCCGAGTGGCTGAGGGCACCTCCCCATAGGCGGCGCGGTAGTGCTGGGCGAACAGGCCGAAATGGCTGAAGCCGCTCTCCAGCGCAGCGCTGGTCACGGAATGACCGTCTGCGTCATGCAGCAGCAGGCGCCGGGCATGGGCCAGGCGGCGCGCGGTGAGGTACTGCACGATGCTGCGTCCTTCCACCGCCCGGAACTGGTCCTGCAGCAGCCGGATGCTGCACCCGGCGGCCTGGGCTAGGGCGTCGATGCGCAGGTCCTCGGCGAAATTCGCCTCGATATAACCGATGGCGCGGGCCAGGTGCCGCCGCGCGCGCGGCGTGGAGCCAAGGGGCACCCGGCTGGCGATGGTATCAACCCAGGAAGCCATGAGGATCTCCCCGGCCTCTCGCTGAAACCGCGCATCGGCCAGCATCGCGGGGTCATCTCGGCCGATCAGCGCGTTCAGCCGCAGGAGATTCCGGATATAGCGGGCAAAGTCGAACCGCCCAGGCGCCGCCTCCACTTCCCGCAGCAGCAGGCCGGGGTCTTCGGTGCAGAAATGCGTGCAGGCATCGGCAAACGCCTCTGGCCGGCAGGAGAGGACAACGCCCTCGTAGCCCGGGGCAATCCGCAGCGAGACATGGTCGTTGATATGCGGAATGACCGTGCCGGCGCCGAGCGCCTCGGTACGGTTGCGGCGAGTCACTTCCACGCTGCCGCGCAGCATGGTGGAAAAAAAGATGCTGTCGGCCGTGCCGCTGAACCGGTATCCGCCGGTGCGCTGAGAGCCCACCCGCAGGTCACCCAGGTTGAGGACAACCGTCCGAGCGCGCCATGGCGCGTCGCTGCTCTCGGCAGCAAACCCGGCCAGCCCGGGGCGGAAGGACCGCGCCACATGGAAGAAGGCTTCGAGGTCCGAGGTGGCCACGACGTTGCTGAGCGGAGTGGGTTCGGCGCGCATATTCATTTTTAAAGGCGTGACATATCGCGCAAGGAGGATGCAACGAAATAATTCATAACGACATGGGCCCATCCTGCCTGAAGCTGGGGCGGGAGCAGAAGTAACCGTTCGGCTCACGTGACCACGCGAGCACCCGAGGGATCACACGCCGGGGTGCAGCGCCGGGATCAACCGTCGGTCGGCATGCCGGCTGCATAGGCCGCAGCACGCATGGCCTCGGCCAGGACTTCGATCGAAAGCTGGTCCTTGTCCAGCAGCCGATGCACGCCGAGGCTGCGCGCCGCCGCCTCGGCCACCCGCCCTGGCTTCGAGGCGTACAGCACAACCGGCACGCCAGTGCCGATGGCATGCTTTGCCAAGGCCAAGCCGACCAGGCCAGATAGCGGCAGGCCGGTCAGCAAAAGCTTCGGCGCCTCTGCTTCTTCGACAAGGGATATCGCCTCGAGGCCATCGAGGGCCGGCATGGCCCTGTAGCCCGACACCTCCAAAGCGATGAGCAACACTTTCCGCATGACAGGCTCGTTTTCGGCAACAATTACCGTTGCTTGCCGCTTTGGACCCATGACCTGGCCGGCCTTTCTAGCTTTCATTCTGGGGCATTTACTGCCGGTTCCAGCCGGGGCGGCGCTATCTCGATCCGGCAGACGCCGCAGCTTTCCGTGCCGTTCTTGCCTCGCGCGGCAGTTCGGCTAAACAACCCCAGGGCCTTGGCTTGCCTCCGCTTCAGCGCCTGTCGCGCCCTTGGGCGGTGCCGCCCGCCCAGATCAGCCAACTTGGCCCGCGCAGCCGCGCATGGGCCAGCAAGGGTAGCCCCGATGAATCCTCTCCACGCCGCCCTGTTCGCGCCCAAGCGCATCGCCCTCGTCGGTGCCTCCTCCGACCCCAAGCGCCTGACCGCCCGCGCGCAGCTTTACCTGCGCAAGCATGGCTATGCCGGGGACATCCTGCCGGTGCATCCGCGTGAAGCGACGGTGCTGGGCGAAAAGGCCTACCCCACCGTCACCGACATTCCTGGGCAGGTGGACTTCGCCTACATCCTGCTGAACACGCCGCAGGTGGAAGGCGTCATCAACGCCGTCGCCGCCAAGGGCATCCCGGCCGCCTGCGTGCTGGCGGATGGCTTCGCCGAAGCCGGCGAGGAAGGCCGCGCCTTGCAGGCCCGGCTGCTCGCCACCGCGAAGTCGGCCAACCTGCGCATCCTCGGCCCGAATTCCATGGGCATCATCAACCTGAATGACCGCATCGCGTGCAGCGTCAACGCCGCGCTGGAAGCGGAGTCCCTGCTGCCCGGCCGCATCGCCCTGGTCTCGCAGTCCGGCTCCATGATGGGCGCCATCATGTCGCGCGGCGCCGCCCGCGGCATCGGCTTCAGCCACATCGTCGGCACCGGGAACGAAGCCGATCTCTCCGCCGGTGAGGTCGCGGGCCTGCTGGTGGACGACCCGCAAGTGGACGCGATTTTGCTGTTCCTGGAAGCCATCCGCGAACCGCAGCACTATGCCGACCTGGCAAAGCGCGCCCACGCCGCCGGCAAGCCGGTCATCGTCTATAAGCTCGGCCGCAGCCCGTATGGCGCCGAACTCGCCACCAGCCACACCGGCGCGCTGGCCGGCAGCGACGCCGCCGCCGAGGCCTTCTTCCGTCGCCTCGGCATCGCCCGCGTCACCACGCTGGAGGCCCTGCTGGAGCTGCCGCCGTTGCTGATCGGCCGCAAGCCGCTGGCCCGCCCGACCCGCGCTGCCGGGGTGATGACGACGACGGGCGGCGGCGGCGCCATGGCGGTGGACTGCCTCGGCGTGCTGGGCATCGAGGCCAAGGTCCCGGATGCCAAGGCCCATGCCGCGCTGGAAGCGGCCGACTTCCACAGCCATGGCCGCCTGCTGGACGTGACCCTGGCCGGCACCAAGCCTGAACGCGTCGCCGCCGCGCTGAACGCGCTGCAACAGGCCGAGGACACCGATATCGCGCTCTCGGTCATCGGCTCCTCCGCGCAGTTCCGCCCGCAGGACAGCGTCGCCGGCATCATTCGCGCGCTGGAAGCCGGCCACGCCAAGCCCATCGCCGCCTTCCTGGTGCCGGAAGCGCCGCAGTCGCTGCGGCTGCTGGCCGAGGCCGGGGTGCCCGCCTTCCGCACCCCCGAATCGGCCGCCGACTGCATCCGCGCCTACAGCGAATGGCGCGCGCCGGGCGCCGCGGAGCCGGCTTCCGAGGTTGCCTTCACCCTGCCCGCCCAGCCGGACGAGGCGGATGCCCGCAACCTGGTCGCCGCGCTCGGCCTCATCAGCCCCTTCGCCGTGCTGAAGACGCCGGAGGACGTGCACGACCTGCCCTATCCGGTGGCGCTGAAGATCCTGTCGCCTGACCTGGCCCACAAGACCGAGGTCGGCGGCGTCAAGCTCAACATCCCCGACGCCGCAGCCCTGAAGCAGGAAGCCGCGGCCATGCAGGGCCGGGTGCGGCGCCTCGCGCCAGAGGCGCGGTTACAAGGCTTCCTGGTGCAGCCCATGGCCAAGGGCGTGGCCGAGGCCATCCTCGGCTTCCGCCGCGACCCGGAGGTCGGCCCGCTGGTCATGCTCGGCACCGGCGGCGTCACGGCAGAGCTGTTCCGCGACGTCACGTTGCGCCTGGCCCCGGTCAGCCTGGACGAAGCCTTCGAGATGATCGGCGAGATCAAGGGGCTGAAGCCCGCCGCCGGCTGGCGCGGCCTGCCGCGTGGCGACCTGGCGGCGCTGGCCCGCGCCGTCGTCGCCGTCAGCCAACTCGCGGCGCGGGAGGACGTGCAGGAGGCCGAGATCAACCCCCTCATCGTCGCCCCGGAAGGCGAAGGCATCATCGTCGCCGACGCCTGGGTGGTTCGTCGCTGACAAGGCGCCCCCGGCTGGGCTAGCCTGAGCGGCAAGATGGGAGACAACGCCATGCATCGCCGGACCCTGCTTGCCGCCACCGCCGCCATAACCGCTTCCACCCTGGCCAGCCCCGCCTTGGCGCAGGCGCCGTGGCCGGACCGGTCGCTGCGCATCATCATCCCCTGGCCGCCGGGCCAGGCGACGGACCTGGTGGGCCGGCTCTACGCGCAGAAGTTCGGCGAAGCGCTCGGCGTCAACGTCGTGCCGGAGAATCGGGCCGGTGCCGGCGGGCAGATCGGCACCGACGCCGCCGCCAAGGCCGCGCCGGATGGCTATACCCTGCTGGCCGCCTCGGCCGGGCCGGTGACCTTCAGCCCGCTGGTCCAGCGCACCCCCTATGACGTGGAGCGCGACCTGGTGCCGGTGGCGATGACCACCAACTCGCCCTACATGCTGGTGATGAAGCCGGGCTTCCCCGCCACCGACATGGCCGGCTTCATCCGCGAGGTGAAGAGCAAGCCCGGCAAGTACACCTTCGGCTCCTCCGGCACCGGCGCCGCAGCCCACATGATCGCCGCCTGGTTCAACCACCGTGCGGGGTTGGACGTGGTGCACGTGCCCTTCGCCGGCAGCATCCCGGCGCTGACCAACGTCATGGGCGGATCGGTGGACTATTGCATCGAGACCTTCGCCGCGACCATGCCGCTGGTGCGTCAGGGCCAGTTGAAGGCGCTGGGCTGTTCGCTGGTGCGTGGCACCTACCTGGCGCCGGAAATCCAGCCCTTTTCGCAACTGCCGGGGCTGGAAGGCTTCGATGCCGGCGCCTGGGGCGGGCTGATGGTGCCGGCCCGCACGCCGGAGCCGATCATCAAGCGCCTGGCCGACATCATGGCGCAGTTCATGCGGGGGCCGGAGGTGCGCGAGCAGATGACGCGGCTGGGCGTGGAGACCGTCTATCACCCGGCCGATGCCTTCGCCGCCTTCCTGCGCCAGCAGAAGACGCAATTCGCCGAGGTGGTGCGCACCGCCAACATCAAGCTGGATTGAGCAAGGCGCGCGGTGGTGCCACCCTGGCAACCATGAGCACGCCAGCAGACCTGATCCGCGCCCGCTACGGCAACCTGGCCTTCGAGCCCCCGGCGGAAATCCCCGCCGGGCTGGCCATGGTCCTGGACCGCCGCGTCACCCGCCGCTACCGGCCGGAGCCGATTCCCGAACCGCTGCTGCAAACCGTGCTGGCGGCGGCGCAATCCGCGCCCAGCAAGTCCGACCTGCAGCAGTACTCCATCTTGCTGATCCAGGACCCCGTGAAGATCGCGGCCGTCGCCGACTGGATCGGCAGCATGCCCTGGATCAAGGAAGCGCCGGTGCTGCTGCTGTTCTGCGGCGATATCCGCCGCGGCCAGCGCCTGGCTGCCATCCACGGGCGGGAACACGCCAACAACAACATCGACACCTTCATCAACGCCACGGCGGATGCGGCGCTGGCCATGGGCCACTGCATCCTGGCCGCCGAGGGTGCCGGGCTCGGCACCTGCCCGATCAGCTATGTCCGCAACCACGTGGAAAAGATCGGCCCGATGCTCGGCCTGCCCAAGGGCGTCTTCCCGGTGGCCGGGCTGACCCTGGGCTGGCCGGTGGCGCGGAACGAGCCCTCCCCCCGCCTGCCGCAAAGCGTCGTGGTCCACCGCGAACGCTATGACGACAGCGGCCTGGAAGCCGCCCTGCCCGCCTATGACGCGCTGCGCCCGCCGGCCCGGCCGCGCTACCCGGAAGTCTATGGCCCGAAGGCCGCCGGCTGCGTCTGGAGCGAGAACAGCGCGCGGCAACTCTCGGTGCCCGAACGCTTCGGCCTGTCGGTCTGGCTGAAGCTGCGGGGCATCGACCTTGCATAACCGCGCCGTGCCGGCGACGCCCGACGATGTGAAGCCGGCCCCAGTCAACAGCCGCCCGCGCGACGCCGCCAGCCTGATCCTGTATCGCCAGGGCGACCACGGCGTGGAGGTGCTGATGGGCGTGCGCCACGCGCGCCATCGCTTCATGCCCAACGCGCTGGTCTTCCCCGGCGGCCGCGTGGACCCGACCGACCACAAGCACCCAGCCCTGTCGGAACTGCTGCCGGAAACCCAGGGCCACCTGGCGCAAAAGGCCACGCCTGGCCGCGCCCGGGCGCTGGGCATCGCCGCGGCGCGTGAGCTGCATGAGGAAACCAACCTGGTCCTGGGCGAGCTGCGCGGCGGCCTGCTGCTGCCGGCGCTGGACCAGCTGCACTACATCTGCCGCGCCATCACCCCGCCGCCGCGCAACATCCGCTTCCACGCCCGCTTCCTGGCGGCGCCGGCCGAAGCCGCGCAGGGGGAGATCAAGGGCTCCGGCGAGTTGGAGACGCTGCGCTACTTCCCGGTGGAGGAAGCCCTGGCGGTCGGCCATATGGCCGGGATCACCGCCAAGGTCATGGCCGAGTTCCTGCGCTGGCTGGCCCTGCCGGATGAACACCGCCACACGCGCGAACTGGTGGTGTTCCAGCGCCAGGACACGGGGGTGCGGGAACGGTAGGCTACGGCCACGCCGCAGCCCGCCGATCAATCGCCCCGGATTGTTCGAGCGGCTGCTTCACGCCGCCGGTGCTTCCACCGGCGACGATCAGACGCTACGCCAGCCGCCAGCTCTCCCCGCCCATGCGCTTCACCACGCCTTCCTGCTCCAGCTTGATCAGGTGGGAATGCAGGCTGCGGCTGGCCGGGATCACCAGGCGCGGGTCCAGCGGGCCATAGACCACCGGCACCAACTCCAACGGCGTGGCGACACCGGCCTTGTCCAGCGCGGCCAGCACGCGACGCTCGCGCTCCTCCCGGTGGTCCCACAGCTTCTGCACGAAGCGCGCGGGTTCCGGCAGCGGCGGGCCATGGCCGGGCAGGAACAGGTCGTCCTGGCCTGCGCGGGCGCGCAGCCTGTCCAGGCTGTGCATGTACTGGGTCATGTCGCCGTCGGGCGGGCTGACCACGCTGGTGGACCAGCTCATCACATGGTCGGCGGTGAACATGGTGCCGGTGGGGCCTTCCGGGCCTTCCAGCGCGAAGCACAGGTGGTTGCCGCAATGGCCGGGCGTGTGGATGGCATGCAGCTTCCAGCCCAGCCCTTCGATCACGCCGCCATCCGGCACCGTGACATCCGGGCGGAAGGAATGGTCGCCGCCCTCACCGCCCTGGTCCGCCGGCGTTGTGTGCGGGCCGAAGCCGTAGGTCTTGGCCCCCGTCGCCACCTGCAACGGCCCAGTACCAGGCGAGTGGTCCCGGTGGGTATGGGTGATGACGATATGGGTGATCGTCTCGCCGGCCGTCGCCGCCAGCAGCGCCGCCATATGCGCTTCGTCCACCGGGCCGGGGTCCATCACCGCCACCTGGCCGCGGCCGATGATGTAGCTGTTGGTGCCCCGATAGGTGAAGGCGGAGGGGTTGTTGCAGATCACCCGCCGCACCAGCGGGGTGGTCTGCTCCACCTCGCCATGCGCCGGCGCGGTTTCGCGCAGGAAAGGTATCGCCATCACATCACTCCCTTTGGCGCACTGTCCCGCGCGCGATTCCGCCGCACCAATTCGCGGTGCAGAATGTACAGCCCGGCCGCCACGATCAACACGGCGCCCAGCAGCATCCAGATCGTAGGCTCATCGCCCCACAGCAGCCAGCCAAGGCCGACTGACCAGATCATCGACGAATACGAATACGGCCCCAGCGAGGAGACCTGCGCGCTGGAATAGGCCTCGGTCAGCAGCACCTGCGCCAGCCCGCCGACCAGCCCGATCACCACCAGCAGGCCGAACTGCCCAAGCGTCGGCGTGACCCAGAAGAACGGCAGCACCAGCAGGGTGAAGCTGGTCATCAGAATGCTCTGCCACATGGTGATGGTGGTGCTGTTCTCGGTGGCCGAGAGCTGCCGCACCAGCAGCGTGGTGAAGGCCGAGAAGAACCCCTGCGCCACCGCCGCCCCCAACCCCCACATGGCCAGCGGACCGGTGGCATGCCCGGCGCCCTGGCCGATGGCGATGACCAGCACGCCGGCAAAGCCCAGCAGCACCGCGGACCAGCGATGCACACCGACCTTCTCGCCCAGGAACGGAATGGCCAGGATGGTGACGAAGAGCGGCGTGGTGTAGCCAAGCACCGTCTGGTCGGCCAAGGGCAGCGCGATCAGCGCGAAGAAGCTGCAGCCCTGCGCCATGGTGCCGGTGCAGGCGCGGGTGAAATGCCCCTTGAACCGCTTGGTCTTCATGTCCTGGAAGCTGCCGTAGCGCGCCACGATCAGCGCCACCACCGGCAACGCAAAGGCGCTGCGGAAGAACATCAGCTCCACCACCGGGATCTGCCCGGAAAGCTGCTTCACCCCGGCCGACATCAGCGTGAACAGCAGGTGCGCCACCAGCATGCAGATGGCACCGCGGCGCACATCGTGGCGCAGGGCCATCAGCCGGCCTGTCCAGGTGAAGAAGATGGGGTAGAGGCAGCCCGCGCCTGCAAGCGGCGCAAGCGTTCCCGATGCAGGTTGTACACCCCGGCGGCGATCACCACGGCGGCGCCCGCCAGCGTGGTCCAGGCCGGCAACTCCGCCCAGATCAGGTAGCCGATCAGCGTGCCCCAGATCAGCGGCGAATACTCGAAGGGCGCGATGACCCCGATCGGCGCCAGCGCGAAGGCCCGGGCGAACAGCACATGCGCCAACCCATTGGCGGCACCGAACAGCACCAGCGCGGCCACGGTGCCCCAGCCCGGTATCAGCGGCGGCGGGCCGGAAGGCGGCCACATCGCCGGAACGTTCAGCAGCAGCAGCCCCACCGGGATATGTGCCAGCAGCAGGCACAGCGCGATCGCCACCGGCGTATCGGTCCGGCTCAAGGTGCGGGTCCATATCCGCGTCACCGCCATGGCGGCGGTGGCCACCAGCAGCAGCGCGGTCTCCCATCGCCACAGGTCGCCGCCCGGGTGCAGCATGAACATGGCGCCGGAGAAGCCGACCAGCGTGCTGGCCCAGCGCCGCCAGCCGACCTGCTCGCCCAGCATGGGTATCGCCAGCAGCGTCATCAGCAGCGGAGAGACGGCGGCCACCGCATAGCTGTCCGCCAGGCCGACGCCGCGTACCCAGGCGACATACCAACTGGCGGAAACGCAGGTGTGCAGCAGGCTGCGGGCCAGCAATAGCTTCCAGTGCACCGGCCACAGCCCGCGCCCCCGCGCGATGGCCGCCACCACCGCAGCACCGACCACGCCGCGCCAGACCATGGCCGCGGCGGCACCGATCTCGGGCAGCGCATACTTCACCGCGGCATCGGCGCAGGAGATGACGCCATAGCCCAGCGCCACCAGCATCAGCCCGCGGGCGACGTCCTCGCCGGCCGCCTGGCTCACGCCTGGCCCTGCCGGCAATCGACCAACTCCTGGCGCATCGTCCCCCCTGGCCTGCCCGCTGGGCAATCGGGCATGAAGCTAGCCGCGCGCCACCCCGGCGAACAGCACCACCGCGCCAGGGTCTGCCATGCCTTTGCGGCCGGGCGGAGGCAACCAAGGCAATACTCGCGCGGATGTTGCATCGGCTTGCCTTGTTTTGGCCCCTGCCGATGTGCGAAACCGGCGATGTGGAACCCCTGGAATACCAACTGATGGATGCCGTCGAGGACGGCATGTGGTGGTATCGCGCCCTGCACCGCCGAGTGCTGGACGCAGTTGGCGACCCGACTCGCCGGCTTGACGGCCCGCTGCTGGATGCCGGCTGCGGCACCGGCGGCTTCCTGGCCCGGCTGCATGAACGCTGGCCGACGGCCGCGGCCGAGGGGCTGGAATACAACCCCGAAGCCGCCGCCCGCGCCCAGGCCAAGTCCGGCTTTCCCGTCGCCACCGGCAGCGTGCTGGCAATGCCCTTCGGGGATGCCAGCTTCGCCACAATCACCAGCATGGACGTGCTGTGCCATGCGGCGGTGGAGCCCGAGGCCGCACTATCAGAAATGCGCCGCGTGCTGGCCCCCGGTGGCCGCCTGGTGCTGAACCTGCCGGCCTTCATGTGGCTGCATTCGGCGCACGACATCCGCGTGCACAACGCCCGCCGCTTCACCGCCGGCCAGGTGCGCAGCCTGTTGCAGCAGGCCGGTTTCCGCGACGTGAAGACCCGCTACTGGAACGCGCTGCTGCTGCCGCTGATGGTATTGCAGCGCAAGATCATGGCAGCGGCGCCCGAGGATCGCTCGGATGTTGCCGCCTTTCCGCCTTGGCAGAACGCCACCCTGTTCGGCGTGACCGAATTGGAGCGCCACTGTGCCCGCCTTGGATTTCCCTTTCCCGCCGGCGGCTCCGTCCTGGCCGTCGCCACCCGTCCTTGAAGGAGCGCGCCGCGTGACCCAGTCCGTTGGCCTGTCCCCCGTTGGCCTCTCGATCGTCGTGCCGGTCTATCGCGGTGCCGCGACCGTCGGCCTGCTGGTGGAGGCGCTGTCCTCGCTCCGCCCCGCCGGCGGGCTGGAGGTTGTGCTGGTGAATGACGGCAGCCCGGATAATTCCGGCGATGTCTGCCGCGCCCTGCTGGCCACCGCGACCATCCCCATCACCTACCTGGAACACGCCCGCAACTTCGGCGAGCACAACGCGGTCATGACCGGGCTGCGCCACGCCCGCGGCGACTACGTCATCACCATGGATGACGACCTGCAGAACCCGCCGGAGGAAGTGGTCAAGCTGTACGACCACGCCCGCCTGGGCAACCACGACGTGGTGTACACCTACTACGCCGAGAAGAAGCACGAGGCCTGGCGCAACCTGGGCAGCCGCTTCGCCAACTGGGTCGCGGACACGCTGCTGGACAAGCCGAAGGGGCTGTACCTGTCCTCCTTCCGCTGCATGTCCCGCCTGGTGGTGCGCGAAGTCACGAAATACGCCGGCCCCTACCCCTATGTGGACGGGCTGATCATGCAGGTGACGCAGCGCATTTCTACCTTGCCGGTGCTGCACCTGGCCCGCGCCGAGGGCCGCAGCAACTACACGCTGCGCCGCCTGGTGCGGCTGTGGCTGAACCTGGCCACCAGCTTTTCCGTGCTGCCGCTGCGGCTCGCCATCTATGCCGGCGCCGCGCTGGGCGTGCTCGGCCTGCTCGCAGCGCTCTACGTGGTGTGGGAAGGTCTGACCGGCGGCACGCCCTCCGGCTGGGCGTCGTCCATGACCACGACGCTGCTGGTGGCCGGCGTGCAGTTCCTCATCCTCGGTGTGCTGGGCGAGTATGTCGGCCGCGCCTTCCTCTCGGCCAATGGCAAGCCGCAGGGCGTGGTGCGCCAGGTGATCGGGCCGGCCGAGGCCGTGGTGCACGCGCCGGTCACCGGGGAAGCGGAGCACGTCGCGTGACCTTCCACTGGGTCGCCCTGGCACTGGCCATCTGCACGTCGCTGGCCGGGCAGGTGATGCTGAAATCCGGCGCGGTGGGGGAAGGCAACTTCATCGCCCAGCTGTTCCGCCCCACCACCATGGTCGGGCTGATGGTCTATGGCGGCGCGGCGCTGCTCTACATCGTGGCGCTGCGGCGCATCCCGATGAGCGTGGCGCTGCCCTGCACCGCCGCCAGCTACGTCGCGGTGGCGGTGATCGGCTACTTCGCGTTTGGGGAGCCGCTCGGGCTGCAGAAGATCGCCGCGTTGGGGCTGATCTGCGGCGGCGTGGTGCTGCTCGCGACGGCAGCCTGAGGGCTGCCGCGCCGGAACGACGGCGGCGCAATCGCCGCCGCGCCGACCCTTACGCCGCGTTCAGCTCTTCTTCACCGTGAAGTCGCTGAACCGCAGGCTGGAATGGCTGCGCGCATAGGGCCCGGGGAATGGTGCCTTGTCGCCCAGCGCCTCCGCCGCGTGCCAGGCCCAGCGCGGGTTCCAGGTGATGCCGCGGCCCAGCGCGATCATGTCCGCCTGCCCCGCCTGCAGGATATCCTCGGCCTGCTGGGCTTCGTTGATCTGCCCCACCGCCATGGTCGCCAGCCCACTTGCGGCGCGGATGTCGGCGGCGAAGCCCACCTGGTAGCCCGGCCCCAGGATGATCTTCTGGTCCGGCACCATCCCGCCGGAGGAGGCGGTGAGGTAGTCGCACCCCAGCGCCTTCAACTCCCGCGCGAAGGCGATGCTGTCGGCCACGTCCCAGCCGCCGGCCTTCCAGTCGGTGGCGGAAACCCGCACGCCCATCGGCTTTTCCGCCGGCCAGACGTCGCGGATGGCGCGGAACACCTCCAGCGGAAAGCGCATCCGCCCGGCCAGGTCGCCGCCATACTGGTCGTTGCGGGTGTTGCCCAGCGGCGAAAGGAAGCTGTGCAGCAGGTAGCCATGAGCACAGTGCAGTTCCACCAGGTCGAAGCCGGCGGCATCGGCAAGGCGCGTCGAGGTCACGTAGCTCTGCACCAGCTCGGCCAATTCCGCCTGGCTCAGCGCATGCGGCATCGGCCGGCCAGGGTAGGCCTCCGCGCTGCAGGAGATCGGCTCCCAGCCCTCGGCTTCCGGCCCGACGTAGTTCGGCCCGACCCAGGGCAGCTGCGTGCTGCCCTTGCGGCCGGAATGCGCCAATTGCAGCCCGAGCACCGCCGGCCCGACCTCTCGGCAGAAGCCGACCACGGTCTTCAGCGACTGCATCTGCTGCTCGTTCCACAGCCCGAGGCAGCGCGGCGTCACCCGGCCGCGCGGCTCCACGCCGATCGCCTCGAAGATGATCATCCCAGGGCCGGAGACCGCCCAGTTGCCGTAGTGCATCAGGTGCCAGTTGGTCGCCAGCCCCTCGGCCGTGGCGGAATACTGCGCCATGGGAGAGACCACGACGCGGTTGGGCAGCGCCGCGCCGCGCAGCTGGAAGGGCGAGAACAACTGGCTTGGCATGGGCGACCCTCGGGCAAAGTTGCCGCAGCATGGCGACGGACGCCCTGGCGTCAAGCGGGAGGGGGGGGACGTCAAGCGGGGCGCGTCAAGCCGCGCTGAAGCCGCCGTCCTTGCCAAGCATGGCCAGCACGCCGCTGCGGATATCGAAATGCCCACCCAATAGCTGCAACCGCCCGTCCAGCACCCGTTCGGCGACGAAGGGGAAGCTCATCAGGTTGTCCAGTGACACGCGCACCGCCTCATGCTCGCAGGCCAGTTGCGCGTCGGCGGGGTCGCAGCGCAGCACGCGATTGCGGGCATTGGCGGCGATGCTGATCCAGGGGCCGAGGAACTCTCCCATCGGCCCGGGCAGCCCGTTCATCAGCGCGTGGATGCCGCCGCACATGGCGTGCCCCAGCACGATGATCGCTTCCACCTCCAGCCCGCGCACCGCGAATTCCACGGCGGCGCTGGTCCCATGCAGCGAGCCATCCGGCTGGTAGGGCGGCACCAGGTTGGCCACGTTGCGCAGCGCGAAGATCTCGCCCGGCCCGGCGTCGAACACCATGGCCGGGTCTACCCGGCTGTCGGAACAGCCGATGACCATAACGCGCGGACGCTGGCCTCGGGCCGCCAGCGCCTCGAACTGCTTGCGCCGGGTCGGCCACTCCGCTTCGCGGAAACGGCGATAGCCTTCGATCAGGTGTTCCATGGGCGCTGAATTAGCGCGCCGGGGTATGACCGCAATAGCGCCGGTGCCATGCCGGGTATTGGCCACCAAGAAGGCGGGCCCGCGGTCGAGAGGCCAGCGCGTCACCTCTCGGCCAAGACGCTACCTCTCACCCGTGCGCGATAACGCGCAACGCCTCGCACACCTGCCCAATCTGCTCTGCGGTCAGTTCCGGATACATCGGCAGGCTGAACACCTCCTGCGCCGCGCGCTCGGTCTCGGCGCAACCAGCCGGGCCCAGCGGCACCCGGCCCTGGTAGGCGGATTGCAGGTGCACCGGCACCGGGTAATGGATGCCGCTGCCGACGCCCATCTGCCGCAGCCTGGCCATCACTTCGGTGCGGTTGGCGCTGCGCAGCACGTATTGGTGGAACACGTGCTCGGCGCCCGGCCGGCGCTCCGGCGGGGCGAAACTGCCGCCTTCCAGCGCCGCGTCATAGGCCCCGGCAATCGCCCGGCGCCGGGCATTGCCGGCATCCAGGAAGGGCAGCCGCGCCCGCAGGATCGCAGCCTGCACCTCGTCCAGCCGGCTGTTCACGCCGACCATGGCGGAGATGTAGCGCTCCTTCCAGCCATACTGCCTGATCGCCGCGATCCGGTCGGCCAGTTCGAAATCATCCGTCGCCAGCACGCCGCCATCGCCCAGCGCGCCCAGGTTCTTCGTCGGGTACAGGCTGAAGGCGGCAGCGGTGCCCATGGTGCCGACGGTCACGCCGTCCAGCTTCGCCCCATGCGCCTGGGCGCAATCTTCTATGAGTGCCACGCCATTGGCGCGGCAGGCCTCCAGCATCGGGTGCAGGTCGGCGGACTGGCCGTACAGATGCACCACGATGGCGGCCTTGATCGGCGGCAGCCCCGGCGGCGGGTCCTCCAGCACGGCCACCAGCTCGTCTGGGTCCATGGTGTAGGTGTCGGGGTCGATATCCAGCAGCAGCGGCACCGCGCCGCACATCTCAATTGCCGCCACGGTGGCGACCGCGGTGTGGGACACGGTGGCGACGGTGCAACCCTCGCCGATGCCCAGGCCACGCAAAATCAGCGCCAGCGCGTCGGTACCGTTGGCGCAGGAAACCGCACGGGTGGTGCCCAGCCAGGCGGCGAACTCGCGCTCGAAGGCTTCGCCCTCCTTGCCCAGGATGTACCAGCCGCTGTCCAGCGCGCGGTGCACGGCGGCATCGATCTCGGCCTTCTGGGCACGGTAGCCAGCGCCAGGGTCGGCCTGGGGAATGATCTGCATCGGAGAGGTCCTCAAGCGGGCGGCGACGATACTACAGGTAGTCGGTCAGGCGTTCACGATACCAATCGAGCGAGCGGCGCAAACCCTCATCCAACCCCACCCGCGCGGTCCAGCCAGTGGCGGCGCGGAAAGCATGGTCGTTGGCGTGATAGCTGCCGATATCGATGGGCGCCCGGTCGGCCGGGAATTCCTTGGTGATGAAGCTGCCCTGGCCATTGTTGGCGGCAATCAGCCGGTTGGCCAGTTCCAGCAGGCTGGCTGGCGGCGCCCCGCCCAGGTTGAACACCTGGCCGTTGACGTTCGGCTGGCTGGCGCATTCGGCGGCACGGATGAAGGCCTCGGTCACGTCATCGACATAGGTCAGGTCGCGCAATTGCTCGCCGCCCCAGACCTCGAAGGGCTCGTTCTCCAGCGCCCGGCGGATCCAGATGCCAAGGAAGGTCTGCCGCGCATCGCGGATTCGCAGTCGCGGGCCGTAGCAGTTGGTCAACCGCAGGGAGACGACGGGCCGGTGCAGCACGCGGCTTTCCAGCAGCCAATACTGCTCGCCCGCCCATTTGCTGACGCCATTGGCGTCCGGCGGGTTCACCGGGTGCAGCTCGTCCACCGGCAGGCTGATCGGGCGGCCGTAGAACTGCCGGGTGCTGGCGTGCACCACGGTGGCCCTGGGCGCGACGTCGCGCATCACCTGCAGCAGGCGCACCTGGGCCACCGCGTTGATGGCAATGTCTGCCACCGGGTCCTTCTGCCCGCCCATATGGCTGGTCTGCGCGGCCATGTTGAACAGCACATCCACGCCCTGGCAGAGCGAATGCAGTTCCACGTCGCGGATATCGCCGCGCACCAGCAGGCAGTTGGCGCCTTCCAGGTTGGCCAGGCTGGCGCCGCCATCCGGCATCATGGCGTCGATGGCGGTAACGCGTGCGCCCAGCCCGGCCAGCGTGTGGCACAGCGCACTGCCCAGGAAGCCGGCACCGCCGGTGACCAGCACGCGCTTGCCGCGCCAGGAGGCGCGATCGTAGGGGTTGCTCATGTTTCGTCCGCTATGTGCTTCAGATAGGCGCCGTAGTCTGTCCTGCAACGCATCGCCGCCGGTTCACGAAGCGGTGCCACACCGATGAACCCCACGGGAGGGTGGCTTCCGCTACCGCGGCGGTGCAGGCGCTGCCGCCCCGTCCGCGCCGTGAGCCTGGCCCGCAGGATACCCCTCATGTCTCGGTCCCCAACCCTTCGGCAGTGACGCGCGGTCTGCGTGCGACATCCTCGGGCGACCACATACCACGCCCGGATTAAGGCGAATTGGTGCCTACTCCCCGGCAACCTCGCGGCGCGTCACCGTCGGCGACGCTGCCCTGCCCGGCTCCGGCTCCCGCGACGCCAGGCCGGCGCGGGAGCTGGCAACCTCATGCAGCAAGGCGGGGGTAGAGCGCATGATCTCGGCAAAGCCGAACAGCAGCAGCAACTGGCCGGACAGCATCTGGATCGCCGCCAGCAGCCGGATGCCGTCGTCGATCGGCTGGATGTCGCCGTAGCCCACTGTCGCCAGCGTCACCACGCTGAAATGCAGCGCGTCGGAGAAATCCAGGCGCGCGGGCTGGTTCAACTGGATGAACAGCGGCACCTGCGACAGCCCATCGGCGATGCGGTAAAAGCAGCCGAACACCACGCTGAGCAGCGCGAAGATGCTGATATAGGTCGCTATCGGCACCGCCAGATGCGCCAGCCGCGCCGTCACCGTCTGCAGGATGGCAGCGATATCGATCAACAGCCGCACCACGTCCCGTACCGCTGCCGCGCTGATGCCGGAGATCACCGCCATCGCGGTCAGCAGCGCCACCGACTGCTCGAAGGGCGGCAGCCGATTGATCGGCGTGGCCAGCGACATGACGCCGACCACGGCGGTGAACAGCAACCAGCGGGCGAAGCGCGGCAGGTGCTCCAGGTCCGGCGGGACCAGGCCTTCCGCCAAGCGCAACAGCGCGCGGCGCCGCAGCCAGCAGGCAGCAACGAAGCTGGCCACCGGCAGCAGGAAGCCCAGCGGCCTGGCCCAGTCCAGCGCCAGCGGAAAGGCCGCGCGTCCGAGCACGGCATAGAGGCAGACATACACCGCCAGCCCATTGGCCACGCCCAGCGCGAAGAGCGGCCCCTGCGGGAAGATCAGGTGCAGCCCGCCAATAGCCAGCGCCGCCACGCCCAGCGCAATGGCGGAAAACCCCCAGCCCTGGTCGGCCACGGCGCCGGCCACAAGCAGCGTCAGCACCAGGGTGAGCGCCGAACCGGACAGCACATGGCGCGGCTTCTGCATGCGGTGGGAGCGGCGTGTCATGGCATGGAAGCGGCGGCCGAAACTGCGTCATCCTGCGTCGGAGCGGCCAGCGCCGCGACCCCGGTGATCTCCACCCGCCAGGCGGAGTCCACCAGCGGCGCCTGGATCGTCATCCGGGCCGGCTTGTGCGCGGGGTCCAGCCAGGCGTCCCAGGCGCGGTTCATCGCCGGCGCCTCGGTGATGTCGGCCAACACCACGGTCACGCTCAGCAGCCGGGTCTTGTCGGTGCCGGCCTGGGCCAGCAGCGCGTCGATCTGCGCCAGAATGTCGGCGGTCTGGCCTTCGGTGCCCAGCGTCGCGTCATCCGCCACCTGGCCGGCCAACCAAACCAGCCCGCCATGCACCACCGCGCCGGAAAGCCGCGCTTCTTCCGCCAACCTTGTTATCGTCATGCCAGCATCCTCGCCTGCGGCCTTCCGCTGCGCAACCAGCCCGCCCGCACGGCGCGACGAACCCGCGGGCTTCCCGCACGCAACAGAATCGGCCAAATGGGTCCCAGGGGGGGACCTTGCTGATGCTCTCGATACTCGATCGCGCGATGGTCGCCAGCCGCTTTGTGCTGGTGGTGTTTTTCTTCGGCCTGCTGCTGGGCCTGGCGCTCTTCGCCATGCGCTTCATCGCCAAGCTGGCCAAGATGGCGTCCGAGGTGTTCTCCATGGGCGACGAGGAGATGCTGCTGGGCCTGCTGCACCTGGTGGACAGCGCCCTGGTCGCCAGCCTGGTGGTGATGGTGGCCCTGGCCAGCTACGACAACCTGGTCAGCCGCCTGGCCGAGGAAGCCGCCGAGGCGCAGATGGGCTGGGGGGTGAAGACCGACCACTCCAACCTGAAGATCAAGGTCGCCACCGCCATCATCGCGATCTCCTCGATCCACCTGCTGCAGGTGTTCCTGCGGGTGGACGAGTACAGCAACGACGGCGTCATGTGGCGCGTGGTGATCCACGCCGTCTTCCTGGCCGGCGCGCTGATGCTGGGGGTGCTGGACAAGATCAGCCGCGGGCCGGATGGCAAGGGGCATTAGACCCTGATCGCTTCTGACTGAAGCGCTCACGGTCTAGGCTTTTTGTTGGAAAGACTGATTCACGGCTTACGGCGATTCCGCCTAAGCCGATCAGGCTCTCGGGTTCCAAGGACGGCGCGGCGCCTGGGAAGGACATCATCATGGTGGATGCGACAGGCCTGACGCTCTACGTCGCCGCAGCGCTGGTGCTGGCCATCACGCCCGGTCCGGGCATCTTCTACGTGGCCGCGCGCACCTTGGCCGGCGGCCGGGCCGAGGGCCTGGCCTCCAGCCTTGGCACCGGGGTGGGCGGCATGGTCCATGTGCTCGCCGGTAGCCTTGGGGTTTCCGCCCTCGTGCTCGCCAGTGCCGACCTGTTTGCCGGGCTGAAGCTGGTCGGCGCCGGATACCTGGTTTGGCTGGGCCTGCGTACCCTCAGGTCTGCCCGGCTGGCAGCAGGAATCGGCGCGGACGGCGCCATTGCAACAGCACCGGTCGGGCCGCGCCGGGCCTTTGTCGAAGGCGTGCTGGTCGAGGCGCTGAACCCGAAGACGGCGGCCTTCTTCCTGGCCTTCATTCCGCAATTCGTGGACCCAACGGCAGGCAGCGTGGCCGGGCAGTTCGTGGTGCTGGGCTTCATCTCGGTCGCGCTCAACACCCTGGCCGATATCCTTGTCGCCCTGGCGGCGGAGCGCATCCGCGCCAGTGCGGCCGCCCGGCCGAACCTCGTTCGCCGCCTGCAGCAGGGCTCCGGCGCCGCGATGGTCGCGCTCGGCCTCGGCCTGGCCCTGGCGAAACGCCCGGCCCCCTGAAGCCGCTACTTCGCCGGCGGCGCCGCCTCCAGCGCCAGCACCTGCTTGCCGCACATGCCGCAATGCTCCGGCACGCTGCGCCCCGCCCAGGGCATGCAGTGGTAGTCGAAGCCCAGTTCCAGCGTCGGCTTCACAATGGCGAAGTAGGGCGAAGCGTCGAAGTCCCGCGGCGCATACAGCGAATGGTGGCGGATATGCGCCACTTCCTCGGCCGCTTCGCTATCGGGGTCGCCCAGTTTGTCGGCCTCGGGCAGGATCGGGTAGCCGATCGCGTTGAACGCCTCGGCGATCAGGCTGGAGCAAATCGCCCGGGTCGGCTCGCCCGAGCCCATCGCGATCATCCGCCGCCGCATGCTGCGCGGAACCGGCGGATAGGGCAGCAGCCAGCGCGCCAGGTCCAGCACGTTACGCAGGTCATATTTCGCGCCCACCCGGCTGCGGCAGAAGGCCAGCACCTCGGCAATCCGTTCCGGCTCCACCCCCACGGCGCGGCAGATGCGCAGGTGGTAGCCGGCGTATTTGGTCAGCGGGGAAACCACCACCCCCAGCCCGATCTCGGCCTCCACCACGCTCGGCACGCCGGCTTCCTCGCCCAGGTACAGCGCGGCATGGGACCAGGTGGACTGGGTCAGGTACTTGATGGCTGCCGAGACCTTGTTGTGCCCGCCATCCACCAGCAGCACGTCGCCCGGCCGCAGCACCTGCGCATAGGGCTGCAGCAGTGCCAGTTCGCGCGGCCGCGGCTCCGGCGCCGCGATGTGGTGGGCCAACCGGTTGCCCAGCGCGTCCAACAGCCTGTCCAGGGTAGCCATGCGTCGTTTCCGTCCCGAGGCGCGTAGCTAACGCGCTCGCGACGCCGTGCGCCAGCGACGCCGAGAACGTTTCGCGCTACCCCGCCAGATGTCTCCGCCGTAGCCGGGCCGTTACGCCATCCACCGGCCCGAACAGCAGCGAGCCGACCCAAAGCAGGCCAGCCACCAGCACCACGGACGGCCCGGACGGCACATCGGCATGGAAGGACAGCAGCAGGCCGCCGAAACTGGCAACCACCGCCAGGGCCACGGCGGCATAGACCATGCCGCCGACCTCACGGCTCCAGTGCCGTGCAGCCACCGCGGGCAGCATCATCAGCCCCACGCCCATCAGCGTGCCCAGCGCCTGGAAAGCGGCCAGCAGGTTCAGCACCACCAGCGCCAGGAACGCCATGTGCCACGCCCCGCCGCGCGCCCCCACCGCCTGCGCGAAGCTGGGGTCGAAGCATTCCAGCACCAGCGGCCGCCAGGCGAAGGCCAGCACGCCGAGGCTCAGCGTCGCGGTCGCGGCCATCAGCAGCAGCGCCAGGTCATCCACCCCCAGCGCGCTGCCGAACAGCAGCTGCGTCAGCTCCGCCGTGCCGCCGCCCATGGAGACCAAGGCCACGCCCAGCGCCAGCGCGCACAGGTACAGCGCCGCCAGCGCCGCATCCTCCCGCCCGCCCGTGGCGCGGGACAGCGCCCCTGCCCCCAGCGCCACCACCAGCCCGGCGAGCAGGCCGCCCACCGCCATGGCCGGCACCGACAGCCCGGCGATCAGGAAGGCGCCGGCGATGCCAGGCAGGATGCCGTGCCCCAGCACATCCGCGGTCAGGCTCATCCGCCTGAGCATCAGGAACACGCCGAGCGGCGGCGCGGCCACGCTGACCGCCAGGCACCCGACCAGCGCCCGCCGCATGAAGCCGTAATCGAGGAAGGGGTCGAGGATCAGGCCGCCCGATCCCGCAGACCAGCGTCCATGTCGCAGTCGGTGGCGTCCTCGGCCCAGCCTTCGGCCATCTGGCGGGCGCGCAGCCGGTTGGCCGCGGTCAGCACCTCGGCGGTCGGACCCCAGCTGATCAGGTCCCGCGCCAGCAGCAGCGTCTCGGGGAAGTCCCGCTGCACCAGCTCCATGTCGTGCAGCACGGCGACCACGGTGCGGCCCTCGCCATGCCAGGTTTTTACGAGTGCCAGCATCTCGGCGGCGGTGCGGGCGTCCAGGGCGTTGAACGGCTCGTCCAGCAATATCACCGGCGCGTCCTGCACCAGCAGCCGCGCGAACAGCACGCGCTGGAACTGGCCCGCAGAAAGGCTGCCGACCGGCCGCCGCTGAAAGCCGCGCAGCCCGACAGCCTCCAGCGCTGCCTCGGACTGCGCCCGCCCGGCCGGGGAGACCGCGCGGAACGCGCCGCTTTGCCGCCACAGCCCCAGCATCACGGCGTCCAGGCAGCCGATGGGAAAGCTGCGATCCAGCGTGCTCGCCTGCGGCAGCAGCGCCACCCGGTCTGTGCTGCGGATACGGCCTTCCTGCGGCTGGTGCAGCCCGGCCAATGCGCGCAGCAGCGTGGTCTTGCCGGCGCCGTTCGGCCCGACAATGGCGGTCAGGCTGCCCGCCGCGAACTGACCGTTCAGGTGATGCACCGCCGGCCGCCGCTCATGGCAGACGGTCAGGTTCTCCACGCGGATGGTGGCGGGCGTCGTCATGCCGCGGCCAGCGCCCAGAACACCAGCGCCCAAAGCGCGGTCGCGACCACGCCCACCAGCACGAGGCGGGCGGTGGCGGAAGCGGCAAGCGCGAGCGGGTCGGCCGGGAACAGCATGGTGTTATGATATAACGTGCCGGCTGGGGCGCGACAAGGGTAAGCCCGCTCGGCATTGTCCTGATGATTCGCCTATCCTATTCTACATCTGCAACAAGACCGCCGCCGCCCGCGTGGCCGAGGAGCATCGATGATGCAGGACATCGTGAGCAAGAAGCCTACCGAATTTAGCTTGGTGCTGTCCTGTACTGGTTGCACCAAAATAGATGATACAAATCTGCTGCGAGACAGCGGCGAAAACGTGCCGCAGCCGGGATACATAGGCCACGCCTATCAGACGGCTGGTGTTTTACTTGTTGGACAAAATCCGGGTTTGCCGTCTCCCAACCTACTGGGCCAGGATTTGAAATACACCGCCAGCCTCAGAAGGCTCAGAGACGATCCTATCGCTCAAAATTATAATTCCGTTCACAGAATTTTGGAACAATTTATTCCATCCTGGCCAGTTCGAGGTCAATATTTCCCGCTTTCAGAGTGTGGACTATCCTTGGAGACGATCGCCTATTGCAATCTCGTCCGCTGCCGCACCGCAGGAAACGCCAAGCCCAACGACCTAATCGCGCACCGCTGTACGGCAGCGCATTTCAGCCGCTGGCTGACATGGTTGAAGCCGCGCTGCGTGATCTTCATCGGCCTCTGGGCACAGCGACGTGGTGCGTCTGAATGTACGCGGCAAAATATCCCGTTCACCGCGATGAACCGGAACAGGTCATTACCTCAGGAGGACCGCACCAAAAACCGTGCAGAGGTAGCCCGCTTTGTGCGGTCGATTTTGGCGGGAGAGGCTGTCACCGAGCCGCCACCACCGCGGCCACTCTCGGCCATTGTTCCCCTCCAGCCAAACCTCAGTTTCCAGCGCGAGCCAACCCCACAAGGCGCGCTTTTTTTGTTGCAAGAACTGCAGAAGCTTGGCTTCCCGAATGAGGCATTTCGACGCATCCACCATGCCAGCGACAGCATCCACGGGTTCAGTTCTCACTGTCGTAAAATCGGCGGGTTTCAGAGCGGCAGCAAGAACGAGGTCGTGTTCCGGCGCTTGGCTTTCGTGCTCGAACGCTATCGTGCCGGTGGCTTCACTGCCTCGGATACCGCAGCCTTCATCGAGCTTGCGCAGTTGGCAGCCGCGACCGTTCGATAGCCCCCGCCCAGGCAAGCCCTACCCCCGCGCCGCCAGCAGCACCCCGCCCGTGGTCAGCGCCAGTGACACCAGTTGCCGCGGCCCCAACGGCTCCCCCAGCACCAGCGCCGCGCTGAACACCCCGATGACCGGGATCAGCAGGCTGCCGATCGAGGCCGTGCTGGCCGGCAGCCGCCGCAGCGCGCCGAACCAGGACAGGTAGGCCACCACCTGCGCGATGCCGCCGACGTAGATCAGGCAGCCCCAGCCCAGCACGGTGATGCCGGACCAGTTCACCGTCTCATACGCCAGGCCGATCACCACCGCGGGCGACAGCCCGATGGCCAGCTGCCAGGCGATCATCGGCAGTTGCGGCATGGCCACCGGGTAGCGCTTGGTGAAGACCGCACCGCAGGCGAACATCAGCGCCGTCAGCAGCATCAGGCCAGCACCCGGCAGCTTGGCCAGCACCTCGGCCGCCGGCAGGCTGGCCAGCGGCCCGGCCATCAGCAGCACGACCCCGCCGAGGCCCAGCACCAGCCCGGCGACACGCTGCCAGGTCGGCCGCTCCCCCAGAAAGGGCCAGGCCAGCATCGTCGCCCAGACCGGCATGGTATAGGCAATGATTGCCGCTTCCGAGGCGTCCAGCCAGAACAGCGACAGCGGCGCCACCACCGACCAGGCCGAGACGTTCAGGAAGCCCGCGACCACCAGCCGGCGCCACTGCCCGCGCGGCGGCATCAGCCGGTCGCCCTGCCAGCGGGCAATGCCCAGCAGCAGCAGAATGGCGCCGCCACCCGCCAAAATACGGAAGGTGAAGGGCGGCCATTCCAGCATAAGCAGCTTCATCACCGGCCAATTGAAGCCCCAGGCCAGCGCCGTGACCATCAGGTAGCCGTAGCCGGCGTTCAGCCTCATGCCGCGAGCAAACTTCTCGCTCGTGCCACGATGTCAGCGCTCAGCGGCCCCTTTTCGGCGGCGGCAATCGCCACCTCCAGCTGCTCCTGGCTGGCGGTGCCGATCAGCGCGGTGCCCATCTCGCCCGGCGTCATGGCGAAGCGGATCGCCAGTTCCGCCAGGCTCGCAGCCACGCCTTCCGCCACCAGCGGCGCCAGCCGGCGGGCCGCCTGGACATCGGCCTCATAGCTGCCCGCGGACGCAATCGGCGCCACGCTCGGCATCGCGGTGGGGTGGCGCTCAACCTCGCCGGAAAGGGCGCCGCCGGCGATGATGCGGATGCCGATGACGCCGACGCCATGGGCCGCCGCCTGCGCCGCCAGCCCGGCGAAATCATGCCCCGGCAGCCCCGCCGGCATCGGCGCCAGCGCGGTCGGGTTCAACAGGTTGTAGGGAATCTGCGCCGACTGGAACGCCCCGCTGGCGACCACGCGCTTCAGCATCGCGGTCTCGCCCAGCGCGGTGATGCCGGCGAAGCGCAGTTTTCCTTGTTCGCGCAGCTTCGCCATCGCGGGCAGCAACTCGCCCTCCAGTTCCGTCTGGCTGATGCCCTGCACGCCACCCGCCGGCGTCAGCGGGTCATGCAGTTGGAACAGATCCACGCTGTCCCGCCCCAGCCGGGTCAGGCTGGCCTCCAGCCCCTCGGCCAGGGCCACGCCCAGGCGGCCCCGATTCGCCGCCGCGATGCGGAACTTGGTGCCGATGAAGGGCGCCGCCTTCAACGCCCGCAGCGCCTGGCCCAGATGCGTCTCCGACAGGCCGCCGCCATAGGCCGGCGCCGTATCGAAATACGTGATCCCGGCGTCCAGCGCCCGGCCGATGCTGGCTTCGCGCTCGGCCGCGCTGCCGCGGACCATCAGCCCGCCGACCGCCCCAGCGCCGTAGCCCAGCAGCGAAAACCGCATGCCGGTGCGCCCGAATTCCCTGACTTCCATCGCCTGCCGCTCCTCGTTTCACGGCAGCATAGCCGCTTCCGGCAAAACCGTTCAGGCCCCCACCCGTCTTTCGGCGATTCCGTCGCGGGCCATCAGGCTCTAAACCCCACCCCATGCTGCGACTGACGGAACTGCGCCTGCCCCTGGACCACCCGCCCGAAGCGCTGCGCGACGCAGTGCTGCGCCGGCTGACCCTGCCCGACAACGAGTTGCGCACGCTGGTCGTGTTCCGCCGCGGCTATGACGCGCGCAAGCCGCACGCCATCGTCTTCGTCTATACGCTGGACCTGGTGGTCGCCAACGAGGCCCGGGTGCTGGCCCGCAACGCCGCCGACCGCAACCTCGGCCCCGCGCCGGACACCACCTACAAATTCGTGGCCCAGGCCCCGCCAGCCGCCCCGCGCCCCATCGTCATCGGCACCGGCCCCTGCGGCTTCATGGCGGCGCTGACCCTGGCCCAGATGGGCTTCCGCCCCCTGGTGCTGGAACGCGGCACCATCATCCGCCAGCGTACCAAGGACACCTGGGGCCTGTGGCGCCGCGGGGTGCTGGCGCCCGAGAGCAACGTGCAGTTCGGCGAGGGCGGGGCCGGCACCTTCTCCGACGGCAAGCTCTATTCCGGCATCAAGGACCCGCGGCACTACGCCCGCAAGCTGCTGGCCGAGTTCGTCAAGGCCGGCGCGCCGGAGGAGATCATGTACGTCTCCAAGCCGCATATCGGCACCTTCCGCCTGGTGACGATGGTGGAGAGCATCCGCGCCGAGATCGAGCGTCTCGGCGGCGAATACCGCTTCGGCGCCAAGGTGACGGATTTGCTGATCGAGGGCGGTGCCATCCGTGGTGTGGAACTGGAGGGCGGCGAGCAGATCGAGGCCACGCAGGTGGTGCTCGCGGTCGGTCACTCGGCCCGCGACACCTTTGAGATGCTGGCCCGCCGTGGCGTCTTCATGGAGCCGAAGCCGTTCAGCATCGGGGTCCGCATCGAGCACCCGCAGGGTGTGATCGACCGCGCCCGCTTCGGGCCGAATGCCGGCAACAAGCTGCTGGGCGCCGCCGACTACAAGCTGGTGCACCACGCCGCCAATGGCCGCAGCGTGTATTCCTTCTGCATGTGCCCGGGCGGCACCGTCGTCGCCGCTACCAGCGAGGAGGGCCGCGTCGTCACCAACGGCATGAGCCAGTACAGCCGGAACGAACGCAACGCCAATGCCGGCATCGTGGTGGGGGTGACGCCGGAAGACTACCCGGGCGACGTGCTGGCCGGCGTGGCGTTCCAGCGGAAGTGGGAAAGCCTGGCCTTCCAGGCCGGCGGCGGCGGCTACCGCGCCCCGGCGCAGCGGGTGGAGGACTTCCTGGCCGCCCGCGCCTCCACCGCGATGGGCGACGTGACCCCGAGCTACAAGCCCGGCGTCACCCCCACCGATATGGCGCGCTGCCTGCCCGACTGGGCGGTGGAAGCGATGCGCGAGGCGCTGCCCGCCTTCGCCCGCCAGGTGCCCGGCTTCACCATGCCGGATGCGGTGCTAACCGGGGTGGAAACCCGCACGTCCTCACCCTTAAGGGTGAAGCGGGGCGAGGATTTCATGAGCCTGAACACAAGCGGCCTGTACCCGGCCGGGGAAGGCGCGGGCTATGCCGGCGGCATCCTCAGCGCCGGCGTGGACGGCATCCGCGTGGCCGAGGCCGTGGCCTTCCACGCCACCGGGCAGGAAGTGCCGAAGGGCTGGGCGCGGGGGAGTGCGGAGTTGGTATATGGGTGAACCGGCAAGGTAGTCCTGGCCGGGCCCGCCGCGCCCTTCGCCGTACCGTCCGGGAACGTCGCCTTCGGTCGGGTGTTGCTAGCTGGGCTGGTAGCCGCCAAACATCCGCCACTATGTTGCGGTGCAACACGCGCCACCCGCCACACGGAGCACGCCCAGTCCCATGCGTATCGACGCCATCGCCATCGGCAAGAACCCGCCGCACGATATCAACGTCATCGTGGAGGTCGCCATCGGCGGCGAGCCCATCAAGTACGAGATGGACAAGGAAGCCGGCACCCTGGTGGTTGACCGCTTCCTGTACACGCCCATGCGCTACCCGGGTAACTACGGCTTCGTGCCGCATACGCTGAGCGACGATGGCGACCCGATCGACGTGCTGGTGGCCAATACCCGCCCGATCATCGCCGGCGCGGTCATCAATGTCCGTCCGATCGGCGTGCTGAAGATGGAGGATGACGGCGGCGGCGACGAGAAGATCATCGCCGTGCCCAGCCCCAAGCTGACCCAGCGCTACGCCAATGTGCACACCATCACGGACCTGCCACAGATCACGCTGGACCAGATCCAGCACTTCTTCGAGCACTACAAGGACCTGGAACCCGGCAAGTGGGTGAAGATCATCGGCTGGGGCGGCGCCGAGGAAGCGCAGCAGCTGATCCTTGAAGCCATCGAGCGCGCCAAGGCGCAGAAGTAAAAGTCTCGCAGCGGGGCCGGCGGCTGCCTACCTTGGAAGGAATGCCGCTGGACCCCGCCTCGCCTGCCCCCTTGACCCCCCCGCCGGTTGACCCGGATGCCGAGCTGCGGCGCGGGCTGGCCCGCCACCGCGCCGTCGCCACCGGCATGCTCGGCGGCATGGCCGCGCTGGCGCTGGGCAGCACCTGGCTGCCGCCCAGCTTCGCCACGCAACTGCTGCACGCCAGCGCCACGGCCGGCCTGGTCGGCGGCCTGGCCGACTGGTTCGCGGTAACGGCGCTGTTCCGCCGCCCGCTTGGCCTGCCGATCCCGCACACCGCCATCATTCCCCGGCAGAAGGAACGGCTGGGCCAGGGGCTCGGCCGCTTCGTCGCCAACCATGTCTTCACCGAAACCGAGGTGCGCCGCGTGCTGGCGCGGCTGGATGTCGCGGGCATCCTGCGCGCCTTCATGGCCGACCCGGACGCCTCGCGCCCCGCCGCCCGGGCGCTGGCCGCCACGCTGCCCCGCATCCTCGCCAGCCTGGAGGATGGCCGCGCCCGCCGCCTGCTCGCCCGGTTGCTGCCACGCCTGGCCGGTGGCCCGGCCGGCGCCCGGCTGGCCGCCCGCGCGCTGCGCGCGCTGGTGGAGGGTGGCCGCCACCAGGAGGTGTTTGACCTGGCTATCGCCCAGCTGAAGCTGGTGCTCGCCTCGAAGGAGGAACAGCTGCGGGAGGCCATCGCCGCGCGCGTCAGGGCGGAGGGCGGCGCCATCGTCGGCTGGCTGGCCGGCGCCACCGTGGCCAAGCGGCTGCTGGCGGCGGTGAATGGCGAACTGGGCAAGATGGAGCTGAACGACAGCGACCTGCGCAGCGCCTTCGAGGCCTGGCTGATGGCCGAGATCGAGCGGCTGGAAACCGACCCGGACCGCGCCGCCGCGGTCGGCCGGGCGCTGGCCCAGGCGGTTTCGCACCCGACCGTGGCGGCCTGGCTCAGTGACGTCTGGGACCGGCTGCGGACGGCGCTGGAGGCCGACGCGCGCAACCCGCGCGGCCGCACCGTGGCGCTGTTGGAAGGCGCCTTCGCCAATGCCGGGGAGCTGCTGGGCCGTGACGAGGGTGCGCGCGAAAGGTTGAACCGCGCGGCCGAGGCCATGCTGGTGCCGGTGCTGCCGGCGGCGCGCAGCCAGCTGTCGGCGTTCATCGCCAGCGTGGTCGCCGGCTGGGACGCCCGGGAGGTGACCGACAAGATCGAGCTGCGCGTCGGCCGCGACCTGCAATTCGTCCGGATGAACGGGACGCTGGTGGGCGCGCTGGTGGGCGGGGTGCTGTTCGCGCTGGGGGCGCTACTGGGGCATCCGGGCTAGCGCGGACCTGACGACGCCACCCCAGGCAGTGCGCAGCGCGCTGTCCCACTGCCAGGTCGCTATCAGCACGCCCATGGCGAGCAGGCTAACCAGGGCGAAGCCGCTGTCGATGGCATAGACCACCGCCGGCCGCCGGGCATACAGCACCTGGTTGGGCGTGGCGGCGGCGATGAAGCCGGCCCACATCAGGAAGCCGACGACCACGCCCATCACCCAGTCGATGGCGCCGGCGAAGTTCAGCACCTGCGCCAGCACGAAGGCGATGACGCAGCTGCAGGCGAACTCCAGTGGGAATATCCGCAGCAGGCGCCGGCGCATCTCCTGCTGGGAACAGCCTAGGTGCCGGGCCCAGGCCGGGCCGAACAGCAGCGGCGAGTACCACGCCAGGCCCATCAGGTTGCGGGCAAGCGCCACCAACAGGGTCTCGGTCCAGCGCATCTGGAATTCGAGCATCCGACATTCCCCACAGGCCGAATCGCGCAGCCACCTGCACCAACCTGTGGCTGCAATGATGAACCGTTGCTCAATGCACTGTGTTCAAAATCCCGCTGCCTGTCACGCCTGGCGTGGGGCCGGCGGGCGCCGATTTCCTC
>CANBNK010000053.1 GCA_947371015.1 Acetobacteraceae bacterium | reverse complement strand
GACCACCACCCAGTGCTCGGCACGGTGGAAGTGCTTCTGCAGGGAAAGCTTCTGGCCGGGGCGGACGCTGATCTTCTTCACCTGGAAGCGTTCGCCCATGATCAGGCCCTCGTAGTGGCCCCAGGGGCGATACATGCGCTGGTGCTCGGTGGCCTGCTTGATGCCCTTGGCGCGCAGCCGATCGACGATCTTCTTGGCGTCCTGGGCGTGGTTGCGGCGCATCACCAGCACCGCGTCCGGCGTGGTCACCACCACCGTGTCGCGCATGCCGACAACGGCGGTCAGGATGCCTTCGCTGCGGACGTAGCAGCGCTGGTTGTCCAGCGACTCCACCGGGCCCTGGCTGGCATTGCCATCCGCGTCCTTGTCGGCGACGTCCCAGATCGTCGCCCAGGAACCCAGGTCGGACCAGCCGATATCGGCAGGCACCACGGCAGCGTGGCGGGTCTTCTCCATCACCGCGTAGTCGATGGAGACCGAGGGCACCGCGGAGAAGGCGGTGGGGTCCAGCCGGATGAAGTCCAGGTCCCGCTGCGCCGCCGCCAGGGCCTGGCGCACCGCCGCGAGCATGACCGGCTCGAACTGCTCCAGCTCCGCCAGCAGGGTGCGGGCGGTGGCGACGAACATGCCGGAATTCCACAGGTGCCGGCCGCCGGCCAGGAAGTCCGCGGCGCGCTGGGCGTCCGGCTTCTCGACGAAGCGGGCCAGGTCCAGCACGCCGGGTGCCTCGGCCAGCGGTGCGCCGGTCTCGATGTAGCCGTAGCCGGTCTCGGGCGCGGTGGGCTGCATGCCGAAGGTGACAATGCGGCCGGCCTTGGCCGCCACCGCGGCCTGGGCCAGCGCGGCATGCAGCGCGGCGACGTTGGCGATGACGGCGTCCGACGCCATGATCCAGCACAGCGCATCCGGGTTGGCTTCCCCGGCGACGACGGCCGCGGCGGCGATGGCCGGGGCGCTGTTGCGGCCGACCGGTTCCAGCATGATGCGCGGGTTGCCCACGCTGGCGGCGCGGAGCTGTTCGGCGACCAGGAAGCGATGCGCCTCGTTGCAGACGACCACCGGCGGGGCGAAGCCGGCGCCCGCGGCGCGCAGCGCGGTCTGCTGCAGCATGGACTGGTCCGACACCAGCGGCAGAAACTGCTTGGGGAAGCTTTCACGCGACAGCGGCCACAACCTGGTGCCGGTGCCACCGCACAGGATGACGGGAACAATGCGGTCGTCGAACGCAGCCATGAATACCTCTGTCGGCAGGGCCGCCGCATATGGGGGCCGATGGCGGCTGTTATCCTCCAGCCGGACGGCGAATTGAAGGCAGCTCAGCGGATCGGCGCCAGGGCCGGGCAGCCAAGGCGCCCTAGGGGCGGCCGTAGAGGCGGCCCGGAGCGCGAGTGGGGCGCGGGTGGGGCGCGGGTGGGGCGCGGGTGGGTTCAGCCGGGGCAGCAGGCCCGGTCGGCGGCGCGGCGGCGCCGGTTCAGCGCAGCAGCCAGGCCACCGCCAGCACCAGCGGGGCAGCCAGCACCACCACCGCCAGGGCGCGCAGCAGCAGCACCGCGGCCTGCGCCAGCCACACGCCGGCACCGGGCCGTGCCGTGCCACCGGCCAGCGCATCCATCACCGGCATGGCTGCCGCGGTCACCGTCTGTTGCGTCGTCCGCACCGCATCATCCTCGCGGGGACTTGCTCCCCTGTGGCGGGATCAAGCCCAGCCGCCCTCCACCTGACAAGCGAAATCCATCGGCCCGGCCTGGATAGGTCGTGAGCGCGGCACTGGCACCGCACAGCGACGGCTGGCGGCGGTTTGCTGCCCGCACCCGCGGCAACTGCTGCCAGGAGTTGAATGCCGCACTGCCGCCAGGGGCGCTTAATCGGCCGCACAGCCCAGGCCCCGGCCCTTGGTCGCTTCAGTCAGCAGCCATCACGGTCTAGGGTGCGCTCGTCCGCAGCCAGGAGACGGCATGACGCCGCCAGATCATACGCGCCGCCTCGCCCCGGCCCCGACCTCGCCCAGGCGCCGCCAGCCATGAGCCAACGCCCGCGCGTCTTCCTGGACGGCTACAACCTGGCGCTGGACCAGGGCACCGGGGTCGCGACCTATGCCCGCAACCTCAGCTTCGCCATGGGGCGGCTGGGCTACGAGACAGGCGTGCTCTACGGCACCCGCGCCGCGCCGTCGCTGAACCCGCTGATCCGCGAGATCGCCTTCTTCGACGAACGCGTCGGCGACACCGCGCTGTGGCTGCAACTGCTACGGCGCTTCCAGGGGCTGCTCAGCTCGCCGCTGGGCGAGGTCGCGCGGCGGGTGCCGATAACCGGCACCGTCATCAGTACCACCTTCAACGACCGGCTGCCGCATTTCGACGAGATCTGGAACGCGCGGGACCTGTTCCAGCAGGCCGCGGCACACCAACGATTCTTCAACAGCCGGCTGCGGGTGCAGGTGGCGGACCGGCCGAAGCTGATGCACTGGACCTATCCGCTGCAACTGCGCATGCCCGGCGCGCTGAACATCTATACCCTGCACGACCTGGTGCCGCTGCGGCTGCCCTACACCACGCTGGACAACAAGCGGCGGTACTGGAAGCTGAACCGCATGCTGACCCGCCGCGCGGACCACATCGTCACGGTGTCGGAGGCCAGCCGGCGCGACATCATCAACCTGCTGGGCTGCGACCCGCGGCGGGTGACCAATACCTACCAGGCGGTGGATATTCCGGCCAAGTTCCGCAACCTGCCGCTGGACATGGCGCAGGACGAGGTGCGCGGCAGCTTCGGGCTGGAGCCGAACAACTACTTCCTGTTCTTCGGCGCGATCGAGCCGAAGAAGAATGTCGGCCGGATGATCCAGGCCTATCTGGCCTCGGGCGTCGAGGCGCCCTTGGTCATCGTCGGCAAGAAGGCCTGGAAGAGCGACGACGAGCTGCGGCTGATCTTCGACGACCATATCCGCACCCTGGTGCAGGATGGCTCGGTGCTGCGGACCAAGCGCAAGGTCATATTGCTGGACTACGCGCCGTTCCGCCTGCTGGTGAACCTGATCCGTGGCGCCCGCGGCGTGCTGTTCCCCAGCCTGTACGAAGGCTTCGGCCTGCCGGTGCTGGAGAGCATGCTGCTCGGCGCGCCGGTGATCACCTCCAACACCTCCTCCCTGCCGGAACTGGTGGGGGATGCGGCGTTGCAGGTGGACCCCTACGACGTGGCCGCGCTGGTGCGGGCGATTCAGGCGGTGGACCGCGACCCCGAGCTGCGCGCCAGGCTGGCCGCCGCCGGGCCAAAGCGCGCCGCGCTGTTCAGCCCGGAACGCTATGCCGAGCGGCTGGGCAAGCTGTACACCAGCCTGGGCGTGCCGCCGCCTGCCGCCTGACCGGGGAATTGCCATGTCCGCGCCACCGCGCCGCCTGGATGCCGCCGAGCTGCTGCACGGCAGCGACCATGATTTCATCGTGAACATGTACCTGGCGGCGCTTAGGCGCTGGCCGGATGCGGCGGGCTATCGGCGCTTCATGGCGCTGGTGGCCAACAGGCCGGAACGCCGGATGGACGCGCTGCGCGAGGTCGCGGGTTCCGAGGAGGCGGTGCGGCTGGGCGCGCTGGTGACGGTGCCGGAGCAGGCGCTGCCAGGCGACCCCAGCCTGGCGCGGGATGCGATGCTGGATATCCGCACCGAGGTGCTGCAGGCCGAGATCACCGGGCTGCGCGAGGCGGTGGCGCTGCTCTCGGGCGTGGGCGGGGCCGAGGTGGCGGGGTTGCAGCGCGAGTTGGCCGAGGCGCGCGACGCCGAGCTGCGCGGTGAGATCAACGCCGTGCGGCGGGAGCTGGCGGCGGTGCAGGTGCCGCTCCCGGTGGTGGACCCGGCGCTGGACAGCCTGGCGCTGGGGCTGGCACGGCTGATCGACGCCCATGTGACCACGCGGCTGGGTGCGCTGGAGGAACGGCTGCGCCAGGTCGAGGCGCGGCTGCCGCAAGGGTGAGGCTGCTCCGGTGGGTTTGCCTGGGGGAGACTGCCCCAGTGGGTCGGCCCCAGTGAGTTTGCCCCAGTGAGTTCGCCCCAGTGAGTTCGCCCCGATGAGCCTGCTCGACCGCGAGGTGGTGATGTTCTCGCCGCTGCCGCCGCGGCGCTCGGGCATCGCGGCCTATACCGCGGAGCTGGTGGCGGCGCTGGGTCGGCGACGGCGGGTGCTGGTGGTGGTGGAGACCGCCGCCGACATCGTGGAGCTGCCGGGCGCCGAGGTGACCTGCCAGGCCGGCTATGCCGCCGCCGGCTGGCTGCGGGCGCTGCCGCATGTCTATCAACTGGGCAACAACGCCGACCACGGCTTCGTCTATCGCGCCTGCCTGCGCCGGCCCGGTGTGCTGGTGCTGCACGACCCGGTGCTGCACCACCTGGTGGAGGAGCTGACCCTGGGGGTGGGCGACCGAGGCCTCGGCCCGCGCGCAGGGCGCGACGCCTATGCCGCGGTGCTGCGGCACTGCCATGGCCCGGCCGGGGTGCAGGTGGCGCGGCTGCGGGAATGCGGGGTGTTCTCGGACGCGCAGCGCTACCGGATGCCGCTGCATGGCCAGGTGGTGGATGCCGCGCTGGGGGTGCTGGTGCACAGCGCCCACGCGGCGGCCGGGGTGCGCGGGACGACGCCAGGGCGGCCGGTGCCGGTCAGGGTGGTGCGGCACCACGTCTCGCCGGCGGTGTGGGCGTGGGACCAGGTGACCCAGGCCGAGGCGCGGCGGCGGCTGGGTGTGCCGCCGGCGTTACCGCTGCTGCTGTCGCTGGGCTTCGCCACCGGGCCGAAGCAGGTGCCGCTGGTGCTGCGGGCGCTGGCGCGGCTGCGGGATGCCGGGGCGGCGTTCCACTACGTGATCGGTGGCGCGGCGGATGCGGCGCTGGAATTGCCACGGCTAGTGGATGCGCTGGGGTTGCAGGACCGGGTAAGCCTGACCGGCTGGCTAGCCGAGGACGCCTTCTTCACCTGGGCGCGGGCGGCAGACCTGCTGGTGAACCTGCGCTTCCCGGTCGGCGGGGAGACATCCGGCACGCTGACGCGGGCGCTGGGCATGGGGCTGCCGGCGCTGGTCTTCGACCATGGCCCGGCGGCGGAATGGCCGGACGAGGCGGTGTTCAAGCTGGGCTTCGCGGCCGACCCCCTGCCTGGGCTGACGGCCCGGCTGGGCGCCTTGCTGGCGGACCGTGCCGGGCTGGCAGCGCAAGGCTACCGGGCGATGCAGGTAGCGCGGTCCGGCGGTTCGGTGGCGCTTTCGGCCGAAGCCTATCTCGGCGCCATCCGTGCCTGGGTGGAATAATCTGCGCGGGCTCGGTTAGCGCGCCGCCCGAGCGAAGTGCTGGATCAGGCGAATGCCTTCCAAACGATGCTGAGCAGGGTACCGACCAGGGCAAGGGCGCAGCCCATGAGGGTAAACCGCAGCAGCAGCAGGGCGATACTGCCCGCATTCTGCTCAGGCCCAGCGGGTACGGCGCGTTTGGCACTAAGGGGAGCTGCGCTCATCCGATACATCCTGCAGTTGTCTTGATACGACCAGAGAGCGAAGCCTAACAGGAAGTCTTTGAGAGTTCTACTACCATAAGTATCAAATTCCGAAGATGAATTTGTAACAGTCGTCTACAGTCTGGGTATTGTATCCTTTTTGAGCGCATTCCGCCTGGCTTGCGCCTGACGGCCCTGCAGCAGGGCGTGATCTTTCAACAACCCTGGGTAGTGCCTTTCCGCCCAGGCCGTACGTCTGGCCAACGTTTCACCCTGCCGCGATCAGACAACTCGATTGAGTGGCCGCTCCTCGCCTTTCGACGATTCCGTCTCAGGCGATCAGGCTCGCTATGAGAGAGGCTGATTCACGCCTTTCGACGATTCCGTCTCAGGCGATCAGGCTCTAAGCTCCGGCAAAACAGCGGACGCCAGCGCCGCCGGGGGGAAGCATGCCGCGTCGCCGCCACCTGCCTGTCTTGGCCAGCCTGCTGGCCCTACCGCACCTCGGACGCGCCCAGCCGGCCTGGCCGGCGGACCGCGTGACCATCATCACCTCGCTGCCGGCGGGGTCCTCGGTGGACCTGGTCTCCCGCGTGTTCGCGGAACGCCTGGCGCAGGCCTGGGGCCGCCCGGTGGTGGTGGACAATCGCGGCGGCGGCAACGGCGTGCTGGCCTGCGAAATGGTGGCGCGGGCGAAGCCGGACGGGCTGACGCTGCTGGCCACCTCCGCCATGACCCATGCCGCCAACCCGGCGCTGTACGAACGCCTGCCCTATGACCCCATCCGCGACTTCGCCGCCGTGACCCGCTTCGGCAACTCGCCCTTCGTGCTGATGGCCAACCGGCGCCTGGGCACGCCGACGCTGGCGGCCTTGGTGGCCAAGCTGAAGGCGGAACCTGGCCAGCACAATTTCGGCGAGGGCAGCGTGCCGTCGCGCGTGGCCTCCGAGCTGTTCCGCATGCTGGCGGGCGTGGAGGTCACGCATGTCGGCTATCGCGGCAACCAGGCCGGCTTTCCGGACCTGCTGTCGGGCCGGATCAGTTTCATGAGTGTGGACGTGGTTGGCGCCAAGCCGCTGGTGGACCGTGGCGAGGTGCTGCCGCTGGCGATCACCGATGGCGAGCGCTTCCATTCCCTGCCGCAGGTGCCAACCGGGGTGGAGGCCGGGCTGCCCGGCTTCACCTTCACCACGTGGTCGGGCATCTACGCGCCGAAGGCGACCCCGCCCGACCTGGTGGCGAAGATCCAGGCCGACTTCGTCGCCGCCTACGCGCTGCCGGAAGTGAAGGCGCGGCTGGACCAGATGGGCGGCGCCCGGGCGATCCCGGCCACCCCGGCCGATTTCCAGGCCTTTACCGCGCAGGAGATCGAGAGTTGGGGGCGGATCATCCGGCAGGCGGGAATGCGGCTGGAATAGCCGCGGGCGGCGCTACAGGATGAAGCTGCTGTACCGCTCAAAATCCTGCCGGGCGCTGCGGATCTGGGCGCGCTTCAGCCGCTCGGCGCCCTCGGCATCGCCGGCGGCCATGGCGGCCAGCACGGCGCGATGCTCATCCAGCGCGCGCTGCAACCGGTCCGTCGCCAGCAGCAGCCGGCGCATCACCGGGCTGGTGCGGTCCAGCAGCGGCTGCAGGCTGGCGGCCAGCACCGGATTGGCGGCAGCCTCCAGCGTACGACGACGCAGCGTTTCCAGGTGGCGCAGGTAGCCGGCGACATCGCCGGCCGCCACCATCGCGCCGGTGCGGGCGCCGAACAGCGCCACCAGGTCCTGCCAGGCGGCGGGGGCGCAGTGCTGCGTGGCCAGCCGCGCGGCCAGGCCCTCCAGCGCCTCGCGCACCTCGAATACCTGCAACAGTTCGGCGGCGCTGCTGCGGCGGACCACGGCGCCGCGATTGGCCACGCGCTCCACCAGGCCGGCCTGTTCCAGCGCCGCCAGGGCTTCGCGCAGCCGGGCGCGGGAAACGCCGAAGCGTTCGGCCAGCGCCTGTTCGCGCAGCGGCGCGCCGGGCGGCCATTCGCCGATGAGGATGCTCTCACGCAGCGCCGCCAGCATGGCCGGAAAGGCGCGGCCGGCGGGGTCGGCGTCGAGCGTGGCGATGTCCGGCATGCGGGAATCCAGGATTGTCGACAATCTTGTAGCATCTTGGCATGCAGGATTGCCAGAGGCTGTGCCCGGCGCTAGCCTTGCCGCCACGGAGGAACCAACACCCATGTCCGACAGCATCCACCTTCGCCACAACGGCCCGCGCATCAAGCACCTGGCCGGGGACGAAGCGCCCTATGAGACCATCACGGTCGATAAGCTGACGCCGATCATCGGCGCCGAGATCGGCGGCGTGGACCTGAACACCGCCAGCAACCGCCAGATGGACGAGATCCACCGCGCGCTGGCCGAGAACAGCGTGATCTTCTTCCGCGACCAGCAGCTGACCCAGGAGGCGCACCTGGATTTCGGCCGCCACTTCGGCCCGCTGCACCGCCACCCCGCGGCGCCGCATGAGCCGGGCCACCCGGACCTGATGATCATCACCGCCGACAAGGACAGCCCGCGCGCCAATGGCGAGGGCTGGCATTCCGACGTTTCCTGCGACGAGGAGCCGCCGCTGGGCAGCATCCTCTACATCAAGGAATGCCCGCCGCGCGGGGGCGACACGCTGTTCGCCAGCATGTACGCCGCCTATGACGCGCTGAGCGACCGGATGAAGGCCTATCTGGAAGGCCTGAAGGCGCTGCATGACGGCGAGGAAAACTACCGCGGCACCTACGCGAACTTCGGCGTGCAGGACAAGAAGACCTATCCGCGGGCGCTGCACCCGGTGGTGCGGGTGCATCCGGTCACCGGCAAGAAGGCGCTGTACATCAACAAGGGCTTCACCCGGCGGATCATGGATATTCCGGCCGACGAGAGCGCGGGTGTCCTTGCCTATCTGTATGAGCACATGGCCAATCCGCTGTTCCAGTGCCGCTTCCGCTGGCAGGCCAACAGCATCGCCTTCTGGGATAATCGCTGCGTGCAGCACCGGGCGATGTGGGACTACTGGCCCAACCGGCGCTACGGCAACCGGGTGACGGTGAAGGGCGCGCGGCCCGTATAACGGGCGCCCTCAAGCGCGTCTTGCGGATGCACGCCTTCGGCATGACTTGCGGATGCACGCCTTCGGTGTGACGTGCAGGTGCACGCCGCCGGCGTGACGGACTGCCGGCGGGCGCCATTCGGCGCCTCGGCACGAGGTGAGCCTCATGCCGCACAAAGAGGCTTCTTATGACGACACGATCCACACTTAAGCTGCTCGGCCGCCGCAACGCCTTCAATGTGCGCAAGGTGCTGTGGCTGCTGGATGAGCTGGCGCTGGACGTCGAGCAGGAGGATTGGGGCCGGGACTTCCGCCCCACCGCCGTGCCGGAATTCCTGGCGCTCAACCCGCTGGGCACGGTGCCGGTGCTGCTGGATGGCGACGTGGTGGTGCGGGAAAGCCATGTGATCCTGCGCTACCTGGCCAGCCGGCAGCGCGCCTTCATACTGTACCCGGAGGCGCTGGCCGCCCGCGCCCGGGTGGAGCAGTGGATGGACTGGGTGGCCTATGAGATGACCCAGCCGATGCGCGGCGCCTATCTGGGCGGCGAGCTGGGGCTGCAGCCCTGGGACAACGCCTGGTTCGTGGCGCAGGGGCGGGCCGACTGGGGCGCCCGGATGGCGGTGCTGGATGCCGAGCTGGCGCGCGGCGGGCCGTTCCTGGCCGGCGCCGACTTCACCCTGGCGGATGTGCCGGCGGGGTTCGTGGTGCACCGCTGGTACGCGATGGCCGGGGTGACGCGCACGCCGCTGCCGGCGCTGGAGGCTTACTACGCCCGGCTCTCGGAGCGGCCGGGCTATCTCAGGCATATCCGCAATGGGCTGACCTGAGCGCGCCTCAGCGGAACAGCGCGACGCGCCAGGCCAGGCGGTCCGGGTCATCCCAGACCCACAGCGTGGTCCAGCACAGGAATACGCCGATGGCGAGCCAGAGCAGCCAGAGCAGTCGTTCCGCCGTTTGCAGCCGGCGGCTGGAGGTCCAGGCGACCACGGCGGCCATGCCGGTGGCGATGGCAGGCAGCGGCCCGGCGGTATGCCAGAACAGCGTGGCGCCGGCGCCGGCCAGCGGCCCGCCCAGCAGCGCCAGCAGCGCCGTCGCCGGGCGCTGGCGTTCCTCCGGCCGCACCAGCAGCGAGATCAGCGGCAGCACCGCCGGCGGCATGGCCACGGCGCAGAGCGGCAGCAGCGCCACGAAGGGGCCGAAGAAGGTGCCGCCGAACCGCACCAGCCAGGGCGTGTTCGCCGCTTCGACAATCCCGTGCATCGGCGCGATCCAACGGTTCATCGCGTAGGTCGGCGCCTCGCCGAAGGTGGCGGCGGCCAGCAAGATGCCGCCGACGGCGATGACCGCTGGAAACAGCGTCAGCAGGAACAACGCCACCGCGCTGCCGCTGTCGCGGACGTCGCGCAGGCAGAAGGGCAGCAGCGCCATGATCGGCAGCGCGATGTAGAGCGCATCCGGCGCGGTCAGCACCAGGGCGGCCAGCGCCAGGCCCAGCGCCATCAGGGATTGCGCGTCACCGATGGTGGAGGCGCGGTCCAGCGCCAGCGCGACGATGCCAACCAGCAGCACGGAAAGCAGCAGCGTCTGGCCGGTGGTGGCCAGCATCAGCGTGGCGGGGTGCAGGCCCAGCAGCGCCGTTGCGGCCAGCGCTTCCAGCAGGCCCCAATGGACGCGCCGCAGCCGCCAATAGAAGGCGCCCAGCGTGAAGCCGCCGGCCAGCACGGTCAGCATCACCAGCGTCTGCGGCCCGGCATCCGGCACCAGGCGGGCCAGCGACAGCAGCATCGCCGCCAGCCACTGCCCGGCCACGGCGGCAGGGTCCTCGGAGACCAGCCAGACCCGTTCCAGCATGGCGTCGAGATGGCGGGAGGCGAACAGCAGGTCGGCCACCCAGGCGTACCAGACGGTGCCGGCCACCATGACCAGGGCGCCGCCGAAGCCGTGGCCGTCCTGGCGGTCGATGTATTCGGCCGAGACCGTCGTCGCGCTCATCGGCCACTACCCGGGTTGGCGATGGCGGCCAGGGCTTCCTGCGTCGCGATGGACGTGCCGTGCTGGGTCTTTTCCCAGTAGTGCGGCCGCAGCAGCAACTGCCACAGCGCCTTGTAGGCGGCGACCGAATGCAGCACCCAATAGGCCGGCGCCAGCAGCGCCCAGGGCATCAGCATGAACCAGCCGCGCTTCGCCGCTGCCACCATGGTCAGGTAGACATACATCGCGTTGCCGACCACCAGGTTGAAGATGGCCAGGTAGATGATCGGCGCTGGGAAGAAGCGGTCGATGGCGGCAGAACCCCAGATCAGCGTCGCCGCTGTCGTCATCCACAGCAACGGGTTCAGCAGCGCGGTCAGCACCGGGAACCCCACGAAGAACTGGAAGCCCCAGAAGCCGACATGGCCCAGCCGGGAATACAACTGCACCGGCCGGCGCATATGCACCAGCCAGGTCTGCATGTAGCCCTTGATCCAGCGGCTGCGCTGGTTGATCCAGCTGCGCAGCACGCCGTTGGCTTCCTCGAAGGTGGTGGAGTTCACCACCGCGACTTCGTAGCCTGCCTGGGTCAGCCGCACGCCGAGATCGGCGTCCTCCGTCACGTTGTAGGGGTCCCAGGCGCCGAGGTCGCGCAGCACCTGGGTGCGGAAATGGTTGGAGGTGCCGCCCAACGGGATCGGCACGCGCAGGATGTGCAGGCCGGGCAGCAGGTAGTCGAACCAGTTGCTGTATTCGAGGGTGAACATCCGGGTCAGGAAGTTTTCCCGCCGGTTGAAGTAGTTCAGCCGTGCCTGGACGCAGGCCACCTCCGGCCCTGACCGCTTGAACAGCGCCACGGCCTTCTTCAGCTGGTCGGGCTCGGGCATGTCCTCGGCGTCGAACACCACGCACAGCTCGCCACGGGCGAAGTGCAGCGCGTAATTGCAGGCCTTGGGCTTGGTCTTGGGCAGGCTGGTCGGCACGCGGATGATCTCGAAGATGCCCTCGGCATGCAGTGCCTTGGCGGCCTCGATGGTCTCCTCGTCGTCCTGTTCCAGCACCAGCTTCACGTCCAGCTTGGCGCGCGGGTAGTCCAGCCGGCGGATCGAGTGCACCAGGATCGGCAGCACCTCCTTCTCCCGGTACATCGGCACCAGCACCGTATAGGTGGGCAGCTCCTCGGGCTTCAGCGCCTCGATCTCGTGGTCGTGGACGGCGATGCCGACATCATGCCGGGCGCCGACCCAGGTGAGCAGGAAGCGGAAGCAGAAGCTGAGCAGGTAGAACACCGTGACCAGCGCGGAGCCGGCGATCAGCGTCGGCACCGGCGCGATCCACAGGCCCAGCAGCAGCAGCGAGGCCATGATGGCGGCGAAGATCACCTGCGGCGGGGTGAACACCACCTTGGCCGAAAGTTCCGGCGTGCGCAGATACAGCGCCTCACGCGCGGCCAGGTCGGCCAGGTGGTCATAGACGTGCTGCAGCGTCCAAAGGATGTCGAACTTGGCGGTGACGGCCCAGCGGATCGGCACGCCGGGAAACATCCGCGTGGCCCATTCCAACGCCTCCGGCTCCCGCGGGCGGACGGCGGCCAGCACCACGCCGCCATCTTCGTCCCGTCGCCAGGGGATGACGCCATGGCCCAGGTAGAAGTCGCGCTCGGCGTGGTCCAGCAGGGTTTCGTCGCAGGGGGTGGCGACCAGGTCGGCCAGCGGCAGGCCGCTGACCGCCGCCACCGCCCCGGCCCAGTCGCGCGGGCTGAGGGCGCCATCGGCCACCAGCGTTTCCTGGATGGTCATGCCCCAGGCACGGGCCTGGGCGCGGGCCCGGGTCAGCGCGGCGGAATCCAGCCGATGCGCCAGCATCAGGTGCGCGAGGGTCTCGTCCTCGGGCGGCGGGCCACCAGGGCTCCCAGTTTCCATGGGGTTAGCTGCGCCGCCGGCGCAGCCGTACCACCGCCACCACCGCCAGCAGGATGATCAGCGCCCAGGCGAGGATGAACAGCTCATTCCGCCAACGGTCGAGCAGCGTGGTTTCCGAGGTGAAGCGGGCTTCCTCCACCGCAACGCTCGGGCGGCGGGTGTCGAACACCACAGGGCGGACCTGGCCGTCGAACACCGCGACATTGCCCAGCGTCAGCCCGGCGGGGGCACGCAGGCTGGCCTCGGCACCCGGGCTGACCCAGAGGCCGGGCACGCTGCCGGCGGACACCAGCTGCACCAGCGTCATGCCGGCGGCCGGGGCCACCTCCACGCGGGCGCCGTTGCGCTGGTCGTCCAGCACCACGCGGCCGAGGTCCGGCCGCAGCAGGCCGGCACCGGCGATATCGGCCGGCGCGGCGCGGGACAGCAGGATGAAGGGGCGGCTCAACGCCGCGCCGGAGGACAGCTCGATCGCCTGCGGCCGGGCAGCGGCGCCGTTCAGCAGCCGGCCAAGCAGCGGCACGGCGGCCACCGCGTCGCTGGGCGGGATATCCACGCGGACCAGCGCCGGGCGTTCGCCATTCACCGCGAAGCCGCCAAAGTCGCTGGCGCCGGCATAGCCATCGGCCAGCAGCACGCGGGAGCTTTCGCGCAGCTGGAAGGGCAGTGCATCGTCCGAGCCGCAGGCGCGGCGGGCGCCGAGGCGGGCCAGGCGCAGCGTCACGGTCATGCGGTGACGCAGCAGGTCGGGCGGCAGGGCCACCTGCACGCCGTCCAGCTCAACCACGCCGCGATAGGTGTTGCTCCACAGCAGCCGGCCACCGACCGAGAGCGAGACGGCCAGCGCCTCATCCTGCGGGGTCGCCGGGCCACGGCCGAAGAGTTGCAGCGCGATCGGGTGGCGGCCGGGCGGCAGGCGGTCGAAGGGCAGTTCGAAGGTAATCGACCCGGCGCTGTAGATCGCGACCTGCTGCGGGCGGATACCGATTTCGGAGAAGGCGACGCTCTCGGCGGAGGCGGCAATGGCGACCGAACCTGGCTCGCCACGGGCGACCACGCTGTCCAGCGTGCGCATCATCGGCGCGGCGGCGACCAGGGCGCGGGCGGCGCTGGTATCGGCCACGCGCAGGCGCCAGATGCCCGGCGTGGGGCCGGCCACCTGTTCCAGCGACAGCGGGGCATTGGCGCGGCCGATGCGGATCAGCGCGCTCGGGTCGTTCGGACCGACCATCACCGGCTCGGCGCCGCGATTATACAACGCGGTGGCCAGGGTGACGGCGGCTTCCAGGTCCGGCAGGCTGGGCGGCGCGGGCAGCGACATCGGCACGCGGCCGGCCAGGCGGCGCCAGACGGTGCCGACACCCTCGGTGCCTTCTGACTGGTACTCCAGCCGGGTGTCGGGGCCTATGCGGGTATAGACGCCGGGGCTGTCGTTATCGAAGCACAGGTCGTCGCGGCGCAGCGCCTGGTCCGCCACCAGGCGGACCTGCAGGAACTCGCCGCGGGCCAGGGCCGGCGGAATGTCGATCCGCTCGATGCGGCCACCATCTTTCAGCGGCAGCGCGATGAGCGGGGATTGACCGATATAGACCACCACCGAGGAGAAGGCGTCCAGCATCGGCGATGGCAGGAGGTCCAGCGCCAGCACCACGCGGCCGGGGTTGGTCGGCAGCGGGAAGAAGGCCTCGACCTCGGCGCGCGGGCCGCGCAGCACGAAGCCCTCGGGGAAGCCGAGTTCGAGCAGGGAGTTGGCCTGGGCGTTCGCTGTTGGCAGGGCCAGGCCTGCCAACAGCGCCAGCACGGCGAAACAGCGCCGCCAGCTGCCGGGGGAATGCGCCATCAGCTTTCTCCTAGCCTGCACGCCGGGGTGGGGGAGCCGCGCACAGGGGTTCTAAATTTGGCCAATAGTATCTCTCGTGGGCGACCTTTACGCCTTTTGACACAGAGCACAACAACTTAACGGTAGAACTTAATTTGTAACGTTCGCGCTATGCGTGCATCGCTCAGCTTAACAGGAATGATCCGCAAAGGCATCCGACGCGCAAGGCGATTCAGCCATGGCGTTTCCTGGCTTGCCGGCCCGGCAAGGCTTCGCCAGCCTGCCGGCCGCAGAATAAGGGATGGCGGCGGATGTTCGATTTCACGGGCAAAAGGGTGGTGGTGTGCGGCGGCAGCCGGGGCATCGGGCGCAGCGTGGCGCTGGGCTTCGCCAAGGCGGGTGCGGCGGTTTCCATTTGTGCGCGCAGCCCAGGGCCGCTGGAGGCGACGCGGGCCGAGATTGCCGCGCTGGGCGGGCTGGCGCATGCCGCTGGCTGCGACCTGGGCGACAAGGCGGCGGTGCAGGGCTATGTGGCCGCCGCGGCCCAGGCGCTGGGCGGCATCGACGTGCTGGTCAACAACGCCTCGGGCTTCGGCGGGCCGGATACCGAGGAAGGCTGGGCCGCCGGGCTTTCGGTGGATGTGATGGCCACCGTGCGCGCCACCCATGCGGCGCTGCCGTTGCTGGAAGCGTCCAAGGGCAGCGTCGTCAATGTCAGTTCGATCAGCGGCTACAAGTCCAGCACGCGGACCCCGGCCTATGCCGCGGTGAAGGCGCTGCTGATCAACTACACGCTGAGCCAGGCGGCGATGTATGCGCCGAAGGGCATCCGGGTGAATGGCGTGGCGCCGGGGAGCATTGAGTTTCCCGGTGGCAGCTGGGAGGAGCGGAAGACCAGCGCGCCGGCGCTGTACAACGCCATCCTGGGCAGCATTCCGTTCGGCCGGCTGGGCACGCCGGAGGAGGTGGCCGAGGTGGTGATGTTCCTGGCCAGCAGCGGCGCGCGCTGGGTGACCGGGCAGACCATCATCGTCGATGGGGGGCAGCTGCTGTGAAGCTGCCGACCTCGCCCTTCACGGTCACGGATTGGGCGACCGTGCCGCAGACCCGCCACCCCGGCGAGACCGGGGAGGCGCTGTGGCGGACCATCAACATCGGCGAGCTGCGGGTGCGGCAGGTGGAGTATTCGCCGGGCTACCTGGCGGACCATTGGTGCGACCGCGGACACGTGCTGTACGTGCTGGAAGGCGAAGTGGTCAGCGAGCTGAAGGACGGGCGGAAGTTCACGCTGACGCCGGGGATGAGCTACCAGGTGAGCGATTTTGGCGATTCGCCGCACCGGTCGTTCACCGCGACGGGGGTGAAGTTGTTCATTGTGGATTAGTCGAAGCCGGGCTTGCCCCTGCCCTTCTTGATGTCGCCGCGCTTGGCCTTGCCATCCAGCCGCCGCACCTTGCTGCCCAGCGTCGGCTTGGTCGGGCGGCGCTTGGGCGGTGGCGGCTTGGCGGCCTCGCGGATCAGGTCGAGCAGCCGTTCCAGCGCGTCGTCGCGGTTGCGTTCGCGGGTGCGGTGCTGCTGCGCGGTGATGACCAGCACGCCGTCCTGCGTCAGCCGATGACCACCGAGCTTGAGCAACCGCTCGCGCACGCCTTCCGGCAGGCTGGGGCTGTTCTGCACGTCGAAGCGCAGTTGGACCGCGGTTTCCACCTTGTTGACGTTCTGCGCGATTACGGTCAGCTTTTTGTCCCGGTTCGGCGGTTTTCACCGGCTTCAATGAAAGACGGTGCCGCGTGCCCTATGCCATCTCCTACATTCGGTTTTCCCATCCGTCGCAGCGACTTGGCGACAGCCTGCGCCGACAGGTCGAGCGTGCGGATGCTTATTGCCGGGAACATGGCCTCGAACTAAATGAGTCGATACGAGATGAAGGACGAAGCGGGAGTAGCGGCGCCCACGTCGCGCTCGGCGCGCTGGGGCGACTGCTTGACCGAGTGAAGGCCAAAGAGTTCGAATCGGGCACGGTCCTGATCGTCGAAGCGCTTGATCGCCTCAGCCGTCAGAAGCCCACAACCGCGCTCCGTCAGTTTTTGGATATCCTCGACGAGGACATCACCATCGTCACCCTGATTGACATGACTGAGTACGACGCTGTCTCCGCAAACAAGAACCCTATCAAGCTACAGCTAAGCTTGATGCACATGGTGCTCGCCTACAACGAGAGCGAGAAAAAATCTGACCGAGGCGGAGAAGCTTGGGAGAATAAGCGCCGCCTAGCACACGCAACGGGAAAGCCGATGACCGCCGCTTGCCCGGCGTGGTTAACACCTGCCACTGAGCGCCAACCCAACGGTACATTTTTTCTTGTCGATGAAATTCGGGCAGACGCTGTACGGCAAGTGTTTGAAATGGTGGCAGCCGACAATGGCGGCCTTATGACAGTCGCCCGGAAGCTTAACGCTACTACGCCCGTCATCCGAGGGCGGAAGGGTGCTTCTGGAAAATGGTCCCAATCTACGATCAGATATTTCATCAATTCGACGGCGCCGGAGGGAATATACCAGCCCCATAAAGGTAGTGGTGCCGCGCGTGAGCCGATCGGGGAACCGATTGCAGATTTTTTCCCTCGCATCGTCGATGCGGACCTTGTCATGCGGGCCAGAGACGCGCTGCGCAAACGTCGCAACGCTGGTGCTGGTCGAAAGGGGAAAGGCGTACCGAATTTGCTGACCGGAATTGCATGCTGTGGTGAATGCAATGGCAGCATGGGATTCGTTCGAGGCGGACGACGTTCGAGCCCCGACTACCTGATGTGCTATTCGGCTAACCGAGGGGCAGGCTGCACGAGCAAGGCACGCTTCCACTATGGCCGCATCGAGACCGCGTTGCTCGATGAGATTGGGTCACTAGCCTTTCCAACTCAAGAAGGGTCCGCCGACCCGGCCCGTGATCTGGTGACGAAGCTCGCCGAGGCGAAAGCGAAGGTGACGAAGGCAGACAGGCAAGCCACAAGGCTAGCTGAGTTGCTTGCCGAAGATGAAGGTTCTCCGCCGGCAGCCGTACTGGGACAAATACGCCGCAGCGAGCGCGCGAAAGCCGATTTCCAAGAGCAATGCGTTCAGCTTGAGAGAGACATCGCCACCGTGCGCGCTCAAATACCAACCCACGAGCGACATGAAGCTGCGAAGGTCGCGCTGGCCAGCATGCGACGCAGCGATCTCGACGATGAGGGACGGTACGCTGCGCGGCTTCGGATGCAAGGATTGCTTCGAGAAATCGTTGACTTCGTGGTTTGCGAACCCAGCGAACGGGAAGCCACGGTCATCATGGCGGGAGCCGTGATGACGTTCGTGATCGAACACTCCGGCGCAGTGTCGCAGGTTAGTCTGCATGCCAACGGTCAGAGCCTACATCGTAATTCTCATGGCCGCTGGATTGGTCCCGTTCCATCGGCGCCGGGAATTCAACGTTGGCAACGGGCAGTAGCGTTGCGGATGGGCAATCGCATGGGTGCGCTTTCTGAGCGCCTACTCGCAAAGATTGACACCAACTGAACGCCATTCAGGGGTTCAACTTTGTACCCTTCGCGTGTCGCTAAACGCTTAGCTCAATCAGGTCGCCCCCCATTGTCACCGCAACGGCGTCAGTGGTCCACTGAAGCTCACTGGCATCGGCTCCAAGGTGCGGGCCGCTGCGATCGCCCTGCTCTTCTCGATGACTGGGCCGACGTAAAATCGGAGCGGCTCGATCCCGCGCCGGGCTTTAGCCAACGCCACGATGTCGGGCACGCAGAGCCTGTCCGCCGGCATCACCTCGATGTCGTCGAACGTGGTGACGGTCGGCAAGCACCGCAGTGCATCGCGCAGATCGCCGCGCGTAACCTCAGGGTACACCACCAGCGCGTGCGCCACGTCGCCAGACACTATCCCAAAGAACGCCACATCGCTGAGACGGCGGCCTGAGCGCTCCCGCCACCATCGCAACCGGCGTGTGAGCCGCGTCACGGCCAGTGCGACCTCGCCCGGCGGGTGCGGCACCGGGATCGCCAGCCGCAGCACCGGGTAGCGCCGTACCGCCCCTCCGTCTTGACATCAACCGCGCGATCATTGGTGCCGAGCGCGCCAAGGATGTATTCCTGCTCTGCCGGGCATATGCCCAATACCTTGAGCCGAATTGCAACGTCGAGGCGATCTACGAGGACCACGAGCGCGTGGGCTGGCAGTTCAAGATGAACAGCAACATGAACACCATGCGTCTAGCCCGGCGTACCAACACTTCATTGACGAATGCGTTGCGAAGCGCGATGGCGAGGTGTCCGATGCCTGAGTGCATCATCACCGACGACGGCGCGCAGGAATGGTACCTGAACGGCGAACTGCACCGCGAGGAAGGCCCGGCATACATCGGGCCTGACGGTTCGCTGGAGTGGTGGCGCAACGGCAAAGAGCACCGCGACGATGGCCCTGCGGAAATCCGGGGTTGTGGCACGAAGGTATGGTACCGCAACGGCGAACGGTACCGGGAGGATGGCCCTGCGATAGAGGGTAGTGACGGGTCGTTCCAATGGTTCGTGAACGGCAGCCTGCACCGCGAGGATGGGCCGGCTTACACCCACCCGGACGGCACGAAGGAATGGTACCTGAACGGCGAAAAGCACCGCGAGAATGGCCCTGCCGTGATCCATGCGGACGGCACGAAGGAGTGGTGGCTCAACGACGAACGGCATCGCCAATGCGGCCCTGCCGTCATCAATGCGAACAACCGTTGCGAATGGTGGTTCGACGGGTTGGACAGGACCTGCGACGTTGGCAAGTGGCTGTTCCAAGAAAATCACCATTGGCCCCAGCATGAGGAGTGGACTGATGCGATGAAGATCATTTTCGTGCTGAAGTGGAGCGATGCGACGTGAAAGACGACGCTGTTCGGAAGTCGGTGTCCCCTGATGAAGCAGAGCTTGATCAGCAAGCGACGGCTCAGGCGGATGCTCGTGTCGGCGTGTCCATCGAGGATGTCGAGCGCTGGATCGAATCATGGGGCCAGCCAGATGAGAAACCCAAGCCGAAAGCCGAAGGCTGACGTGAACCCGATCGTTGACAAGAATGGTACCCAGCGGTGGGTGATGGATGGCGTCCTCCACCGCGAGGACGGTCCCGCCGCCATCTACAAGAACGGCACGCGGGATTGGTGGTTCGACGGCAATACATGAACCCGGAGATCGTGCCGTGGTTGGCCCAGCAGGACTGGCCTGACTAGGCACAGTGGTCGGACGCCATGAAGATCATCTTCAAGCTCCACTGGTCTGAGCCAGACTTATCCAGACCGCTTCGGTTGAAAGGCGGGTAGGCGTTCGACGAACGCGGTGCCATCGTGATCTCATGTCAAAAGCTATACCGCTGCGGGCTAGCAGGGCCATCTCGAAGGCGTCCGGAAGCCGCGCGCCTGCTGGCACTCGGGGCAGCGCAAAGGGCACCAGCAAGGGCGGCAAAAGCCCCAAGCAACCGGCGCCATCAGCGTCACCAAAGGTTACGTCTCCAGATGCCGTAATAAGCGACCTGAACCGCCGCATGCAGCGCCTGCTGGCGCAGGAGCAGCGGCTCGCTTCCGGCCTGAAAGCCCTGCAAGCCGATCGCCTTAAATCCCGCGACACCGCCATCATGTTGGCTCGGAAGAAAGGTGCGCTGATCGTCGAGGCGCGTCGGCTGATTCCACCGAAGGCGTTCACCTCGTGGCGGCGAAAGCATCGGGTGTCCCGGATGCACGCTTGGCGTCTCCGCAAACTGGCCGAGCGCTGGGACGACATCACCACTGCCATGGCTGACGCCGATCAGCACGGCATCAAGTACACGAAGACGATCGCCGGGCTGGTGGGGCTCGTCCGGGACGATGATCCTGAGGCGCCGCCCCGGCCGACACCCCGCCTCACCGCTGACGCCCGCAGGCTGGCGGCACTGGTGGCCATGCGCGATCGCATCGCCGAGTTGGAAGTCCACCTCGTCCAGCATGGCGCTGAGGTTCCTGCATCGACCGCTGAACTCGATGATGCGGTCCTGCTTGCCGAGGCGAGCCGCCCGGCGGTCAGCGCAATGCCAACCCGGTCGAGACATGCTGGTCCGACCGGGCAGCGGCCACGCGCAACAGCCGCGCAGATCGTGGCCACCACTTCCACGGTGAGAGTGGGCGACAGCCTGACCGTCCTGAAGGACTTCCCGGCCAACCACTTCGATTGCTGCGTGACCTCTCCGCCCTATTTCTTCGTGCGCGACTACGGCCACGATGACCAGATCGGCATGGAGCGAACGCCGCAGGAATACGTCAGCAAGCTGGTCGCCGTGTTCGACGAAGTGCATCGGGTGCTGAAACCGACCGGCACGCTTTGGCTGAACATTGGCGACAACTACTGCACTCGGCGTGCCATTCGTCACGATGGCAAGCGGAGCGTCGTGGCGACGGCGAAGGCCGGGTTGCCGACGTGGAAGGACTCGGCAGCCGCCGGGCGCACGATCAGCAGCCGCGACTTTGCAGCGTCGGCCCACAAGGAGAAGGACCTGTTCGGCGTTCCGCAGATGGTGGCCACCGCGCTGCGTGAGCGTGGCTGGTACCTGCGGGCCGATATTATCTGGGTGAAGCCGATCGTCGTCCCGGAGCGGGCTGCTGACCGGCCTGCTCGGTCCTATGAGCACGTCTTCCTGCTGACCAAGGAGCCGACCGGGTACGTCTGGAACGCCGAGGCGCTGGCGAAGGTTGGCGATGGCGGTGGGAGGCGGCCTGCCCGCGATGTTTGGGAGATCGCCCCGAGCCAGTTCCGCAGCGGCCATACCGCCGTGATGCCCGAGGAACTGGCCGCCCGATGCATCTTGGCTGGGTCGCCGGTCGATGGGCTGGTGCTGGACCCGTTCGGCGGCACGGGCACGACCGGGCTAGTAGCTAGGCTACACGGCCGCAGCGCCGATGTCGTCGAACTAAATCCCGAGTTCGCCGCGATGGCCCGGAATCGGATCGCTGGGATGAGCGCCTGAGGAGGGAGAGGAATTCAGGCGTCGGATCGGGGTGCATCTCGGGGCAAGTCAAATCAGTTGCCTTCCCTAGCGAGGGGAAATATGGCACCCGAGCTTTAATGCCAACGTCACACAAAGCTAAGTTACAGTTAGTTTCCTGCGCCCGGCAGATGAGCCCTTTAGACAAAAAGAAGCCTCTCTCACTGTCGACAAGGATTCGAGTTGGCGCGATCAAACCCGCCGTTAACGCGGGTTGCTGAAGCCATGATGCGCCGAGACCGCGTTATTCGTCACCCGGCCGTCCCCGCCCTCGCTTCACTTCGCCACGCTTCGCCTTTCCTTCCAGCCTACGCTTCTTGCTTCCCAAGGTCGGTTTGGTCGGGCGACGCGGCGGAGGTGGCGGCTTCGCCGCCTCCCTTATCAGGTCAATCAGGCGTTCCAGCGCGTCGGTGCGGTTCCTATCCTGCGTGCGATGGCGCTGCGCGGTGATCACCACGACGCCATCTTGAGTCAGGCGGTGGCCCGCCAGCTTTAGTAGCCTTTCGCGCACTGGCTCGGGCAGGCTGGGGCTATTGCGCGCGTCGAAGCGCAACTGCACGGCAGTCTCGACCTTCTGGATGTTTTGGCCGCCGGCCCCGGACGCCCGCAAAAAGTCTTCGTGAAGTTCCTTCTCGTCGAGGCTGATGCTGCGGGTCACCGGGATCAACATTGCAGAACCGATTTTTCTGGAGGGGCGGCTAAGGTAAGCGATATCGTTACGTCCGCATTCACGCACAACGTCTTGACGTTCTGCCCGCCGGGGCCGGAGCTGCGGAGGAAGTCCTCGTGCAGTTCCTTTTCATCCAGCGAGATGCTGCGGGTGACCGGGACAAGCGTCATGTCAGCAAACCGAGCGTTGGCGCCTCGTCCTTCAGCGCAACGCCGCTGCCGCCGCGCGCCATGGCGGCCTGCATCAGCCAGGCCAGCTTGGCGGCGGCTTCGGCTGCCGAAAGCCCGCCGGGGCGGATGTTGGAGACGCAGTTGCGCTCGGCATCGCGCCGGCCGCGACGCGGACCCCAGGTGAGATAGGCGCCGATGCTGTCCGTGGCCGAGAGGCCCGGGCGTTCGCCGATGAGGACCACGACCATGGCCGCCTGCATCGCCTCGCCGATCTCGTCGCCCAGTGCGACGCGGGCCTGTTGGGCGAGCACGATGGGGCCGGGGGCCATGCGTTGCGCGTGCAGCAGCGGCATCAGCGCCGCGAGCAGGGCGGGGGCGCCGGATTGGATGCCCTCGGCGCAGAGCCCATCGGCGACCACCAACAAAAAGGCGCCGGGGGTGGGGGAGCGGGCCAGCCTGGTCGCGTCAGCCTCGGCCAAGCGGCGGCCGAGGTCGGGGCGGAGCAGAAAGGTGCGCCGGTCGGCGGCCTGGCTGGCGACGCGATGGATCGGCAGGTTCAGGCTCGCGCAGTCGGCCTCCAGCCGCTCAAGGTCCAGCGCGGACCAGACCGCGTCCCGCGCGCGGGCATGGGCTTCCTGGAAATCCAGGTGCGCCGCCGTGGGCAGGCCGTTGCCGACGCGGCCCAGCGCGACGCGGGCGGTGGTGTAGCGGCGCAGGTCGCGCCACAGCGCGGGCGTGGTCATCGCAGCCCGGCCAGGGCGGGGCGCAATGGCAGCGTGCCGGCGCGGCTGGCGGCGTCCAGGCCCATTCGTTCCAGCCAGCCCTCGAACTCGGGCGCCGGGCGCTTGCCCAGCGCGGCGCGCAGGTACAGGCCGTCATGGAAGCTGGTGGATTGGTAGGCCAGCATCACGTCATCCGCCCCGGGCACGCCCATGATGTAGGTCACGCCGGCCACGCCGAGCAGTGTCATCAGCGCGTCCATGTCGTCCTGGTCGGCTTCCGCGTGGTTGGTGTAGCAGACATCGACGCCCATCGGCAGGCCGAGCAGCTTGCCGCAAAAATGGTCTTCCAGGCCGGCGCGGGTGATCTGCTTGCCGTCATACAGGTATTCCGGGCCGATGAAGCCGACCACGCTGTTGACCAGCAGCGGGGCGTATTCGCGGGCCACGGCGTAGGCGCGGGCCTCGATGGTCTGCTGGTCCACGCCGTGATGCGCTTCGGCGGAGAGCGCGCTGCCCTGGCCGGTTTCGAAGTACATCACGTTCTCGCCCCGCTTGAGGGAGAGCGCCGCTTCGTGGGCTTCGCGCAGCAGGGCAAGCGAGACGCCGAAGCTGGTGTTGGTGGCCTCGGTGCCGCCGATGCTCTGGAACACCAGATCAACCGGGGCGCCGCGCTGGATGGCGAGCAGCGAGGTGGTGACATGCGCGAGGACGCAGCTTTGCGTGGGGATCTCGAAGCGCTGGATCACGCCATCCAGCAGCTCCAGCAGGCGGCAGGTGGCGTCCACATTGTCGGTGGCGGGGTTGATGCCGATGCAGGCATCGCCGGCGCCGAGCAGCAGGCCGTCGAGGATCGCCGCCGCCACGCCGCGCGGGTCGTCCACCGGGTCGTTCGGTTGGAGACGCATGGAGAGCGTGCCGGGCAGGCCGAGCGTATTGCGGAAGCGGGTGGTGACCTGGCACTTCGCCGCGATGGCGATGAGGTCCTGCAGGCGGCAGAGCTTGCTTACGGCAGCGACCATCTCCGGCATCAGGCCGGGGCGCAGCGCGGTCAGGGTAGCCGTGTCGCCCTCGGCCAGCAGCCAGTCGCGCAGGCCGCCGACGGTCAGGTGGGCGATGGGCGTGAAAGCGGCGGGGTCGTGGCGGTCGAGGATCAGGCGGGTAACCTCGTCGGCCTCGTAGGGGATCACCGCTTCGGTCAGGAAATGGCGCAGCGGCAGGTCCGCCAGGGCGCGCTGGGCGGCCACCCGTTCCGCTGCCGAGCCGGCCGCCAGCCCGGCGAGTTGGTCGCCCGAGCGCAAGGGCGTGGCCCGCGCCAGCAGGCTGCGCAGGTCCGGGAAGCTGTAGCGGGTGCCGCCGACGGCGTGGGCGAAGGGCATGCGGCCATTGTGCCCAAGGCCGCGCCACCTTGCCAGCGCGGCCCAGCGGCGGAGCCGCCTTGCCAGCAAGGCGAAGGCGGGGGATGTTCCCGGCAACGCCCAAGAGGACGATATGCAACGCGAACAGCTTGAATCAGCGCCCACGGCCGCCGAGGCCTGGCCCGACCAGATCTACGACCTGCTGAAGCAGCACGGCGTGCGCCAGGTGGGCCTGGTGCCGGATGCCGGGCATGCCCGCCTGATCAAGCGCTGCCTGGCCGACAACGACATGAAGGTGGTCAGCCTGACCACCGAGGAAGAGGGCGTGGCCCTGGCCTTCGGCGCCTGGCTGGGTGGCGAGAAATCCGTGCTGCTGATGCAGAGCAGCGGCGTCGGCAACATCATCAACATGCTGAGCGTGGCCATCGCGCACCGGACGCCCTGCCCGATCATCGTGACGATGCGCGGCGACTTCGGCGAGTTCAACCCGTTCCAGGTGCCGATGGGCAATGCGACGCAAGCCTGCCTGGAAGCCATGGGCACGCTGGTGAAGCGCGCCGACCGGCCCGAGGACGTGGCCGAGACGGTCAACGCCACGCTGCGGCTGGCCTTCAACACCTATCGCCCGACCGCGACGCTGCTCGGCCAGCGCCTGCTGGGCGCCAAGACCTTCGGGAAGTGACGCCATGACCGAGATTGCTGTGGGCCCGACGGGCAAGCTGATGCGCCGCGACGTGGTCAAGGCGCTGCTGGAGAACCGCGACGGCATGCTGGCCATCGGCGGGCTGGGCGCGCCGGCCTGGGACATTACCGCTGCTGGCGACAGCCCGCTGAACCTGCCGCTGTGGGGCGGCATGGGCGGCGCGGCGGTGATGGGCCTCGGCCTGGCGCTGGCACAGCCGGAACGCAAGGTCTGCGTCATCACCGGCGATGGCGAGATGCTGATGGGCGTGGGCTCGCTGGCGACGGTCGCCGTGCAGCGGCCGCGCAACCTGTCGATTGTCGTGCTGGACAACGAGCACTACGGCGAGACCGGCATGCAGGAGACCCACACCAAGCACGGCGTGGACCTGGTGATGATGGCCAAGGGCGCCGGCATTGCCGATAGTCGCCTGGTGCGCACCGCCGAGGAACTGCTGAAGCTGCGTGCGGATATCCACGCCGGCAACGGGCCGCTCTTCGCGCAAGTAAAAATCGACGAGGGCACCCAGCCGCTGGTGCTGCCGCCGCGCGAGGCGAGCATTCTGCAGGCGCGGATGCGCGAGGCGATCATGGGGCCGGAAGCGCATCTGCAATAGCCGGCCTTGGTGGGCTGGTTGGGGAGGAAAAGATGAAGAAGCGCACGCTGCTTTCCCTGCTGGCCACGGCGCCGTTTGTGGCGCGTGCGCAGAGTTGGGCGCCGGACAAGCCGATCAAGCTGGTGGTGCCGTTTGCCGCCGGTGGCAGCACGGATATTACCGCGCGGCTGCTGGCGCAGGCGCTGGGTGACAGGCTCGGCCAGCCGATGGTGGTGGAGAACCGGCCGGGCGCCGGCGGCAATATCGGCGCCGAGGCGGTGGCCCGCGCGGCGCCGGATGGGCAGACGCTGTTCATGGCGACGTCGGGCATCATCGGCGCCAACAAGGCGCTGTACCGGACGCTGCCCTTCGACCCGGTGAAGGATTTCGCCCCGATCAGCCAGGTGGCCTTCGTGCCGAATATGCTGGTGGTGGGGCCGAGCATGCCGGCGACCTCGATCGCCGAGTTGATCGCGCGGGTAAAGGCGCGGCCGGGCGAGGTGACCTATGGCAGTGCCGGCATCGGCACGTCGCAGCACATGGCAGGCGCACTGTTCGCGCAGCGGGCCGGGCTGAACATGATCCATGTGCCGTATCGCGGCGGCGCGCCGGCGAATACCGATCTCGTGTCGGGCAAGATCGACTTCATCATGTCGCCACTGGTGGAAGTGCTGCCGCAGATCCGCGCCGGCACGCTGAAGCCGCTGGGGGTGACGACGCTGCGGCGGTCCCCGCTGTTCCCCGACGTGCCGACGATTGCCGAGACGATGCCGGGCTTCGAGATTGCGCTGTGGAGCGGGCTGATGGCGCCGGCCGGCACGCCGGTGGCCGCGGTGCAGCGCCTGGGCGCCGAGACTGCCGCCGCGCTGCGCGCCGCGGCGCTGCGCGACAAGCTGGCCGAGCAGGGCAGTGAGCCGGTCGGCAGCAACCCTGACGAATTCGCCAGCTTCATCCAAACCGATATCCCGAAATGGACGGAGATCGTCCGGCTTTCGGGTGCGACTGCTGACTAGCCGTGCGATGACCGAAGCGCTTTCAGGCGCGGAGGTCTGAATCGCCCGGCCCGATCAGGTGCGATGACCGCAGCGCCTTCCGGCGCGACAGTCTGAATCGCACCGCCCGATACGAGGAACGAGCAAGAAAATGGCCCATGTTGTCTGCCTGCGCCCCGTCCACCCCGATGCCCAGGCGCGCCTGCGCGAGGCCGGGCACACGGTGGAGGTGCTGGACCCGGTGAACGAGACGACCATCGCCGCGCGCATCCCGCATGCCGAGGCGATCATCGTGCGTGCCACGCCGATCAACGCCGCCTTCCTGGCGCATGCGCAGAAGCTGCGGATCTGCGCGCGGCACGGCGTGGGCTATGACGCGGTGGATGTGCCGGCGCTGACCGCGCGCGGCATTCCGCTGACCGTCACGCCGGATGCGAATGCGGCGAGCGTCGCCGAGCACGCGATGATGCTGATGCTCAACATCGCGCGCGGCACCTTCGAGTATGACCGCAAGACCAAGCAGGGCGAGTGGAGCAATCCGCCGGTGCCGACGACCTTCGACCTCGGCGGCAAGACCGTGCTGGTGGTAGGCTTCGGGCGCATCGGTGGGCGCGTGGCGCGGCTGTGCCAGGCGTTTGGCATGCGCGTGCTGGTGCATGACCCGTATATCCCGCAGAACACCATCAAGGGCGCCGGCTTCATCCCCGCCAAGGTGCTGGCCGAGGGGCTGGCCGAGGCGGACGTGGTGACGACGCATCTGCCGAGCAACGAGAAGACGCGCGGCAGCGTGAATGGCGAGTTCTTCGCCAGCATGAAGCAGGGCGCCACCTACATCAACACCGCCCGCGGCACGCTGGTGGATGAGGCGGCGCTGGCCGGCGCGCTGACCAGCGGCCACCTGAAGGCGGCGGGCCTTGACGTGTTCTGGGAGGAGCCGATGAACTCGGCCAACCCGCTGCTGAAGGCGCCCAACGTGGTGATGACGCCGCACAGCGCGGCGGCGACGGAACAAGGGCTGTACCGCATGGCGATGAGTTGCGCGGAAAGCATCATCCAGGTGTTTGAAAACAAGCTCGACCCCGATGTGGTGATCAACCAGGAGGTGCTGCGTGGCAACCGATAATCCCCTCCTCGCGCTGGCGGCGCATGGCGCTTCCTGGCGCACGCGCGAACTGACGCCGCATGTGGCGCATCATGCGCGGCGCGCGCTGATCGACTGGTTCGCGGCGCTGCTGCCGGGGTGTTTGCATCCGCCGGCGACGCTGCTTTCGGCGGCGATGGCGAGCGAGCGCGGCAATGGGCGCGCGATCAACTACGTGGACGGCAACATGGGCGGCACGCGCTACGCCGCGCTGCTGAACGCCACCGCCAGCCATACCGTGGAGTTCGACGATATCTTCCGGGATGCCGGGTATCATCCGGGCTGCCCGACGATTGGCGCGGCTTTGGCTTGTGCGCAGGCGCAGGGGTCCTCGCTGGAGGAACTGCTGCGGGCGATCGTCGCGGGCTATGAGGTGAGCTGCCGCATCGGCATGGCGGTGCAGCCTTCGCACTACAAGTACTGGCATACCACCGGCACTGTCGGCACCTTCGGCGCCGCTGCCGCGGTGGCGTTGCTGCTGGGTGCGGATGAGAAGCGGATGGCGCATGCGATCGCCACCGCGGCGACCTTTGCTGGCGGCCTGCAACAGGCCTTCCGCAGCGACGGCATGAGCAAGCCGCTGCATCCCGGCCATGCCGCGGATGCGGGTGCGCTGGCGGGCATTGCCGGCGCCGCCGGCGTGACGGGTGCGCTGGACGTGCTGCATGGCCCCGTCGGCTTCGCCGCCGCGACCAGCGAGGATACCGGCAAGTGGCACAAGGCGCTGGCCGACCTCGACCGCGTTTGCATCACCGAGATGACCTTCAAGAACCATGGCTGCTGCGGCCATATTTTTGCTGGTCTGGATGGCGTGCGCGACCTGCAGCTGGCCAACAAGTTCGCCGCCGAGGATGTAGCCAAGGTGCATATCGGTGGCTACTCCGCGACCAAGGATGTGTGCGACCGGCCCACGGTGAACAGCGAGCAGGAAGCGCGGTTCTCGGCTCAGTACACGGTCGGCGCCATGCTGGTGCTGGGCGGCGTGCGCGTGGCGGCGTTTGAGCCAGCGAACCTCAACAACCCGGCCATTCGCGCCGTGATGCCAAAGGTGAGCGTCAGCATGGACCCCGAGCTGGCCGACGCCTACCCGGGCAAGCGCGCCGCCAAGGTTTGGATCACGCTGAAGGATGGCCGCGAGTTGTATCACTACGCACCGACCCGCAAGGGCGACCCCGACGCGCCGCTCTCCGACGCCGAGCTTGGCGACAAGTTCAGCGAGTTGACGGTGCCGGTGATTGGCGCGGTGGCTTCGACGGCGCTGCTGGACGCGCTGTGGCACAGCGACGCGCTGCCTGGTGCGGTACCGCTGCTGGCCAACGCGCAACAGCACGCGGCCGAATAGCGTGCTGCCGCTGGCGCTGGAGCTCAGCACCTGGCCGGTTCTGCTGGTGGGCGATGGCCCGGCGGCACTGAAGCGGCTGGACCTGCTGCGGGCTTCCGGCGCGGCGTTGCTCACCGTCTACGCCGCCGACCCGTCGCCCGCGATGCAGGCGGCGGCCGGCGCATTGCTGGTGCCGCGCTGGCCGACCGACGCGGAAGTAGTGGCGGCGC
>CANBNK010000052.1 GCA_947371015.1 Acetobacteraceae bacterium | reverse complement strand
CGAGGGCCTGGCGGTCGGCCCCGGCTGGCTTGGCCGGGTGTTGGACCCGTTGGGCCAGCCGATGGACGGCCTTGGCCCGCTGCCGCCCGGCGGCCTGGCCCTGCCGGTGCGCGCACCACCACCCAATGCCGGCACCCGCGCCCGTCTCGGCCCGCGGCTGGATCTGGGGGTGCGGGCGCTGGACGCCTTCGCCACCTGCCGCCGTGGCCAGCGCCTCGGCCTGTTCGCGGCCTCCGGCGTTGGCAAGTCCACGCTGCTCTCCATGCTGGCGCGCGGGGCGGAATGCGATGTCTGCGTTCTCGCCCTGGTTGGCGAACGTGGTCGGGAACTGCGTGAGTTCATCGAGGACGACCTGGGCCCCGAGGGCATGGCCCGCAGCGTGGTGGTCTGCGCCACTTCCGACAGCACCCCCCTGATGCGGCGCGAGGCCGCCTATGCCGCGCTGACCGTGGCGGAGTTCTTCGCGGCCCAGGGCAAGCACGTGCTGCTGCTGATGGACACCGTCACCCGCTTCGCCATGGCGCTGCGGGAAATCGGCCTGGCTGCCGGCGAACCGCCCGCCACCCGCGGCTATACCCCCAGTGTCTTCGCCGAGTTGCCCCGCCTGCTGGAACGCGCCGGCCCCCGGGAGGAAGGCAACCCCGGCGCCATTACCGGCCTGTTCACCGTGCTGGTGGAAGGTGACGACCATGACGAACCCGTCGCCGACGCCGTCCGCGGCATTCTCGATGGCCATGTCGTGCTGGACCGCCATATCGGCGAGCGCGGGCGCTACCCGGCCATCGACGTGCTGCGCAGCCTGTCCCGCACCGTGCCGGGCTGCCTGCTGCCGGCGGAAGCCGCGCTGATGCGCCGCGCCCGCGCCATTCTGGCGTTGCAGGCCGAGATGGCCGACCTGGTGCGGCTCGGCGCCTATCGCGCCGGCAGCGACGCCGCGGTGGATGAGGCGCTGCGCCTTGCGCCGCGGATCGAGGCCTTCCTGGCCCAGCGCAAGGACGAACGCGGCACCGTGGTCGGCGCCTTCGCTGCCCTGGCCGAGGCGATGGAGGATGCCGATGGCTGACCCTTTGGCGACGCTCGCCCGGCTGCGTCGGCTGGAAGTGGCGCAGGCCCGCAAGCAGTTGGCCGAACGCAACGCCGCCCTGGCCGCCGCCGAGGTCCGGCACGATGCCGCCCGCGCCGCGCCCGGCCGCGAGGCCGAAGCTGCGAAATGCGCCGCCTCGGCGGCGATGACCCACCCCGCCGCCTACGCCGCCTACGCCGCCTGGCTGCCGCTCGGCCTGGCCGAACGCGAGCGCGCCGCCCGTGCCGCCCAGCACAGCGCCAACCTGGTGCAGATGGCACGCGACGCGCTCGCCGTGCAGCGCACCGCCGAACGCCAGGTGGAACTGCTGCGCGAACAGCAGGCCGCGGCGCTGGCGCGGAAGGTCCGCCGCAAGCAGCAGTCCCTGCTGGACGAGTTTGGCAGCCGCCGCTGAAACCGCCCCGGCCGGATGAGCAGCGCGTCCTCCGCTGGGGGTGGCCGAGCCGACGCATGCGCAGTCAGCCCAGCATGGCCGCTGGATTGGCTCGGCCGGGTCAGGTCCATGAGGGGTACCTTCCGGCACGCCAGCCGTGGCGGCGGAGGCTGTGCGATGTCGCCACCTTGCCGACGATACTTGGACTGATTCCCTCCGCATCAGCCCGCTGGCGACGGGGATTCGCCATGCAACCTGGCGGTCCGTAGGTGAATTCAGCGAAAGTTTGGCTGATGTGCCGGTTAGGCGAGATAATTCACCATGAACTCATAAAAAATTGGTGGGATTGCCTATCCGCCCGGCGATCCCCGGGACAACCCACTACGCCACGCGTGACGAATCGATTGCCAAGGGATGAATACGTATTGAAAATTGGTACAGAAGATTTCATTTTGAACGAAATCTGTTGGCTCTATCGACCATGTCAAAACCCCAGGTTGTGCTCGACGCCATCGACCGCCGCATGCTCCGCGCCCTGCAACGGGACGGCCGGCTGCCGGTGGTCGCCCTGGCCGAGGAGATCGGGCTTTCCGCCACCCCCTGCCAGCGCAGGCTGAAACGGCTGGAGGACAGTGGCGTCATCGCCCGCTACGCCGCCGTGCTGGACCCGGTGCAACTCGGCCTGCCGCTGCAGGCCTTCGTCTCGGTGGCGCTGTCCTCCCATGCCGAGGATGTGGTGGAGGGCTTCCACAAGGCCCTGGCCGCCCGGCCGGAAGTGCTGGCCGCCTATGCCATGAGCGGCGAGATGGACTACCTGCTGCATATCCTGGCTGCCGATTTCGACGCTTACGCCGACTTCGCCCTGAAGGCGCTGCTGCGCATGCCTGGGGTCAAGGAAACCCGAAGTTCCTTCGTGTTGCAGGCGCTGAAGTCACCTGGCGATATTCCCGTCTGATCGGCAGTACGGCCGCCGGGACTGTGCTGCATCGGCAACGCCAGCCGTGGCATTCCTGCCACCCTCGGCAAAGCTTCGCTTGCCTTGCCACGCCTTGCTGGTGAACATTCCGGCAGCATCGCAGCCGAGGGTTGGAAACATGCGCAGGCATTTGGCAAGGCAGGCCGTTTTTGCCGGTGCGGCACTGCTGCTCGCCGGTTGTGCCGCGGGCGGCGGCGCCCAGCAGGCGCAGCCCGGCCTGCTGGAGCAAGCCCCGCTGCCCGAAGCAGCCGCGGCCATCGATGGCCGCGACAACATCGATGTTTATGGCCGGCTTGAGTTGACCATTGTGCCGGTCGTGGCCGGCCTGGCCCGCGAAGTGCCGATGACCGAGGGCGACCTGGCCGCCACCTTCGGCCGCTTGCTCAGCACCACCAACCGCAGCTACACGCTCTCCGTCAGGCCGCAGTTCCGCGGCCGCCCGGCGCCCGAGATGGTGCTGCTGAACCTGGTGCACAATGAGGAAGGCACCGCCGCCAAGCCGGTCTCCTCCGCCTCGGCCATGCAGACCAACATCGCCACCACCTGGGTGCGGCTGCGCGGCGGCGAGACCATCACCTATGACGTGACCGCCCGCGCCAGCACGGAACAGACCTTCCACCTGGCGGACCGGTTGAGCCAGGTGGTCGGTATCGTCAGCGCGGTGACCACGCCCATCACCGGCGGCGGCTCGGCCATCCTCGGCGTGCTCGGCTCCAATATCGTCAATGAGGCGATGAAGGTGGTCGATGCGGCGCTGTCGCAGACCTATTCCTCCGCGCCCACGGTGTCGCGCAGCAGCAACCTCGGCCCCGGGCGTACCGCCAGCGCGCCGAACCGGTTCCTGCGCCGCGATGTCTATCGGATCAAAGGCTCGGACGGCACCGACCTGGCGGAACTGCGGATCGACCTGACCATGGCGCGCAGCCTGGCGGACGCCCAGCCCAGCCGTACCCTGCCGCCGGTGGGCGCCGAAAACCGCCACACCCCGGCCGGGCTTTCCGGCATGCCCGTGGTTGTGCCCAGCCCGGCCGGCGCCACCACCCCGGTGACCTACCCGCTGAAGACGGTGTGGGAGAGCGATGTCTTCCCGGCCTATCGCCAGTTGATCCGTCAGGCCCGCCGCAACCCGCCGGAGGCCGGCAGCTTCGACGACGCCTGCCAGGACGCGCACGCCTTCAGCATGGCCGAGATGGGGCTGTCCGAGGCCGACGCCTACCGGCTGCGCTGGGAAGCGCTGGAGTTCACCAACTACCTGCCGCCCGGCCTGCGCGAGACCAACTGCATCAAGCAGGCGGTGGACCGCTGGCGCGTCATGGAGTTCCCGGTGGACCGGCTGCTCGGCGCCCAGGCGAACTTCCAGGCCGCGGGCATCTTCGGCGACGGCGACGACATGCCGAATCTGAGCCGCATCCTGCTGGGCCGCGGCGGGCAGTCCGCCAGCCTGAGCGCCCGGCTGGCGCCTGTCGTTGCGGTGTTGGATGGCCCCGGCGGCCTCGGCGCCCCCGGCACATTCCTGACCAGCGACCAGGCGGTGCAGCGGGAAAGCCTGGTGGCCGACTGGCTGGCTGGCAAGGCCGCCTATGTGGCGTGCTGGAGCGTCCCCGGCCTGGACAGCCCCGGCAAGGTGGCGATCGACCGCCTGACCCGTACCCTGCTGTTCCTGCCGCGCGACGCGACCCAGCCGCTGATGGAACTGTCGCTGCGCACGGCGCTGACCAACGGCCAGCCCGGCGGCATCACCGAGGTGAAGGTCTCCCCCGGCCCGGTGCTGGAAGACGCCATCCGCGCCCGCTGCAAGGACGCCACCGGCGGCGGCGACCCGCTGATCGCCCAGCTGCGCGCCCGCGGGATTGAACCGCGGACCAACGCCAATCTGACGGCGCCGACCGCGGCCGCGGCGCCCGCCCCAGCCCCTGCGCCAACCCCCGCCGCGCCCGCGACGGCCCCGGCCGCGCCAGCCCGCGCCGCCGCAGGCTGAACCCCGGCGGCGGTAGCGCTGGCAACGGCGGTCGCCCTCATCCGGCCGAGCCGCCGCCGCCTGATGCGGCCCTCCGATCAGGCCGCGCCGTTCAGCAGGTCAGCACCACGTTGCCCATGTGGCGGCCCTGCTGCACCTCGTCATGCGCCCGCGCGCAGTCGGCCAGGGGCAGCGTCGCGGCCACCGCGTGCTGCAGCAGCCCGCGCGCCAGCCAGGGGTTCAGCGCGCCCACCGCTGTGGCGCGCTGCGCAGCGGTCAGCTCATAGACAATATAGAACCGCACCCCGATGCCCTTGGTGATGGTCGGGCTGAATGGGAACACCGCCTCCTGCGTGTTGCTGCCATAGCCGGCCACGATCGCGCCATGCGCGCAGAGCTGGTGCAGCCGCGGCCCATTGCCGGCCAGGTCCACTTCCACCACGCGGTCCACCCCGGCCCCGCCGGTCAACTCGGCGATGCGCGCCACCTGGTCTTCGGTGCGGTAGTTCACGCAGGCATCGGCGCCTGCGGCCATGGCATGCGCCGCCTTCTCCGGCCCGGAGACGGTGGCCAGCACCTGCGCCGCGCCCAGCAGCCGCGCCATCTGGATGGCGTAGTGCCCGACCGAGCCAGCGCCGCCCGTCACCAGCACCCGCTGCCCGGCGCAACCGCCATCGGTCAGCAGCCCGTGCAGCGCGGTCAGCGCGGGAATGCCCAGGCAGGCGCCGGCCTCGAACGAGGCGGCTTCCGGCAGCGGCACCGCCTGGATGGCGGGCAACGCGATGTACTCGGCCGCCGTGCCGAAGGGCCGCTTCCATTGGCCGTTCCACAGCCACACCCGCTGGCCGACCCGGGCGCGATCCACGCCCTCGCCCACCGCCTCGATCACGCCGGCGCCGTCGCTGTGCGGGATGACGCGGGCAAACGCCATCTTCCGGGCGCTGCCCAGCCGGGTCTTCCAGTCGGAAGGGTTCACGCCGGAGACGGCGACGCGGACCAGCACCTCGCCGGCAGCCGGGGAGGGGGTCGGCACCTCGGCCACCCGCAGCACGTCGGAATTTCCATTGGTATCGTAGAATACGGCTCTCATGGCCATTTCGCCTCCGGTGGCATGCTCATCAAAATCGCCTCGACATTGCCGCCGGTCTTCAGGCCGAACAGCGTGCCGCGGTCGTGCAGCAGGTTGAACTCCACATAGCGCCCGCGCCGATGCAACTGGTGCTCGCGCTCGGCCGGGGTCCAGGCCTCATGCATGCGGCGGCGGATGATGGCGGGGTAGGCCTCCAGGAAGGCCAGGCCGACATCCTTGACGAACTCGAAATCCGAGTCGGCGCCTTTCCCGGGCGTGCGGTCGCCCAGCCAGTCGAAGAATATGCCACCCAGGCCGCGCGCTTCGCCCCGATGCGGCAAAAAGAAATATTCGTCGCACCACTTTCTGAACCGCAAGTAATAATCCGGATCATGCTGGTCGCAGGCGGCCTGGAAGGCGGCGTGGAAGGCCGCCGCGTCCTCCAGCGACTCGGGGGCCGTCAGCGCCATCGGGGTGATGTCGCCGCCGCCGCCGAACCAGGCCCGGCTGGTGCAGATGAAACGGGTGTTGAAATGCGCCGCCGGCACGCGCGGGCTGCGCATATGCGCCACCAACGAAACCCCGGTGGCCAGGAACCTTGGGTCGGTCTCGGCGCCAGGGATATTCGCGCGGAATTCCGGGCTGAATTCGCCATGCACTGTGGAGACGTTGACGCCGACCTTCTCGAACACCCGGCCGCGCATCACGCTCATCACGCCGCCACCGCCTGGCTTGTCGCCATCGGCGCGCTGCCATGCCTGGCGCTCGAAACGCCCTGGGGGGCCGTCGCCCGGCCCGGTATCCTCGATGGCCTCGAAGGCGGCGCAGAGGTGGTCGCGGAGCGCCTCGAACCAGGCTTGCGCCGGTTCTGCGAGCGGATGTCCGACCGGCGGGCTTGCCCGCGGGGTCGGATGAGGGGTGACAATATGCGGCATACCCCTAAATGCCGTCGGGCGCGGCGGATTGCCACCCTGGCGTGGCTGCCGTTATATGCGCGGCGGCGCGGTAGGGGCAGCGCAGGGCCAGGCATGGCCCGGGGCCTTTGCTGCACACAGGCGTACAGCTTCGGTCTCCGTCCAGTCCACTCCGGGCTGGCTGGGCCGGGATGAGGGACGAATAGGCATGGCCGATCACTTGGCGCCCGCTGGGGCGCCGCATGCAGCGGGTGAACACGCCGCTGACGGCACCACCAAGCGGGACTTCCTGATACTGGCAACCGGCGGCTTCGCCGCCATCGCTGCCGGTGCCATGGCCTGGCCCTTCATCAGTTCGATGAACCCGGCGCGGGACGTCTTGGCGCTGAGCACGACGGAAGCCGATATCGGTGCCGTCCCGGTGGGCGGCGCGCTGACCCTGATGTGGCGCGGCAAACCGGTCTTCGTGAGGCATCGCAGCCCGACGGAAGTCGAGGCCGCCAAGACCGTGGACATGGGCGAGTTGCGCGACCCGCAGGCCGACAGCGCCCGCGTCAAGCCGGGCAAGGCCGAATGGCTGGTGGTTATCGGCGTCTGCACCCATCTCGGCTGCGTGCCGCTGGGCCAGAAGCCGACCGACCCGCGTGGCGAGTTCAACGGCTGGTTCTGCCCCTGCCACGGCAGCCACTACGACACGTCAGGGCGGATCCGTAAGGGGCCGGCACCGGCCAACCTGGCGGTGCCGACCTACGCCTTCACAACCGATACCCAGATCAAGATCGGCTGAGGAACGTCCACCATGTCCATCGGCCTGCACAACAGCGCCTTCAAGAACCCGGTGATCCGCTGGGTTGACTCGCGCCTGCCCATCTTCTCGATGATGCAGAACGAGTACGGCACCTTCCCGACGCCGAAGAATTTCAACTACTTCTGGAATTTCGGCGCGTTGGCCATGATCAACCTGATGATCATGATCGCCACCGGCATCTTCCTGGCGATGCACTACACGCCGCACGTTTCCATGGCGTTCGACAGCGTCGAACGCATCATGCGCGACGTGAACTACGGCTGGCTGTTCCGCTACGTCCACGCCAATGGCGCCTCGATGTTCTTCATCGTGGTGTACATCCATATCTGGCGCGGCATGTGGTACGGCTCCTACAAGGCGCCGCGCGAGTTGCTGTGGATCATCGGCGTGGTGATCTTCCTGCTGATGATGGCGACCGCCTTCATGGGCTACGTGCTGCCCTGGGGCCAGATGTCCTTCTGGGGCGCCACCGTCATCACCAACCTGTTCAGTGCCTTTCCCATTGTCGGCGACCACATCGTCACGCTGCTGTGGGGCGGGTTCTCGGTGGATAATCCCACGCTGAATCGCTTCTTCAGCCTGCACTTCCTGCTGCCCTTCGTCATCTTCGGCGTGGTGTTCCTGCATGTCGCCGCGCTGCACATCACCGGGTCCAACAACCCGCTGGGCATCGACGTGAAGAGCCCGGCCGATACGCTGCCCTTCCACCCTTACTACACGGCCAAGGACAGCGTCGGCATGGTGGTTTACTTCATCGTGTTCGCCTGCCTGGTGTTCTTCGCGCCGAACTACCTGGGTGACCCGGCCAACTACATCCCGGCCAACCCGATGGTGACGCCGACGCACATCGTGCCGGAATGGTACTTCCTGCCGTACTACGCCATCCTGCGCGCGGTGCCGGACAAGCTGGGCGGCGTGGTGCTGATGTTCGGCTCCATCCTGGTCTGGTTCATCCTGCCCTGGCTGGATACCTCGCCGGTTCGCTCCATGCGCTTCCGCCCCATTGCCAAGTGGTTCCTGCTGCTGTGGGGCATCTCCTTCGGCGTGCTGATGTACTGCGGTGGTAAGCCGCCCGAGGGCATCTACGTGGTGCTGTCGCGCGTCGCCACGCTGTACTACTTCGCCTGGTTCCTCGTGATCCTGCCCGTGCTGGGCCGGCTGGAGCGGCCGCTGCCGCTGCCGGAAAGCATAGCCAAGCCCGTGTTGCGTGGTGGTGGGCCGCTGCCCGCCGGTGCCATGGCCAAGCCGATGGAGAAGGCCTGATGTTCCGCTCTGCACTTCGGGCGCTCACTGTGTTCGGTGTCATGGCGGCGGCGCCCGCCCTGGCGCCGGCGCTGGCTGCCGGCGACCACAGCCAAGGCACCGCGGCCCTGCCGCATGCCCACTTCCACTTCGAGGGTATCTTCGGCACCTTCGACCGTGCCTCCGCCCAGCGCGGCTTCCAGGTCTATAAGGAAGTCTGCTCGGCCTGCCACAGCATGCGGCTGCTGAGCTACCGCAACCTGCTGGAACTGGGCCTGTCGGAGGCCGAGGTTCGCGCCATCGCCGCCACCGTGACGGTGAATGATGGTCCGAACGACGAAGGCCAGATGTTCGAGCGCCCGGGCCGCATGTCCGACCGCTTCCGCAGCCCCTTCGCCAACGAAGCCGCTTCCCGTGCCGCCAACAACGGCGCCGCGCCGCCGGACCTGTCGGTCATCACCAAGGCACGCGAGGAAGGCCCGCACTACCTGCTTGCCCTGCTGACCGGCTACGCCGAGCCGCCGGCCGGCATGGCGATGGGTGATGGCATGAACTACAACCGCTACTTCCCGGGCAACCAGATCGCCATGTCGGCGCCGCTGCGGGAAGAAGGCCAGGTTGAATACGCCGATGGCACCAAGGCCACCGTCGAGCAAATGGCCATGGACGTGACCAACTTCCTGCAATGGGCTGCTGAGCCTGAGTCGGAAGCCCGCAAGCGCATGGGCGTGAAGTGGGTGCTGTTCCTGACCATCCTCGGCGGGCTGGCCTACGCGACCAAGCGGAAGATCTGGGCCAACGTTCCGCACTGATCCCCTCCGCGCCGGCCACCAGGCCGGCGTCGGACTCCGCGCCGGCCTTGGACCAGCGTCGGATACATGCACTGCATGAACGGCAAGGGCCGCCTCTCGGGGCGGCCCTTCGCAATTCCGCCGCCTGATCGGCTGGGACGCCCCCAGCGGCTATCGCTTGTCCGGGGCCACCGGCGGCGGCCGGGCCATGTCCACCCCCGGCGGCGCCAGTGCTGTGCCGCGTTCCAGCGACCGGTCCACCTGCCCCGGCCCATCATTGCAGGCCGCCAGCAGCAGCACGGCCAGCAGGGCGAGTTTTTGCGGCATGAAAATCTCCTTCGGGCCGACATTCTCTCACGCTGCGGCCACCCTGGGCAGGCCGTCGAAGTCGCTTTACCGCGTGCTCCATCTGGACGGGCCGCGCTTTAGCGGTTGCCCGCGGGACTGATTCACCGCTACGGCGCTTCCGCCTTCCCGGGCCAGGCTTCGGAAGGCGCGGCAGAGCAACTGGCGGAGCGTATCCATGGCTGACCTCATCGAACCCGTGATCGGCCTGATCGGCGGCTCGGGCCTGTACGACATTGACGGGCTGGAGGACCGCGAATGGCGCCATGTCCCCACCCCCTGGGGCGAGCCTTCGGACCAGTTGCTGTTTGGCCGGCTGGATGGCGTGCGCTGCGTCTTCCTGCCGCGCCATGGCCGCGGCCACCCCACGCCGCCGTCGCGGCTGAACTACCGCGCCAACATCGATGCACTGAAGCGCAGCGGCGTCACCGAAATCCTGTCGCTGTCCGCGGTCGGGTCGTTGAAGGAGGAGTTGCCGCCCGGCCATTTCGTCATCGTGGACCAGTTCATCGACCGCACCTTCGCCCGTGAAAAATCCTTCTTCGAGGCCGGCTGTGTCGCGCATGTCTCGGTCGCCGAGCCGGTCTGCCCGCGTCTGGGCGATGCGTTGGAAAGTGCCGCCCGTGGTCTCGGCCTGCCGGTGACGCGCGGCGGCACCTATCTGGTCATGGAAGGCCCGCAGTTCAGCACCAAGGCCGAAAGCAAGCTGTATCGCAGCTGGGATTGCAGCGTCATCGGCATGACCAACATGCCCGAGGCCAAGCTGGCCCGCGAAGCCGAGCTTTGCTACGCGACCGTCGCCATGGTCACCGACTACGACTGCTGGCGCGACGGCCATGACCACGTGACGGTGGATGAAGTGGTACGCGTGCTGCTCGGCAATGCCGACAAGGCCAAGGCGCTGGTCAAGGCGGTCATCCCCGCGCTCGGCGCGCCGCGTGGCCTGTGCCCCGCCGGCTGCGACCGCGCGCTGGACAACGCCATCATCACCGCGCCGGAACGCCGCGACCCCGCGCTGCTGCGCAAGCTGGATGCGGTGGCCGGGCGTCTGCTGGGGTAGCCTCGCGCTGCGGGTCCCCTCGGGTCCCGGCGCAGGTCACTTGCGGCGTTGCCCCGGGGCGCAGGCCGCAGACATCCAGCCGGCGTCTCGGCCCAGATTGGGACGCCGCGCGGACCCGGCCGGTTGCGCCGGGGACTGTGTGCCGCGGGCAACAGCCGGCCCCGACCCGCGCCCGCGCCGCGTAATGCACTTCACAGAATATTGAATACACTGTTCCATCCTGGCGGTCGCCTCCACGGAGCAAACCGCCTTGCCCGACACCCAACTGCACTGCCAAGTCAGCCTGGACCTTGCCGTCTCGCCCGCCCCCGGCGCCGCGCTGCTGTTCGGCGAGGGAACCACCATGCCGCTCTGGCTCTGGCTGGCGCTGGAACCCGAGGAGGTGAGGGCGTTGGAAGCCGCGTTGATCGGGCACATCCAGTCACCGCTGTTTCCCTCTCGTCTGGGCGATGGCGTGGCCGCCGGGGATGACGCCGCGCTGCTGCATTTCGCCAGTCGCTTCGCGCCGCTGGCCGGCCGCTATGCCGAAGGCTGGCCGCTGGTGCTGGCCGCCGCCCGCGTGGTGGCGGAGCGCGGCGGAGAGTACAGCCGCCAGGCGGCACTGACCGCGATCGAGGCGTTGCAGCACAAGCTGCATGCCGGTGCCCGCGGGCTGTCCGGCGGGCCGGAGGCGCTGCGCCGCTTCGTCCTCGGTGCCCGGCTCGCCGCCGACCTGTGGCTGCGCTTCATGCCGGCGCCGGAGATCGGCCTGTCGATCCTGACCCGCCTTGGCGTCCTGCGGGAGGTGCCGGACCCCATCCCCCAGGCCGAACCCACCACCCCGGCGGCGCCGGCGCTGGCCGCCCCCGGCATCCGCGTGCTCGGTCGGTTCGAGCCGCCGAATGACCGCAGCGAATGGGCCCGCTACGACCCGCTGACCCAGCCCATGCCGCTGCGCCAGGTGCCGCGCGACGCCAATGCCCGGCTGGCCGCGCTGGCCCTGGCCGCCCCCGCCTTCGTCGCGCCGCTGGCGGAAATCCGCCGCACCCTGGCGCTTGCCGCCCATGCCGGCCGCCCCAGCCCGCGGCTGCGGCCGTTGCTGCTGGTCGGGCCGCCCGGCGTCGGCAAGACCTGGTTCGCCCGCCGCGTGGCGCAAGCGCTGGAACTGCCTTTCGGCAGCCTCAACCTGGGCGGCTCCACCGACAATCGCGGGCTGCAGGGCACTGCGCGCGGCTGGTCCGCCGCCACGCCGGCCTGGCCGATCGCCGAGATGGCGCGGCTGGGCGCGCCCAACCCGGTGCTGTTCCTGGACGAGGTCGAGAAGGCCGGCGGCCAGCGCGAGACCAATGGCCGCGCCCACGACACGCTGCTGGCGATGGTGGAACCCGAAAGCGCCGCCGGCTGGTTCGACGAATGCCTGCGGACCACGGCGGACCTGCGCCACGTGCTCTGGATCATGGCGGCGAACGAGACGCGCGGCATTGCGGCACCGCTGTTGAGCCGGGTTTCGGTGCATCAGGTATCGCCGCCGCCGGCCAGCGCCTTCGACGGCACCGTGGCGGGGCTGCTGGCGGGCGTGGCTGACAGCATGGGCTGTGCCGCGACCGAACTGCCGGCGCTGGAGCCGGAGACCCGCGAGGCGCTGCGCCGCAGCTTCGCCCGCCACCGCAACATGCGCCGGCTGCGGGCGCAGCTGGAGGAATGCCTGGGCGTCGCCGCCGAGGCGGCGCTGGCGAACGCAAGCTAGGCCGAGGCGGCGCTGGCGAACGCAAGCTAAGGCGGAAGCCGCGCTGGCGAACGCAAGCCAGGCGAGGCCGCTGGCGACAACGCGGTACTACTCGCGGCGCTGCAAGGTCTCGCTCCCCCGAGGCGTCCCGTGCGGGGTCGGCAAAGTGCCACCCTGCCACCGGGCTACTCCGCCTGCCAGCGCCCCACCCAGGCGTCATCGAACCCCAGTACCAGCTCGTCGGCGCAGCCGCGTTTCACCAGGTGGTCATGCAGGAAGCCCAGCAACGAATCGGGCGTCAGCCGCAGCGGCGGGGCTGCTCCGCGCATCGCATGCGCCACCGGGAAGCGCGCCAGCCAGTCCTCCAGCACCGCGCGCGGATTGGCCCGCCGGTTGGCCTGCAGCACCCAGGCATTGAACTCCAGGAACACCGTCGGCCGGTGCCGCGCCAGCGTGGCGGCGGCGCCGTCCAGCACCTCGGTCTCGTGGCCCTCGACATCGATCTTGATGAAGTCCACCCGGCCGAGCCCATGCCGCGCCACCAGCGCGTCCAACGTTTCCACCGGCACGCGCACCACCGGCAACCCGGCGCCGCCCAGCGTCTCGGCACTCAACAAATGGCTGCCGGCGGAATGGGTTGATTGGTGAAACGCCAGCTCCCCCGGCGCCGCGCCCAGTGCCACGGCGTCGACCGCCACGCGCGCGTCCAGCCCATTTGCCGCCACGGTGCGGCGCAGTGCCGCGACGGTACGGGGAGACGCCTCCACCGCCAGCACCCGGGCGGCCAGCGGCGCCAGCGCCAGCACCGAAAGCCCCAGGTTGGCACCGACATCCACCACGACGTAGCCGGCGCGCTCAGGCGGGACATCACCCTGCGTCGGCAGCACCGCCCGTGCAACTGCGCCCAATTCGGCCATGCCCCGCATATGGTACCCGGCATTGCGGAAGAAGCTGTCGTCATCCCACCCCGCCAGCCGCCAGGCCTGGCCCGCCAGGGTCACCCGTCTCAGTCGCATCGCGCTCATGGTCGCCTCGCCGGGTTGTGCGCGGCAGGGTAGCATCCCCATCCAGGCATAAGGGAGGAACCGACATGAGCACGAAACACATCCGCCGCATCGGCGTCATCGGCGCCGGCACAATCGGCGCCAGCTGGACGGCGTACTTCCTCAGCCGCGGCCTGGAGGTGGTCTGTTCGGACCCCTCGCCCGGGGCGCCCGACCTGATCCGCCGCATGGTGGAGAACGCCTGGCCGGTGCTGGCCAAGCTGGGCGCCACGGCCGATGCCGACCCCACCCGCTGGTCGTTCGAGGCCGATCCGGTCAAGGCGGTGCAGGGCGTCGATTTCGTCCAGGAGAGCGCGCCGGAACGCTACGAGGTGAAGCTGCCGCTGCTGCAGGCCATCTCCGCCGCGCTGCCCGCTGACACCATCATCAGCTCGTCCACCTCCGGCCTGCTGGTCAGCAAGCTCAGCGAAGGCAGCACCCACCCGGAGCGCATCGTCATCGGCCACCCGTTCAACCCGCCGCACCTGATCCCGCTGGTGGAAGTGGTCGGCGGCAGCACGGCGTCGGAGGCCGCGGTCGAGGGCGCCATCGCCTTCTACCGCGCCATCGGCAAGCACCCGATCAAGGTGATGAAGGAAGTGCCGGGCCACATCAGCAACCGCCTGCAGGCGGCGCTGTGGCGGGAGGCGGTCTACCTGGTGGCCGAGGGCGTCGGCACGGTGGCCGATGTCGACGCCGCCATCAGCGAAGGCCCCGGGCTGCGCTGGGCGCTGATGGGGCCCCACGCCACCTTCCACCTGGCGGGCGGGGAGGGCGGCTACCCCGCCTTCATGCACCACCTGATGCCGGCGGTGACCAGCTGGTGGCCTTCGCTCGGCAACCCGGTGGTCACGCCCGAACTGCAGGCGCAGCTCATCGCCGGCGTGGCCGAGGAAGTCGGCGCCAAGACCACGCGGGAGTTGGCTGCCGAGCGCGACGCGAAGCTCACCGCGCTGCTGGTGGCGCGGCACAAGGCGTGAGGGTCAGAGCCGGCCCATCAGCGCCAGGACGATGAGCACCAACACGACCAGGCCCAGCCCGCCGCTGGGGAAGTAGCCCCAACTGCGGCTGTGCGGCCAGGTCGGCAGGACGCCCAGCAGCAGCACGATCAGCAGTATAATCAGCAGCGGCGAACCCATGGCGGCAATCCCTCAGGATGGTTTGATGAGGGAACGTCGCCTACCTGGCATGGTTTCGCTGATCGGCGTTTCGTGCGCAGTCCGGCCTGCGTCACGTCGCGCGGGGCATCAAGGCTGCCGGCATCGCACGGGGCGACACCGGCAGTCCGGATGGCGTCAGCCCAGGTGCTTGTTGAAGAAGGCCAGGGTGCGCTTATCCGCCAGCTTGGCGTCTTCCGGCTTGTAGCTGCCGCGATCTTCGCAGCCGAAGCCATGGCCGGCGCCCATGTAGACGAACACAGCCACACCAGGCTGCGCGGCCTTGATTTCCTCCACCGCCGGCATCGGGATGCTGGCGTCGGTCTCGCCGAAGTGCATCTCCACCGGGCAGTTCGGCACTTCGCCCTTGGTGGCCGCGATGCCGCCGCCGTACCAGGCGTTGGCGGCGTCGAACGCCTTGGTGCGGGTGGCGCCATGCCAGGCCAGCGTGCCGCCCCAGCAGTAGCCCACGATGCCGCGCTTGGCGCCGGCCGGCAGCGCCGCGGCGCTGGCCAGCACGTCCAGCATCACCTTGCCTTCGTCGATCTTGGCGCGCATCGCCAGGCCGTTCTGCACATCGGCCTGCTCGTAGTTCAGTTCCACATTGCGCTCGGTGCGGTCGAACAGCGCCGGGCAGACCACGCGGTAGCCCTCCTTGGCGAAGTCGTCGCAGACGCGGCGCATGTGCTTGTTCACGCCGAAGATCTCCTGGATCACCACCAGGGACTTCTTGGCGTTCTCCGGCCCGACGACATAGGCGGAGAAGGTGTGGCCATCGGCCGCGGTCAGAGTGACGTTCATGACGTTCCCCATGGGTTGGAATAAGGGCTGGTCCGCTGACGCCTCCGACCGAAGCGCTCCCGGTCCAGCCTGGAAGTATGCGAGACTGGATCACACCCTGGGACGATTCCGTCCCAGGCGATCGGGCTGTAATCTCGCCGGATGGACAAGGTCGTCAACCTGAACCGTGTGAAAAAGGCCCGCGCCCGGGCGAAAGCAGCCGCGCTGGCGGCCGCCAATCGGGTGAAGCACGGCCGCACCGGGGCCGAAAAGGCCAACGACCAACGCCAGGAAGCGAGGCGCGCGGCGCTGCTGGACGGCGCCCGCCAGGAAGAAACGGAAAAACCATGAAGCTGCACGCCACCCTTACCGCGACGCTCGGCCTGGCCCTGGGGCTGGCGGCCTGCAGCGCCGAGGAGCCGTCCCGCACGCCCGCACAGGGCGCCAGCGCCGCGCCGGCCGCCAGCACCGCGCCGCTGGGGCAGGGGGCGCCACGCGCCCGGGTGACCAAGTATGACGGCACCTATGCCGGCAGCGTCACCCCGACCAGCGGCACCTATAGCTGCCCGAACGCCGTGCGCGGCAACCGCAGCATGACCATCACCTACGGCCGCGCCCTGCTGGACATGAACCCCGGCCGCAGTTCCCCGCTGCAAGGCCTGGTGCAGGAGGACGGGTCGCTGCGCGCCACCGACCAGATCGACCGCTTTATCTCGGTCACCGGCACCGCTTCGGCGGAGCAGTTTGTCGGCACCTGGGTACAGGGCCGCTGTGTCTATACGCTGAGCTTCCGCCGCACCGGCTGAGCGCGGCAGCGCGAGGCCGGTGTCGGCCGCCGCACCGGCTGAGCGCGGCAGCGCGAGGCCGGGGTCGGCGGCCTGCGCCGACCCGTCATGGCGGAAGGCACAAAAAAACCCCGCTGGCTCGCACCAGCGGGGTTCTTGTCCGGCGGACCCGGATTGGTCGGAGCGAGAGGATTCGAACCTCCGGCCCCTGCGTCCCGAACACAGTGCTCTACCAGGCTGAGCTACGCTCCGTCGTCGGGGTCCGTCGCGGAGGCGGCGATATAACCCCCAGCCGCCAACCCCGCAAGCCGCCTAGCCAAAGAAATCCCACACGGCCGCCTTGATGAAGGCCGCATCCGCCGGCTGCACCGCCGGATTTCCGGCCCGATGCCCCCAAATGCTTGGGATTGGCTTGAGTTCCGCGTGCTTCAGGTGCGCCAGCTCGGCGGCGTTGTCGGCCACGCGGAAATACATGTCGGTCTCGCCGGGCATCAGCAGGACCTTGGCGCGAATCGCCCCCAGCGCCGCCGCCAGGTCGCCGCCATCGGCAATATCGCCGGCGTCCCAGGTCTTCAGGTGGCACAGCAGGTCGCCGGCGTAGCGGCGGCCGAAGCGCTCCTCCCAGTCGGTCCGCAGGAAGGTGTCCAGGTCCGGCGCGCCCAGCGCGGTCAGGTGCAGGTTGGCGCGGTAGAAATCCTGGCTCAGCGCCATCGTCGCGTAGATCCGCCCGAAGGCGCGCATCGCCTTGGCCGGCGCCCCGGAAAACTGCCCGTTGCCCAGGTATTCCGGCGCCGCCTCCAGCACCGCCATCAGGCTGCGCAGGAAGACCTGGTTATGCACCGCGGTGCGCGCGCTGCCGCAGTTGATCACCACGCGGGCAACCGCGTCCGGGAAGGCCGCCGCCCAGTGGTAGGCCTGCTGCGCGCCCATGGACCAGCCATAGACGGCGTGCAGCCGCTCGACGCCGAACACCTCGGCCAGCAGGCGCTGCTGCGCCGCCACGTTGTCCCAACTGGTCACCAACGCCGGCCAGTCCGCCGTGTTGCTCGGCGAGGACGACACGCCGTTGCCCAGCATCTCCGGCTGCACGATGAACCAGCGGCTGGAATCCAAAATCCCGTCCGGCCCGATCAGCCAGGTCAGCTCGGCCGTCTGCGCGCCATAGCTGGTGGGGTACAGCACCACGTTGTCGCGCGCCGCGTTCAGCGTGCCGTGGGTGCGCCAGCCCAGCTTGGCGTCGCGGATGGCCCCGCCCTTGCGCAGCGCCAGGTCGCCCAGCGCGAAGATGCCTTCGGTGGTCATGCAGAGGTCCTCATCACGGAACGCAGGAAGCCCCATTGCCAGCGCGCATATCCAGGCTGCACGGCTTCCAGCTGGCCCCGCAGCACGCCATGCGCCGCCGGCAACTGGTGAAAGGGGATGAACGGGTAGAGGTGATGCTCGGCGTGGTAGGGCATGTTCCACATCAGCAGGCGCATCAGCCAGGTGGTCAGCGTGGTGCGGGTATTGGCCAGGCCGTCGCGGCTGTGCGGCAGGCCGGTATGCTCGGTCAGCAGGTACATCCGCAGCCAGACCTGGCCGACCAGCTGCGGCAGCACCCAGAACAGCAGCAGCGCCTGCCAGCCGAAGGCCAGCACGATCGCCGCGCCCAGCGCCAGGGTCAGCGCCAGTTGCACCCGCAGCGCGCGGATCATGCGGTACTGCTGCCCATCCGGCACATACCTGTAGGCCGAGAGGTTGCCGCGCAGCGCGTCCCGGTACCACTCAAAGCGCCCCTTCCAGAAGGTCCAGCCGGCAATCCGCAGCAGGTATTGCGGCAGGCTGGAGGGGTCGGGCACCCCCAACTCCGGGTCGCGCTCGGGGTCCTGGGTGTAGAGGTGATGCGCCCGGTGATAGGCCTGGTACATCGGCCAGTTATGCGTGCTGGGGATGGCTACCAGCCAGCCCACCACGGCATTGACCCGGCGGCTGGCGAAGGCGGTGTAGTGGCTGGTTTCATGGAAGGGCGCGAACAGCGCCGCCTGCACCATGCCGAAGCCGATGACCGCTGGCACCAGCCACCAGCCCTCCGCTGTCGCCACCGCCAGGCCACCCGCCAGCAGCAGCAGCGCGTGGATTCCCATCCGCAGCGCCCCCTTCAGGTCGTTGCGGTGGGCAAGGTGCATCATGGTGTTCGGGGCTGGTGCTGGCATGGTGCCCTCCGTGGCTGCTGTGCAGCTTGAAGCAATCCCCGTGCCCCCGGAAGCGCTTGTGAGCAAAACGGCGCTTGCGCAGCCCACCCCCAGCCTGTTCTGCTGCCGCTGCCGGCAACGGCCCACTCCGAACGCGAAGGGCCTTCTGCATGATCCACCGTCGCACCCTGCTCGGCGCCGGCGCCGCCACTTTGGCTGGCCCCTTGGCGGCCCCCGCCTTTGCCCAGCCGGCCGGCAGCCGCGTGCTGCGTTACATCCCGCAGGCGGATGTGACCGTGCTCGACCCCGTGGTCACCACCGCCTACATCACCCGCCACCACGCGCTGATGGTGTGGGACCAGCTCTATGGCCTGGACTCCCAGCTGCGTCCGCAGCCGCAGATGGTCGCCGGCCACACCGTGGAGGACGACAACCGGCTGTGGACCTTCACGCTGCGCGACGGCCTGCGCTTCCATGACGGCGAGCCGGTGCGTGGCCGCGACTGTGTGGCGTCGATCAAGCGCTGGGCGCAGCGCGACCCGCTGGGCCAGGCGCTGCTTGCCCGCACCGCCGAGATGACGGCCCCCACGGACAAGACCTTCAGCATCCGCCTGCACCGCCCCTATGGCGCCATGCTGGACGCGCTGGCCAAGGTCGGCCCACCCGCTTTGGTGGTGATGCCCGAGCGTCTGGCCCTGACCGACCCCGCCCGCCAGGTGTCGGAGATCATCGGCAGCGGCCCGTTCCGCTTCAAGGCGGATGAGCGCGTGGCCGGCGCCCGCGTGGTGTATGAGCGCTTCGACGGCTACGTCCCGCGCGCGGATGGTGAGGTCAGCTGGACCAGCGGCCCCAAGCGCGTCCACTTCGACCGGGTGGAATGGACGGTGATGCCGGATGGCGGCACCTCCCTGGCCGCGCTGCGCAATGGCGAGATGGATTGGTGGGAGAACCCGCCCAACGACTTCCTCACGCCATTGCGGCGCGACCGCAACCTGGCCGTCACCCGCCTGGCGCCGCTTGGGGGCCTCGGCACCGGGGTGTTCAACCACCTGCACCCGCCGTTCAACAACCCCGCCATCCGCCGTGTGGTGCTGGAGGCGATGAGCCAGCAGGACTTCATGATCGCCGCCGCCGGCGTGGAACCGGAGGGCTGGCATACGCCGGTCGGCGTCTTCGCCCCCGGCACGCCCATGGCCACTGCTGTCGGGCTGGAGGCGCTGACCAAACCCCGCGACCTGGAAGCCAGTCGCCGCGCCCTGCTCGCCGCCGGCTACAAGGGGGAGAAGGTGGTGCTGCTGGCGCCGACCGACCAACCCGTGCTGGTGGCGCTCTCGGAAGTAGCGCGCGACCTGCTGGTGAAGATCGGCATGAACGTGGAACCCGCGGTCAGCGACTGGGGCACCGTGGTGCAGCGCCGCGCCAGCATGGAGCCGGTGGAGAAGGGCGGCTGGAGCATGTACCAGACCACCTGGAATGGCGTGGACATGGTCAACCCCGTGGGCACCCAGGTGATCCGCGCCAATGGCACCCGCGCGTTCTTCGGCTGGCCCACCGTGCCGGCGCTGGAGGCACTGCGCGACCAATGGCTGGACGCCACCACGCTGGCGGAACAGCAACGCCTGGCGGCAGAAATCCAGCGGGTGGCGTTGCAGGAGGCAGTCTTCATGCCAACCGGCCAGTATTTCGGCATGTCGGCGCACCGACGCAACATCGTCGATCTGGCCAGCGGCGTGATAGTGTTCTGGAATGTCCGCCGAGCCTGAGGGAACCACCATGTCCGCCATCGACAAGATCCGCGCCAGCCACGGCGAGCTAACGGAAATCCGCCGCACCATCCACGCCAACCCGGAAATCGGCATGGAGGAGTTCAGCACCGCCGAACTGGTGGCGCAGAAGCTGGAAAGCTGGGGCATCGAGGTGCATCGCGGCGTCGGCGTTACCGGCGTGGTCGGCGTGCTGCGCAACGGCAACGGCGCCCGCAGCATTGGGCTCCGCGCCGACATGGACGCACTGCCGATGCAGGAAGCCACCGGCGTGCCCTATGCCAGCCAGAAGAAGGGCATGATGCATGCCTGCGGCCATGACGGGCACACCACCATGCTGCTCGGCGCCGCCAAGTACCTGGCGGAAACGCGCAACTTCACCGGCACCGTCAACTTCATCTTCCAGCCCGGCGAGGAAGGCATGGGCGGCGCGCTGGCCATGCTGAACGACGGCCTGTTCCAGCGCTTTCCGTGCAACGCCATCTACGGCATGCACAACCGGCCGAACCTGGAACTCGGCGCCTTCGCCATCCGTCCCGGCGCCACGGCCGCCGGCGGCGCCTTCTTCGATATCACCGTGGAAGGCAAGGGCGCCCATGGCGCGCGGCCGGAAGCCAGCATCGACCCGGTGCTGGCCGCCTGCCACATCGGCACCGCGTTGCAGAGCATCATCGCCCGCAACATCAGCCCGCGCGACACCGCGGTGCTGAGCATCACGAAAATCCAGGGCGGCGACGCCTTCAACATCATCCCGCAGAAGGCCACGCTGTCCGGCACCGCGCGCTTCTTCCGCCGCGAAGTGGCACAGCAGATCGAGGAAGGCATGCGCCGCGTCGCCCAGGGCGTCGCCGCCGGCTTCGGCGCCACGGCGGAGCTGGACTGGCGCCTGATCTTCGCCCCCACCGTCAACGCGCCCGAGCAGACCGACATGGTGGTCAGCGTTGCCAGCGCCATTTCCGGCGCCGACCGCGTGGACACCAACAAGGCCCCGGGCATGGGCAGCGAGGACTTCTCCTTCATGATGGAGCAGGTCCCCGGCGCTTACATCCAGCTGGGCATCGGCGAGAGCGCGGAACTGCACAACCAGCTCTACAACTTCAACGACGAGGCCATCCCCTATGGCTCCGCGCTGTATGCCGGGCTGATCGAGAAGGAAATGCCGAAGGGGATGTAGGGCAGCGCGGCGCCCGCGACCGCACCGGGCGTGGTCGCCGGGCTTGTCCCGGCGACTGATGCCTCACCTGTCAGCGCGCGGCCTGCTCCCGCCCGCCCCGCACCAACCGCCCCGGCAGCGCGCCCGTAGCGACGCCATCGCGGTACACCACCTCCCCATTCAGCACGGTCGCGACGTACCCCCGCGCCCCCTGCACCAGGCGCTTGCCGCCCGCCGGCAGGTCGTACTGCATGCTCGGCACGTCCATCGCCAGCCGCGCGTAGTCGATCACGTTCAGGTCGGCCTTCATCCCCGGCGCGACCAGGCCGCGGTCCGTCAGCCCAATGGCTTTGGCATTGTCCCGTGTAATCCGCTTCACCGCGAACGCCACCGGCAGCTTCGGCCCGCGCGAGCGGTCCCGCGTCCAGTGCACCAGCATATGCGTCATGCAACTCGCATCGCAGATGTACCCCACATGCGCGCCGCCATCGCCCAGCCCCACCAGCGTCATCGGGTGTTCCAGCATGGCGCGCACCGCTTCCAGGTCGCCATCGGCGTAGTTGATCAGCGGTCGGTTGAGGATCGCGCGCCCGTCCTGCTCCATCATCCAGTCATAGGCCAGCCCCGCGGAGTCCACGCCCATCCGCGCGGCCACGGCACCGACACTGGTGCTGGGGTCCGGCTCATACTCCGGCGGGCTGCCCAGTTTGAACAGCCGGTCCCAATTGTTCAGCCGCGCTGCCAGCGCCGGGTCAACGGTCGGCTCCGCCAGGATGCGCGCGCGCAGCCCGGGGTCGCGCAGCGCCGCGATCCGCTCGGCAATCGGCAGGCCGGCCACGGCGGCATAGGAAGGCCGCGCCACGAACGGATGCTGCGACAGCTCCCAGCCGAACATCAGCCCGACCGGCCGGCCCATCACCTGGCCCATCATGGTCACGCCCTCGCCACGCGCCTTCTCCACATGGTCCAGCATGGCCTTCCACAGCCAGGGCCGGCTTTCCCGCTGCAACAGGCTGAAGGTCAGCGGCGTCTTGGCGTGGGTCGCCACGCGCTGCAGCATGGCGAACTCGCTGTCGGGGTCATCGAAGTCGCTGATCACCTGCAACCAGGCCGCCCCCGCCGCGCCAACAGCCGCGCCAATATCGGCCAACTCGGCCTCGGGCGCGCCATAGGTCGGCGTATGCACCCCGGCCAAGGTTCGGTGAAACATCGCCCGCGACGTGCTGAACCCAATGGCCCCCGCCCGCACGCCCTCGGCGGCCAGCCGCGCCATTTCAGCGCGATCCTCGGCCGTGCTGTCGGCGTGAGCCACCGCGCGGTCGCCCATCACATGCAGCCGCAGCGAGGCATGCGTCACCTGGGTCACGATGTCGCAGTCGTAGTGCCGCGCCGCCAGCGCATCCAGGTAGCTCGGAAAACTCTCCCAATTCCACGGCAGCCCTTCGGTCAGCACCACCTCGGGCAGGTCCTCCACGCCCTCCATCAACTCCACCAGCTTGTCCCGATTGGCCGGTGTGCAGGGCGCGAAGCCAACGCCGCAATTGCCCACCAGCACCGTGGTCACGCCGTTCAGCGTGGAGCTGTCGATCCGGCTGCTCCAGGTCGCCTGGGCATCGTAATGGGTGTGCACATCGACGAAGCCCGGCGTCACCAGCAGGCCGGTCGCGTCGATCTCCTCGGCGCCCGGGGGCAGGTTCGGCCCCACGGCCACAATGCGCCCGCCGGCCACCGCCACATCGGCCAGGAAGGGCGCGCCGCCGCTGCCATCCACCACCGTGCCGCCCCGGATCACCAGGCTCGCTGCCGCCATCTGCCGTTCCTCCAACCCATTCCCCCGCACTATCGCCTTGGCCAGCCGGGATGGAAAGGTTGACGCCGGGGCACGCCGCCCCACAATATTAGTCACCTGACCAAATCAACGAGGAAACCAACATGGACGCCCAGGTCCAGCCGCCACTGACCCTCTCCGCGCCCGACCGTGCCCGCCTGCTGCGCCCGCTGCTGGACGAGCACGGGGCTGAGATCGACCGCCAGCGTGAACTGGCGCCGGAGGTGGTGGAGGGCCTGTTCGCTCAGGATCTGCTGCGCGTGCTGCTGCCGGCCAGCATCGGCGGGCAGGAGGCCCACCTGCTGGACCACTGCAAGACGGCGGAAGCCATCGGCTACGCCGATGCCTCCACCGGCTTCTTCTACAACCAGTCCAACGTTTCCGCCGCCACCGCCGCGGCTGCCATGCCCCGCGAAGCCGCCGCCGCCATCTTCAATGGCCCGCGCACCGGCCTGGCCTGGGGCGCCAAGAACGGCAAGAGCCGCGCCATCCGCGTGCCCGGCGGCTACCGGCTGACCGGCGAATGGGGCTATGGCAGCGGCAGCCGCCACACCTCCTGGATCGGCGCCCACAGCATGGTGCAGAACCCGGACGGCACGCCGCATATCCGCTACGGCAAGCCCGACGACCGCAGCTTCCTGTTCCTGAAGTCAAAGGCCAAGGTCACGGATGACTGGCAGGTGCTGGGCCTGCGCGGCACCGGCAGCGACACCTACAGCGTGCAGGACCTCTTCATCCCCGATGAACACGCCCCCGCCCGCGATGCGATGGAGGAGCGGCGCGAGAAGGGCCCGCTCTACGTCGTCATCTCCAACCTGCTCTATGCCTGCGGATTCTGCGGCGTGGCGCTGGGCGTCGGCCGGCGCATGCTGGAGACCTATACGGAATTGGCTCGCGGCAAGCAGTCCCGCGCCGCCATCAACAGCATGGCCAACAACAACGCGGTGCAACTGGAAATCGGCCAGCTGGAGGCGAAGATCTCCGCCGCCCGCGCCTTCGTGCACGAAGCCATCTGCCAGGCCTACGAAGCCGCCCAGCAGGACCGGCTGGATGTGGACCTGCGCATGCGCCTGCGCCTGGCCACCACCTTCGCGATGCAACAGGCCTCCGATGTATCCTATGCCAGCTACCGCGCCGGCGGCACCACCGCCATCATGAACTCCGCCCCGTTCGAACGCCGCTTCCGCGACGCGATGAGCGTGAGCCAACACTTGCAGGGCATGAACGCCCATGTGGAGATGGTGGGGCGGCACCTGATCGGCAGCGATAACGTGGTGCAGTGGGTGTAACAACTTCCCCACGAAGTCGCTACGCGGCTTCGTGGGGGGGGGGCGGCCCCGGCGCCGGGGCCGGTCCTGAGCGGTCAGTCGGGGCTCGTCGCGGCAAAGCCGCGTCAGGTCCGCCGGTTCAGGTCGCCTTGAACGCCTCGCACTCCACCTCAACCTTCCACTGCGGCGCGGCCAGCGCGGCCACAACCAGCAGCGTGCTCGCCGGCGCCGCGCCCTGCATCGCCGCGCCGCGCTTCTCGCGCAGCACCGGGATCAGCGCCGGGTCGGTCAGGAACACCGTCATCTTCACGATGTCCTGCGGCCCCATGCCATTGCCGGCCAGGTGCGCCATTACATTGGCGAAGGCCTGCTCGATCTGCGCGCCGCCATCCTCGGGCGTCGTGCCATCCGGCTTCACGCCGATCTGGCCGGACATCACGAGGCGGCGGCCCGGGCCGGTCACCATGGCGACGTGTTGGTAGGAAGGGGCGGGGGCGTGAACACCTGACGTGTTCGAGAAGGTAAGGGTCATCACGGCATCCTGCCCGGCTGGCGCGCCGGCCGCAACAAGCGCGGGCAGGCCGGGTATCCAGCCCCGAGCATCGCGGGCTAACCTCGCGCCAAAATCGAGGAACTCCAAGAATGCCGCGCTGGCTCATCGCTCTCGCTCTGTTCGCCGCCGCCCTGCCGGCGCGGGCCGAATACCCTGAACGCCCGATCACCCTGATCGTCGGCTTCGCCGCCGGCGGCGGTACCGACATTGCCGCCCGCACCGTCGGCCGCTTCATGGAACGCCGGCTGGGCCAGCCCGTCATCATCGTCAACCGCCCGGGCGCCGCCGGCGGCATCGGCTACGCTGCCACGGCGCGGGCAGCGCCGGATGGCTACACCATCGGCACCATCAACACCCCCAACGTCGTCTCCCTGCCCATCGAGCGCAGCATCGGCTACCGCTTCGAGGAGTTGCAGGCCGTCGCCAACATCGTGGACGACCCCGGCGCTCTGTGGGTCCGCGCCGCAAGCCCGATCCGCACCGTGGCGGACCTGCTGGCCCTGGCGCGTTCCCGCCCGCCGGAATCGCTGGGCTGGGGCAGCACCGGCCGCGGCACCTACACCGACTTCACCCGCCTGGCGCTGGAGAAGCTGACCAACACGCAGTTCACCCTCATCGCCTATGGCGGCACCCAGCCGATCATCGCCGGGCTGCTGGCGCAGGACCTGGCCGTCGGCGTCTTCTCGCTGTCGGAAGGCTCGGGCGCCGAGGCGCAAGGCCTGGTTCGCCCGATCGGCCTGATGGCCGAAGCGCGCGCCGCCACCGCCCCCAACGTGCCGACGTTCCGGGAACAGGGCTTCGACGTGGTTGGTGGCTCCATGCGCGGCGTCGCCGCCCCCGCCGGCGTGCCCCGCGCCATCGTGGAGAAGCTGGCCGCCACCATCCGCGACGTCATGGCCGACCCCGAATTCCAGGCCGCGGCCCGCCAGCAATACCTGCCGCTGCGCTACCTGGGCCCGGACGAGCACCAGGCCTTGTTGCTGCGCATGCAGGATGAGTATCGTCGGGTCTGGGCGGAACGCCCGTGGCGGGAGTGAACCCGATGCAGATCATCCCAACCGGCGCCGTGCTGGGCGCCGAAATCGAGGGCGTGGACCTCCGCGCCGTCACGCCCCAGCAGTTCGACGCCATCCACCAGGCCTGGCTGGACCATTCCGTCCTGCTGTTCCGCGGCCAGCAGCTTTCCCCGGAAGCGCTGATCGGCTTCAGCCGGCTGTTCGGCGACCTGGACCTGGCGCCGATCCAGGAAACCGGCCGCCGCTTCGTCGATGGCATCCCGGAGCTCTACGTCGTCTCCAACGTCATCGGCGCGGATGGCGAGCCCATCGGCAGCCTCGGCGCCGGGGAAGCGGTGTGGCACACCGACATGAGCTACCTGCCGAAGCCGCCCAAGGCCTCCATGCTCTACGCGCTGGAAATCCCGCCCAGCGGTGGCGTCACCTACTTCAGCAGCATGTACGCGGCCTTCGACCGCCTGCCGCCGGTCCTCAAAGCCCGGGCCCAGGGCCTGCGGGTAAAGCATGACGGCACCTACAACAGCGGCGGCTATGTCCGCGCCGGCGTCACGCCGACCGACGATCCGCGCGAGGCCCCCGGCACCATGCACCCCCTGGTGGTCCGCCACCCCGAAACCGGCCGCCAGGGCCTCTACCTCGGCCGCCGCCGCATGGCCTGGATCGAGGGCATGGACCTGGCCAAGAGCGAGGCCCTGCTGGACGAGATCTGGCACTACGCCACCGCGGACGAGATCAGCTGGGGCAACAACTGGCGCATCGGCGACCTGGTGCTGTGGGACAACCGCTGCACCATGCACCGCCGCGACCCCTTCCCGGCGGAAAGCCGCCGGGTGATGCACCGCACCCAAGTGAAGGGCGCCGCGCCGCCGATGGGGTGAGGCCCCGCGCCATTGCCCATTGGCCGGCCCAGGTTCAGGCTGGCGGTGCGCGGGTGGGCTGAACCCCCGGCACCTTCGGGAGGAACCCCATGCCCCGCCTGCTCGCGCTCGTCTGCGCGCTGCTGCTCGCCGCCTGTGCGGCCGACCCGCTGACCGGCCCGCTGACTCTGCAAAGCCAGGGCAGCTTCTTCGTCGGCGGCCGTGCCGTGCAAAGCGACACCCTCTCGACCCTGCCGGCCTACGCCCCCAGCGGGACCATGGTGCTGGACCAGATGTATGTCCGCTACATGACCCCGCCCAACCCGGCGCCGGTCAGCGTCACGCTGATCCATGGCTGCTGCCTGACCGGCAAGACCTGGGAAACCACGCCGGATGGCCGCATGGGCTGGGATGAGTACTTTGTGAGACGCGGCTTCGCCACCCATGTGGTGGACCAGAGCTGGCGCGGCCGTTCGGGCGGCGACATCCAGGCCATCAACGCAGTGCGGCTTGGCCGGGCGCCGGTTTCCACCCTGCCCACGGTCTTTGCTGCAGGGCAGGAAGCCGCCTGGGCCATCTTCCGCTTCGGCGACAAATACCCGGACGTGCACCCGGGCCTGCGCTTCCCGATCAGCGCCCAACGCGAGTTCTGGAAGCAGATGGTGCCGGACTGGCTGAACGCCCAACCGACGCCCAACCCCACCGTGCCCGCCCTGGCCGAGCTTTCCCGGCGGCTGACGCGCAATGTGCTGATCAGCCATTCGCAATCGGGCATCTACCCGTTCCAGGCGGTGGCGCTGAACCGGCAGGGCATTGCCGGCGTTATCGCGGTGGAACCCGGCGCCTGCCCGGACGCGGCCGGGGATGTCGCGCCCTACCTGCACACACCGATGCTGGTGCTGTGGGGCGACTACGTGCCGCAGGCGCCGCGCTGGGCGCCGCGCCTGGTCAACTGCCGCGCCTTCGTCGCCAAGGTAAACGCCGCCGGTGGCCGGGCCGAGCAATGGGTGCTGCCGGAGCGCGGTATCCACGGCAACAGCCACATGCTGATGCAGGACAATAACAGCCTGGAGATCGCCGGCATGCTGGCGGACTGGATCAACGCCAACGCGCGGTAGATCCGGCCCAAGTGGCCTGCCCCGGCGGGCCGCGTACTGCTTTGGTATGCCGGCGGCCTGTCTCCCGGCGGGCCGCCTACCGCTTCGGTATCCCCGCGGCCACGGCAACCTGGCCCCAGCGTTCGGTCTCCGCCCGCACCAGCGCGGCGAAGCCCTGCTGGCCGCGGCCCTCCGGCTCCAACCCCTGGGCGGCGAAGGCCTGGCGCAACCCAGGCTCCCGCAGGGCGGCCTGGCTCGCCGCCTCCAGCCGGTCCAGCACCGGCTGCGGCGTGCCCGCCGGCGCCGCCAACCCGGCCCAGATGCCGGCGCCGAAGCCGGGCAGGCCGGCCTCGGTAAAGCTGGGCACGTCAGGCACCAGGGCCGAGCGCGCCGGCGCGGCCAGGGCCAGCGGTTGCAGCCGCCCGGCCGCCAGTTGCCCGCCGGCGGCCGAGATCGTCGCCATCGAGCAATCCACCTGGCCCGCAACCACCGCCAGCATTGCCTCGGCCCCGCCGCGAAACGGCACGTGCAGCAGCCGGATGCCGGCCTGCTGCATGAAGGCCTCGGTGGCGAAATGCGGGCTGCTGCCGGCGCCGCCGGTGCCGTAGCTCAGCCCTTCGGGCGCCGCCTTGGCCGCCGCCACCAGCTGCGCCAGCGTGGTCACCCCCAGCGCCGGCCTTGCCACCAGCAGAAAGGGCGCCGAGCCCCCCAGCACCACCGGCAGGAAAGCGCGGGCATGGTCCCATGGCAGGCTGGCCACGGTGTGCGGCAGCATGGTGTAGCTGTTGTCCATGGCCAAAAGGGTGTGGCCATCCGGCGTGGCTCGCGCCGCCTCGCCCATGCCGATCACGCCGCCGCCGCCGGTCCGGTTTTCCACCAGGAAGGGCTGGCCTAGCGCTTCCGCCAGCCGCGCCGCCAGCGCCCGCGCCACGGTGTCGATCGCGCCGCCGGGCGCCCAGGGCACAATGATGCGGACCGGCCGGCTGGGCCACCCCGCCGGCTGGGCGTGGGCGACAAGGGCCGGGCTGACCAGCGCGGCGATGAGGTGGCGGCGTTTCGGCACGGTGTTGCTCCCGCTTCAAGACGGGCGAGCTTAGCCGGGTGTTGCCCCGCCGGCCATCGTGCCGCCCCGCGCCGCCAGCCGCGGAAAGGCCAGTACCGCCAGCAGCGCCACCAGCGCGCAGCCGGCCGCCACGTATAGCGGCGCGGCGGGGTTGCCGCTGGCATCGCGCGCCCAGCCGGCCAGCGGCGGCGCCAGTGTCATGGCGCTGTAGAACACCACGTAGAACGCGCCCATCCCCAGTGCCCGCGCCGGCGGCGGCAGCACCCTTGGCGCCAGTGCAAAGATCGCGGTGCCCGCCAGCCCGCCCACCAGCCCCAGCAGGCTGAGCAGCGCCGCCGCCACCAGCCCCGGCGGCACCCAGGCCAGCGGCAGTGGCAGCAGCGCCATGGCCGCCAGCCCCAGCGCCGCCTGCAGCACCGGCCGCCCGGTGCGGCTGGCCAGCCAGCCCGCCAGCGGCAGCATCGGCACGCTGAGCCAGCTGTACAGGCTGGTCAGCCCACCCGCCTCGGCCAGGCTGGCGCCATGCGCCACCAGCAGCGCCGGGGTGAAGCTGAGCATGACGATGAAGCTGGTATTGTAGCCGGCCCAGCCCAGCGCGGCGGCCAGCAGCGCCGACCAGTTCGGCGGGCGGGCGCTGGCGGCCTGCGCCACCCGCGGCGGCGGCCCGGCGGCACCCATCCAGGGCACCAG
>CANBNK010000051.1 GCA_947371015.1 Acetobacteraceae bacterium | reverse complement strand
GCACCGCCATCGTGACGCGCGACCAGGAGGAAATCCTGCTGCGCGAGAATGAGAGCGTCTATCTGCCGCTCGGCTGCGTCCATCGCCTGGTCAACCCCGGCAAGATCCCGCTGACGCTGATAGAAGTGCAGGCCGGCAGCTACCTGGGTGAGGACGATATCGTCCGGCTTGAGGATACCTACGGCCGCCGCTGATGCCCGCTGCGGCCTTGCTTGCCGAAGCCGACGCGCTGCACGCCACCGGCGAGCTGCGCGCCGCGGCCAGCGGCTACATTGCCTACTTGGACCGCGAGCCCGGCGATGCGCCGGCCTGGCGCCGCTACGCCGACTGCCGGCGCGCTGCCGGTGATCTGCCGGCGGCGCTGCTGCTGTATCGCCACGCCCACCGCCTGGCGCCGCGGGACCCGCTGCTGGCGCGCCGCCTGGCCGATGCGCTCGCGGCGCTGGGCCGCGACGCGGAAGCCGCCGAGCTGCTCGCTGCCACCCCTGGTGCCGCCGCGGCCAGCCCGCCCGGCGTGATGCTGTTCGATGTCTCCGACCTGCTGGACTACTTCCGCGCCTGCCGCACGCCCACCGGCATCCAGCGCGTCCAGCTCAACATCCTGCGGGAAGTCCTGGCCACGCCGGGCGAAGCGCTGGTGGCTGCCTGCGCCTACCACCAGGACAGTGCCAGCTGGAAACTGGTGCCGCCGGCGCTGTTCCTTCGGCTGGCCGCGCTCAGCCGCAGCAGCAGCGACCTGGATGCGCCCGACTGGCAGCAGGCCCTGGCCGGCATTGCGGAGGCGGTGCGCCACGCCGCCCCCTGCCGCTTCGCCGCCGGCACCAGCCTGGTCAACCTGGGCAGCAGCTGGTGGCAGCCGGACTACATGCGCCGCGTGGCGGACATGAAGCGCCGGCACGCGGTGCGCTACATCCCCTTCCTGTACGACTGCATCCCGCTGCTGTTCCCGCAGCATTGCGCCAGCGCGCTGGTGGATGAGTTCGCCCGCTGGTTCGCCCAGCTCTGCCTGCTGGCGGATGGCGTGGTGGTGATCTCCGACAGCACCCGCCGCGACTTCGAGCGGCTGCGCGCGACCGTGCTGCCCGACGTGGCCATCCCGACCTTCACCCTGCCGCTGGATGCCGATGACGGCACCGCGGCGCAGGCCCCGCCCCCGGCGCCAGTGCCGGCAGCGGAGACGTGCGACGCGCCGCCAGCGGCGATGTGTGCCGCGCCGCCCGCGGCGATGTGTGCCGCGCCGCTGGCGGCGACCCGCCCCTACGTCCTGTTTGTCGCCACCATCGAAGCCCGCAAGAACCACCTGATGGTGTTTCGCGCCTGGCAGCGCCTGCTGCGCCTGCATGGGCCGGAGGCGGTGCCGGAGCTGGTCTGCGTCGGCAAGCGCGGCTGGCTGGCCGAGCCGGCACTGGAACTGCTCGCCTCAGACGCGGCCCTGGGCGGCCATGTCCGCCTGCTGCACGGCGTAGCCGATGACGAACTCGCCGGCCTGTATCGCGGCTGCGCCTTCACCCTGTTCAACAGTTTCTACGAAGGCTGGGGCCTGCCGGTGACGGAGAGCTTCGCCTTCGGCAAGGTCGCCCTCGTCGCCAACAACTCCTCCCTGGTCGAGGCCGGCGCCGGCGGCGCGGTGTTCTTCGCCACCGACGACATCCCCGACCTGGCGGCCAGGCTGGAAGCCATGCTGTTCCAACCCGGCTTCCTCGCCGCTCAGCAGGCCCGGCTGCAACGCGACGTCCGCCTGCGCCCCTGGTCCGCCCTGGCGGCGCAACTCACCGAGCACGTCGCCGCCGCCGGCCGCATCACGCTGCCCGCCCGCCGCCTGGCGCTACGCCCTGGCGAAGTGCTGGACCTGCGCGTGCTGCCCGGCCCAACGCCGCGCCTGGCCATGGCCGCCGCGGAGCTGGTGCGCGAGGGCGACGCCTGGCTGCCGCTGGAAAACTGGGGCTGCTGGTGCAAGCCTGGCCGGCTGACGCTGCGCCTGCCACTGGCCGAGATGGCCGGCGGCGCCCCGCTGCGCGTCATCGTGCAATTCGTCGCCCCGCCGGCGCCCTGGCGCATTGGCCTGCGCGCCGGCCCGGCCAGCGGCATCACCCGGCCCTTCGGCTTCATCGAGGGCGTGCCGCGCCAGGTGGTGTTCTGCGCCATGGAAGTGCCGGCGGATGCCTGGCCGGAGATACTGGTGGAAATCGACGCCCCGGTGGGCGTGCCGCTCGCGCTCATCACCCCCAGTGACAGCCGCGAGATCGGCTGCGGCGTGCTCAGCCTGATGGTCTGCCGCACCGACGACTTCGCCGCGCGGCTTGACTACCTGGAGCAGCGCAGCCTGCACAGCTTCGCCCGGGTGTAGCGCCCACGGCGGAGCCGCGATTGCGTGCCAAGGCAGAGCCGGGCGTGCGTGCCAAGGCAGAGCCGGGCGTGCGTGCCAGCGGCCAAATCCTTTGACCGCTGGCATGAACCGTATGCCTGCCCAAGCCTCGTGTGGTTTGCCCTACACGAAGTCGAAGTCGTGCGGCCCGGCCCAGTACATGTTCACCACGCTGTCCGCCAACGCCACGCCATTGTGGCTGACGCCGTCCACGTACAGGTTGCGGTCGGTCTCCGCCGTGCCGTCGAAGCGGTCGTTCAGGAAGGCCACCTCCAGCCGATGCGGCCCGGCGGCGAAGTTGCCCACCAGCGTCACCACATCATCCTGGCCGCCGGCGTGCCAGGCGCTGGCGGTCTGCACGCCGCCCTGCTGCACGCCGTCCAGCTTCACCACGTACTGCGCGTCGCCCAGGTAGCTGTCCTGGCTGATCTTCAGCACCAGCACGTCGCTGGCACCGCCCAGGCTCACCACCTTCGGCGCCGGGGCGCCCAGGTCGGTGAAGCCGAAGCTGCTGGCGCCGCCGCTCCAGAGCGGGGCGCTGCCGCCGGCCTGCGCCAGGCCGTTGTAGCTGATGCCATCGACATGCAGGTTGCGGTCGCCGCCCGGGCCGAAGGCGTCGTTGAAGAAGTCCACCACCACGGCATGCGCCCCGGCGCCCCAGTTGCCATGCAGCGTCAGCGTGTCGTCCAGCCCATCGGCATGCCAGGCGCTGGCGGTCAGCGCCGCGCCGATCCGCACGCCATCCACGCTGATGCCGTATTGCGCGCTGCCCTGCCAGGCGTCCTGGCTGATCCGCAGCACCAGCGTATCCGTGCCGCTGCCGAGTTCCAGCTGCATCGCCGGTGCATGCACCGGCGCCGCAGCACCGATGAAGGCCAGGCTGGCCGGCCCGCTGCTCATAAGGTCCTGCGCCGCACCGGGCAGCGCCACGCCGTTGTAGCTGATGCTCTGCACATGCAGGTTGCGGTCGGTGCCCACCGAGCCGCCCCAGGCGTCGTTGAGGAAATCCACCGTGACGACATGCGCCCCGGCGCCCCAGCTGCCGTGCAGCGTCAGGGTGTCATGCGCGCCGTCCAGCACCCGGGCATGCGCGACCAGGTTGGCGCCAACCGGCACGCCGTCCACGCTGACGATGTAGTCGGCGCTGCCGTTGTAGGCGTCCTGCGCCAGGGTCAGCACCAGCGTGTCGCGGCCGCTGCCGATATCCAGCTGCTGCGGCGCGTAGTCCGGCAGCGTGATGTCCAGCCGGCCGATCTCTCCGTTGATCAGGTCGGCATAATACAGCTGGCCATCCGGCCCCTGCACGAAGTCCACCGGCGCATAGCCCGGCACCTGGAACAGGAACTTGATATCCGCGCTGTTGTTGATGTTCACCGCATAGACTTCCCCCTGCGAGAAGTCGGTGAAGATGAAGTTGTTCTGCAGGCTGGCCGGGTAGGCCGCGCCGCTGAGGAAGGCTTCGCCGGCGGTGATCGCCTGCACCTGGAAGCCCGGGTCACCCTCCAGATGGGAAAAGGCGCGGAAGGCCGGCGTCAGCGTGCCGTTGGGGGCATGGGCGTAGAAGGCGGTGCCGACGGGCATGTCGCGCCAGGTTGGCGCCTGCAGGGTCACCCCGCCATCGCCGCCCTCATAGAAGGGCCAGCCGAAATTCGCGCCGGGACCGCCGGTGTTGATCTCCTCATAGCTGTTCCAGCCGGTATCGGCGATGAACAGCCGGCCATCCGGTGCGAAGGCCATCGAGAACGGGTTGCGCAGGCCGAGCTGAAAGACCTTGGCCTGGTTGTCGCTCAGGCTGGCGACGCCGGCGGCGAAGGGGTTGTCGGCCAGGCCCATGCCGGTCGCCGGGTCGATCCGCAGGATCTTGCCGGTCAGGTGGTCCAGCGACTGCACATCCACCGCGCGCGGGTCGGCGTAGTTGAACGACGTGGCATCGCCGATGGAGACATACAGCGCGCCATCCGGGCCAAAGGCCAGGTGGCCACCATCATGGCTGGAGGAATCCGCCTTGATGAAGTCCTGCTTGACCCCGGCCACCACGGTGTCGCCGGCATGCAGCACGACATCGGAGGCCGGCAGGTTGGCGAAGACCGGGTCGGTGAAGTCGTACAGGCCGCCGCCGCTGATATCGGCCAGCGAATGGCCGCCGGCGCCGAGGATGATCTTCTCGCTGCCCGGCACCAGCGTGCTGAAGCCGGTCGTGGCATCGGCGGTCAGCCGGAGGACCTGGGCATAGCGGTTGCCGCCGCCATCCGGCCCGGCCGCGCCGGTCTGCCCGGCGGTATCGGCGGGGTCGGCGACGATGAAGGCGTAGATGAAGCCGTTGTGGGCGAAGTTCGGGTCCAGCGCGATATCCAGCAGCCCGCGGTCCTGGTGGTCATTCACCTGGGCGCGCAGGTCGGCCACGACCGTGCTCTGGCCGGTTATCAGGTCGGCCAGCAGAATCTCGCCACCCTTCTCCGCGACATAGGCGTGGCTGCCATCCAGCGGCGAGAAGATGAAGCGGATCGGCTGGTTCAGCCCGATCACCACCGGCACCTGCTGCACATTGTAGTCGGAGACCAGCGGCGGCTCGGCCGGCGGCGGCGGGGCGGGGTTGATGCTGTCGATGATCTCGAAGCGCTCGGTCCGCGGCGCCACCAGCGTGGCACCTGCGGCATTGATGACCGAGACCACGAAGTTCAGCGTCGGGTTGGCCACGCCGTCATCCAGGATGTGGATCGGCACCGCGACATCGGCCACGCCGTCGGCCATCACCACCGTGCCGCCGGCGCCGAGGTAGTTCACCCCCTCGACCGCGGTATCCGCGGTGATGCCATAGGTGATGGTCACCGGGCCGGCCAGCGACCCGCTGCGATGGATGGTGGCGAGCACCGTGGTGTCGGCCTCGGCGACCTGGGTTTCCTGGTTGGCAAGGAAGATGCTGCCACTCATGGGGAGGCGCTCCGCGCTTTGTGAAGCCCGTCTCTCGCATGTGTGATTGAATACAATCAACAGTGGTATCGTACACCAAATCGCTCGCGCGTGCGGTGTGGCCCTTCGGTCACGCTCCACGGGCAGCGCAATAAAAAGCCGGCCGGGGTTGCCCCGGGCCGGCTTGTGCTTCCCTGGGCCGGGGGGCGCCCCCCGGCTGGCCGCGACCCGGTGGTCGGGGCCAGCCTACAGCAGGCTGAAGGCCCGGGTGGCGACCGCCAGCTGGAAGATCAGCCCCAGCAGGTCACTGCCGATCTGGAAGGACTTGCTGTCCAGGTTCGGCAGCGCGATCAGCTCATCGCCGGGCCGCGGCGCCTCATTCGGCTCCAGCACCAGCTCGCCACTGGCGCGGCGGATCATCATGGCGCTGGACCCACCGCGCGGCGAATAGCCCCCGGCGGTACGGACGTAATCCGCAATCCGCATGTTGGCCTGCCACACCACGGCGCGCGGCGCGTTGACCTCGCCGGCCACCAGCACGGTCTCGCTGCGTTCCGGCACCACGATGGTGTCGCCATCCTCCAGCCGCACCGGGGCGCAGCCGCCCTGGCGGTCGCTGACCACCAGCCGGCCTTCCGGCGCGGTGCGCCTGGCGCGCTGGATGTAGCTGCTGACCAGCTGCGCCTCGGACGCGCGGATGGTCGCCACGCCGGTGGAGGCGCTGACCGCCATGAACAACTGCCGCTCCAGCCGGTCCAGCGCCTCGTCGATCGCGCGGCGCTGCTGCGCGGCCACCGAAGGCCGCAGCAGGAACACGCTGCGGGTATCCGCCAACGCGGGGTCCACCGCCACATGGTCCAGCAGCTGGCACAGCTGAATATCGCGGTCCGCCACCAGCACCGAAGGCCCGATCCGGCTGCCTTCCACCGTCACCCGCACGGTGCGGGCGGGGGTGTCGGTGATGAAGCTGACGCTGTCCTGGTCGCCCAGCTGAATCTCGGCCATCTCGCTCAGCGTCGCGTAGCGGCTGAACGGCTGGCCGTTGCGGGTGCCCTTGATGATGGCATTGGTCGCCGAGGGCAGCGGCCGGGCGTAATCGACCAGCTCCCGCCCGGTCATGATCCGGCCGGGCACCTCGAACAGGTAGTTGTTGCGCACCGCGCCATCGGCGCCCACCACGGCGCGCTGGCGGCCGACCAGCAGCGTATCGCCTTCCTGCAGGCGCACCTGCGGCAGCGAGCCGTTCAGCAGGAACTGATAGAGGTCCACATTCGCCACGGCGCGGCCGCCGCGCTGCACGGTGATGTCGCGGTAGCTGCCACGCCCGGCATCCACGCCGCCGGCGCGCACCAGGAAGTCCAGCACGCTGTCCGCCGCCGAGCCGCCGAAGCGACCGGGGGTGCGCACGAAGCCGGTGACGAAGACGCCGATGCGCTGCGTGCTCAGCAGCACGGCATAGACCTGCACCTGGCTGGTGAAGACCCGACGCACCTCGGTCTCGACCACGCGCTGGAGGTCGCCGGCGCGGGTGCCGGCCACGCGGATCGGTCCGATGCTGGGCAGGAACAGGTTGCCGGCGGGGTCCACGATGCCGAGCGCCTCGGCCTCCACCGCGCCCCAGACGCGGACCGAGACGCGGTCGCCGGGCACCACGATGTAATTCGGGTTCGGCGCGTCGGAAACCGCCGTGGCTTCCCGCGTGAACAGGCTGGCGCCGAACACCGCGGTGGCGCCGGAGGCGCGCTGGCTGTCGCCCAGCGGGCCGACCGCAACCGGGCCGCCCTCGCTCTGGGTCTCCGAGCCGACGCGCGAGATAACGCGGTCCGACCCGGCCAGCGCCGGCAGCGGCTGCAGGCTACGCGGCCCGCCGGAAAGGCCCTGGGTGGCGGCCTGGGTCTGCTGCGCCTGCTGGGTGAACTGCGCCAGCTGGGCCTGATTGAACTGCGGCGCGAATTGGGCCGCGGCGGGCAGGCCGATCAGCGCCGCCAGGGCGACGCCGAGAACACGCTCAAGCCGCATGTTCACGCATTCCCGCCAGCAACAGGGTGCCGATGCCATAGGCAACCGACAGGCAGATGAACAGGTACAGCACGCTTTGGGCCGCCTTGGGGTAAAGAGGCCGCTCGGCCAGGTTGGGCTCGACCAGCCGCAGGATGAAGATCTGCTGGCGCTGGGCATCGGCCAGGGCGCGTTCCATCGCGGCATTGGCCGCGGCCAGCTGGGTCCGTGCCAGCTCGCGTTCGGTGGACAGCAGCTCGAACTCGCCGACCTGCTGGGTCACGCCGGTATTGGCCGACGCCAGCCGCAGCCGCTCATCCGCCACCTGCCGGGTCAGCGCATCCACCCGGTTGCGCAGCTGCAGCAGCCGCTGGTTGTCGCCGCGGGCGAAGGTCTGCGCCTCGGTCATCTCGGCGCGGGCCTGGATCAACTGGCCCTCCAGCCGGCCGATCGTCTCCACCGTCAGGGTGGAGGAACGGCCGGGGTCCAGCTGCCGCTCGCGTTCGCGGAACGACGTGACGCGCGCCTGGGTGCTGTTCACCCGGCCTTCGGCGCGCTCCACTTCTTCCCGCGCCACGCGCAGGCTGTCCGCCTGCAGGCGCTGGTTCAGCTTGTTCACCAGCCCTTCGGAAAGCCCCAGCAACTCGCTGGCGATGTCGCGCGCATCGGTGGCGCGGAAGGCGCGGACCCGCAGCGTGGTGATGCCCGAGGAGGTGTCGTATTCCGGCACCACCATGCTGTTGTAATAGTCCAGCAGGCGTTCCGCCGCCGGCTGCGCCCACCAGATGCGGGCGTACCAGTCGGCTTCCGGCCGGCGATAGATCCCCACCAGGTCCAGCTTGCCGCGCAGCGCGGCCACCGCGTCGTGGCTGCGCAGGTAGTCGCGGATGCCCATTGCATCCTCCGAGCCCGCCTTGAAGCCGGCCTGGCTCATCATCTCGCCGATGCCTGCGGCGGGTGCCTGCTGCCGCCCGCGCACCAGGAAGCGCGCCTCGGAGGTGTATTGCGGCGCTGCTACCAGGAACAGGTACAGCCCGGCCAACAGCGTCGGCAGGCAGACCATGGTGATGAAATTATGTCGCTTGGCCAGCCGCCAGGCCTGGGCCATCCGCCCCGGCGGTGGCGCCGAGGCCGGGCCCGACCAGCCGGCATAGCCTGAGGTTCCGAGCGGTGCGCCGCCCGGGGACCCGTCAGGCGGCGTGGTAAGCGGCGATTGCCTGGTCCAGATCTTCATAGCGCGTCAGCCTGCCATCCTTCAGCACGGCCCCGGAGGTGCAGAACGCACGCACCGTTTCCGCCTGGTGGGAAACCATTAGCATCGTGCTCCGTGCCCGCCGGTCGAGCAGTGCGGCCCGGCAGCGTTCAGCGAAGCGGCTGTCACCGGCGGCGACAACCTCGTCCAGCAGGTAGCAGTCGAAATCCACCGCCAGCGACAGGGCCAAACCAAGCCGTGTCATCATGCCGGAGGAATAGGTGCGTACCGGTTGCCGGTAGTATTGGCCCAATTCGGCGAAATCTTCCACGAATTCCACCGTTTCGGCGATGGGCTTTTCGTAGATCCGGGCGATGAAGCGGGCATTGTCGGCGCCCGAGATGGAATAGTGCATGGCCGCAGCATGGCCGAGCGGCCAGGAGATCGACATGTTCCGCTGGATTCGCCCGGCTTCGGGGAATTCCACGCCGGAGATCAGCCGCAGCAGGGTCGATTTACCGGCGCCGTTGCGGCCGAGGATGCCGACCGCCTCGCCCTTGCCGAAGACGGCGGAAACCCCGCGCAGCACCGCCTTGCTGGTGCCGCCATGCAGCTTGTAGCTCTTGTGGACATTCTCCAGCCGGATCATGCTGCCGCGCTCCCAAACCGGTCCAGCGGTCCGCCGCCAAGGCGCTTGCGTAAACTGGCGCCGGTCGCGGCCAGCAGCGCCGCCGGGCGGCAGTGGGGCATGTCGGGGCGCATCGCCTCAGACCACCAGCCGGCGCCGGGCGACACGCAGCATCAGCAGCCCTGCCAGGTTCAGCGCGATGATCCAGGTGACCATGTAGCCGACATCGTAGGTGGTCGGCACCGTGGTGCCATACAGGCCGCGGCGGATCATCTCGAAGCTGTGGACCGGCGGAATCCACAGCGCCTGGCGCTGCATGTCCGTCGGCAGCCAGAACACCATGAAGAAGGCGCCGGAGAAGGGCATGGTGACATAGGTGAAAAGGTGGATCACCCGGTCCACCAGGTCGGTGTAGATCGCGCCGGCGGCCAGCATCAGCCCGGCGCCATGGCTCATCGCCAGCATCGAGATCATGCCCAGCACCACCAGCGCCGGCTCCTGCGGCCACAGGTTCAGCGTCATGCCGAAGGCCATCAGGAAGATCAGCAGCGTGCCCATCACCGCCGCCCCTTCCAGCAGGTTGCGGGCCAGCAGAATGTCCAGCAGCGTGATCCGCCGGTGGTACAGCAGCGACTGGTTCGCCACCACGGCGGAAGGCGCCCGGTTGATCACCGAGCGGAACATGTAGAACGGCACATAGCCGGTGACCCAGAAGAACAGCACATGCAGCCCGCCGGGCAGGCCATGCCCGGTGGTGTGGTGCAGCGCGCCGATGGCGCTGCCGAGCAGCAGCGGTTCGGCGAACAGCCACAGGTAGCCCAGGTTCTCCCGGCCGAATCGGGTCGACATCTCACGCAGGATCAGGGCGCCGAGCACACGGAACTGGATGCGCATGGCGCGCCCCCAGTCGGTCCCCTCGGCGACCGAGCTGCTCAAGGCCGCAGCGTGCCGCTGCGCAGCAGGGGCCGCGCCGGCGCCCAGCCCTGCGGGCCACGGCAATAGACCACGGCGCGTTCCTCGGCACCGCGGCCGAGCATGGCCTCGCGGCATTCCCGGCCGCTGGCGGCTGTGTAGGCCCGGGCCAGGCGGACGCTGCCATGGCCGGCGACCTCGGTACCGGCACCCGGCGCGGCGCTGCCGATGAAGGCGGCAAGGGGGTCGGCCGGGCGCGGCGCGACGGCAGCGGGGGCCGGGGCGCTGGCCGGCGACTCGGCCGGGCTGAAGCTGGGCATGGCCGGCATGGCGCAACCGGCCAACAGGCCCGCCACGAGCAAGGCGGCAGCGCCACGAAGCCGGCAGCCGGGCAATGGCGCGCTGGAATGAGTTGGCATGCGTGGTTCCGAGCCCTGATCGTCTTGGTCTAGCAAAAAGCCCGCGAGGGGCAAGCAACTTTCGGATGGCACCCCGCCCCGGCCAGGGCATAACCCGGAGGTGCTTAACCCAGTGTTCACAAGCGACGCCGCCGCCGGAGCGTCTGGGCCGCTGGCGGTGCCGCCCGCACCGGACCGCGTGCCGCCAGCGCCCCCGGCGCTGGAGCACGTGCTGGCCGTGCCCCCGGCGCTGGCCCGCGTGTTGGCCGTACCGCCGGCGCTGGCCCGCGCCGTGCCCCACCTGGCGGCCTTCCTGCCAGATTGGCAGTTGGTGCCGCAGCGCCAGGCCCCGGCCGAGGCGCGGTTGGCCTGGCTGGCGGCGGTGTGCGGGCCGCGCCCGCCGCGAGGCCGGCCGCTGCTGGTGCTGAGCGAAGGCCCCTGGCGCGCCCCGCGTTTCGGTCGGCGCTGGCGGGCGCTGGGCCTGGTGCTGGCGGAAAGCCCCGCCGGCCTGCGCGACCCGGTGGAACTGGCGCTGGCCCGCCCCACCCCGCAGCCCGTACCGCCTGACGCGGGTTCAGCCGCATTGGTTGTCGCGCTTCCGGCCGTCAATCCAGACGCACCGGGCGTGGCGCTGCGTGCCGCGGACCCAGCCCCAATGGCTGCGGCGCCGCATCCTGCTGACCGAGCAGGAACCCAGGCCGGGGGCGACGCCGATCTGGTGGCTGCCGCTCCTTTCGCGCCGGGGCTGACGGCCGAGGCGCTGGGGAGACTGCTGGCCGCCAGTCGCTTTGCCGACCCATTCCATGGCCGGCCCTGCGCCGCCGCCCCGGCGCTGGCGGTGCTGGCCGAATGGCGCGCCGCCGCGTTGGCCAACCAGCGATTTGTCGCGGCCACCGGCATGGAGGTGTTCAAGCTGGCCCGCATGCGCGACCGCCTGGCCAGCGAGGCCGGGCCGCCCCGCATGTTCCAGCGCGCCAGCGCGGCGCTGCGCCTCGCCACCGCCCGGCGAGGCAGCGTCGCGGTCTGGGCCGCCGCCATGCCGCCAGGGCTGCCGGCCCGCGCCGCCGCCGCCGGTGTGGGGCTGGTGCAGGTGGAGGACGGCTTCATCCGCTCGGCCGGGCTGGGCGTGCAGTTGGCCCCGGCGCAGTCGCTGGTGCTGGACGCGGCCGGGGCGCATTTCGATCCCTCCGGCCCCAGCGACCTGGAGCGCCTGCTGGCCGAGGCGACCTTCCCGCCCGCCCTGCTGGACCGGGCTGCGCGGCTGCGGCAGCGGCTGATCGCGGGCGGCATCACCAAGTACAACCTGGCCGGCGCCGCGCCGGCCGTCGCCGGGCTGCTGCCCGAAGGCCGGCGGGTGGTGCTGGTGTGCGGCCAGGTGGAGGATGATGCCTCGATCCGGCGCGGCGGCGGCACGGTGCGCACCAACCAGGACCTGTTGCGGGCAGCCAGGCGGACCGACCCGCATGCCTACCTGGTCTATAAGCCCCACCCCGATGTAGAGGCCGGCATGCGGCGCGGCGCGGTGCGGCCGGAAGCGCTGGCAGTGATGGCGGACCATGTTGCCGCCGGGGTGCCGATCGCGCCGCTGTATGCGCTGGCGGACGAGGTGCAGGTGATGTCCTCGCTGGCCGGGTTCGAGGCGCTGCTGCGCGGGCGCCGGGTGGTCTGCTGGGGGCAGCCCTTCTACGCCGGCTGGGGGCTGACCGAGGACATGGCGCCCCTGCCGCGCCGCACCAGGCGGCTGGGGGTGGATGAACTCGTGGCCGCCGCGCTGATCTTGTACCCACGCTATTGGGACCCGGTGACCGGGCTGCCCTGTTCGGTCGAGCTGCTGTGCGAGCGGCTGGCGGCACAGGCGCCGGCGCCGGGGCTGGGCCTGCCGGCGGGGCTGCGGCGGCGGGTGGCCAGGGCTTCCGGTGCGTGGACCGCCTGGTGGGCGGGGCGGTGATGGCCCGGGAGGAGGGCAGCGCTGGGGTTGCGGCGGCGGGTGGCCGGGGCTTTCGGCGCATGGACTGCCTGGTGGGTAAGGCGATGACGGCCGGGGAGCTGGGCCTGCCGGCGGGGTTGCGGCGGCGGGTGGCCAGGGCCTCCGGCGCGTGGACCGCCTGGTGGGCGGGGCGGTGAGGTCCGTGGTGATCTCCGGGGCGTCGCGCGGCTTGGGCGCGGCGCTGGCCGAGGCGCTGGCCGCGCCGGGCGTGGCGCTGCATCTGCTGGGGCGGGACGCCGCCGCGCTGGAGGCCGTGGCCGGGCGCTGCCGGGCGCTGGGGGCCGAGGTGTGGCTGGCCGCCGTGGACGTGGTGGATGCCGGGGCGATGGCGGCGCAGCTGCGCGACTGGGACGCGGCGCGGCCGGTGGGGTTGGCGGTGGCGAATGCCGGAACCTCCGCCGGGACCGCGCTGGACGGCGCGCCGGAGGGGCATGCGGCGGCGCTGCGCCAGGTGCGGGTGAACCTGGAAGGCGCGATGAACCTGGTGGAGCCTCTGCTGCCGGGCATGCTGGCGCGGGGTGCCGGCCAGGTGCTGCTGGTGGGCAGCGTGATGGGGTTTTTCGGCGCGCCGGATGTGCCGGGCTATGCCGCCAGCAAGGCGGGGCTGTGGGCCTATGGCGAGGCGCTGCGGGCGGCGCATGGCCCGGCCGGGGTGCGGGTGACGGTGGCGGCGCCGGGCTTCTTCGAGAGCGCGATGAGCGCGCGGGTGCGGGGGCCGCGCACCGGGGGCCAGGTGAGTGCCGCGGCGATGGCGGCGCGGCTGCTGGAAGCGGTGGCGCGGGGGCGCGGACGGGTGGTTTTGCCGTGGTGGCTGGGCGCCGCGTTGCGCGCGCTGGCGCTGCTGCCGCCCGGGCTGGGGGACAGGTTGGCGCGGCTGGTGCGCTTCCGGGTGGCGCCGGGGGGGTAGCGGCGCCGGCTTCATGGCGGGGCCAGGCATTTCGGGATGCGGCGGCGGCCACCGATGAGGTGATGGCAGCTTTTCAGCGCATCGCAGACCGCGCGGATGGTGCCGAAGGGGCGGCCGATGGCTGCCTGCGCCATGCGGCGCATCAGGGGCAGGAGCGTTTCGGACAAATCCGGGTCGGGCAGCATGAAGGCGGGGGCGTTCAACGCCGATTCCATGCCGAGGCGGCGGGCGAGGACGATGCCGGGCAGCTTGAGGATGCGCAGCGCGCGGCGGAAGGCGCGGCAGAGCCAATGTTCCAGCCGGCGCAGGATGGGCGGGGCGCCGGGCATGGCGGCGTGCTTCAGCAGCTGGGACCAGACGCCCTTGTGCGCCCAGCGGCGGAATTGGCGGCTGGCGGTATCGGCGGGGCCGAAGGCGGCGGGCAGGTCCTTCCAGGGGCCGTTATGGGTGACAGCCCAGAAGATGGCGTCCAGCCGGGCGCGGATATCGAACATCGGCCGGCCGGAGCCTTGGTGGATGAAGTAGGGGGCGAGGGCTTGGGCCTCGTCATCCGCCAGGGGGCGCCAGGGGAGGGCGGTGGTGAGGTGGGGTGGGTAGTGGTGGGGGTAGGGTGACATGCGAGGGGGTGGTCCCGGCCGGGGGAGGGGGCAGGGAGGGTATAGGAAACGTTTGCTAAATACCAGAAAATCCCTGACGGTTGGGCCTTCCCCTTGCCTTCGTCCAACTGGGGCATCATTTTCCTCCATCTGGAATGCGGAGGCCCCACATGATTGCGAACTATGACGCGAAGGCCATTGCCGATGTGATGGGGATCGGCTTTCTGTGCGGCAACGCGGGCGCGGCGGAGCCGGTACCGGTGACCAAGCCGCAGCGGCAACAGGCGCGCGCCACCAGGGCGATTGCCGACTTTGTGTTTCAGCTTGATGGCGGCGCGGTGCTGGTGGTGCAGGCGAAGACCAACCACACCATGGCGCGGTTCTCGCCCGCCGCCGACCGGGCGAAGCCTTACTTCGACCTCAAGGACGGCACCGTCTCGGCGCCGTCACCCCGGCTGATCGAGAAAGCCGTTGAGCGCGGGTTGCCGCGTCTGGCGCTTCGGCATGTCGCGGAAGCGCTGGCTGGCGGCGATAGGACAAAGGTGGCGGCCCTGGAATGGGGCCTGGTGCCCAAGACGACGCTGGAACGCCGGGAGACCCAGCTTTCTCCGCAGGAAAGCGAGCGCACGGAGCGGGTGGCCCGGCTGTTGGTGCATGCCCGCCGTGCCCTTGGCACCGATGCCGAGGCGCGCGAGTTCATGACCACGCCGCACCCGCGGCTGGATGGCCGCAGCCCGGTGGATGCGGCCCGCACCGATATCGGCACCCGCCGCGCCGAGCAGTTGCTGAACGCGCTGGAATATGGCTTGGCGCTGTAGCGGTGCTGCGGCTGTGGCGGCTGGTGACCGGGCCGCACCCGATCTGGTCCGGCGAGGGGGCAAGGCTGTTCGGGCAACGCTGGAATCCGCCGGGGCTGGCGGCGATTTATACGGGCACCAGCTTCGCCGTTTGCCTGCTGGAGATGCTGGCCCACGCCAACCGGCGCACGCCGCCGAGCGCTGCCCGCTATGTGCAAGCGCTGGTGCCGGCGGATGTGACGCGCGAAAACTTCGACCCCGCGGCGCATCCGGGCTGGGACGACCCGCTGGACCCCACAGTGGCGCAGGCTTTCGGCAAGGCGTGGTTGGAGCAGGGCCGGTCGGCGCTGCTGCTGGTGCCTTCGGTGCTGACGGCCGGGCATGACCTGAACGCGGTGGTCAATCCGGCGCACCCGGATGCGCGGCGCATTGTGGTTGGGGCGGAACGGCCGGTCGGGCTGGACCCGAGGTTGTTTGGGCGGTGAGGGTACAAGGTAGGGAAGGCGCGCTTTTCCGCAGCTGCCCCGAGCGGGAATAATCGCCACTCCTCGCTATAGTTGGGCGATGATTGCCAATGGCAAGCCTACATCATGAGCTGATACCGTTCACCGGTACTCATTTCGCAGACGACCATGCCTTGCATATTGGAGTGGTTGCCGTTGCATATCACGGTGGTCTTTGCGCTTGCTGCCTGAGCGGCCAACCCCCCGCCGGTTTCCATTGTTGTCGTTGACATCATTACGGGGCGATTTCCAACCATCCCGGTCCCGAATCCGACGCTTCCTGCGCTCGAGGCAAAATATCGTCCAATCAATATGTCACCATCCGGCATGGTAACCCGGAACGGACCTCCTCCAAACCCTCGGCCAAGAAATTCAAATTTAGGCAAAGCCCGGCCGGATGCCATCGGGTTCAGCGGTACAACATCAGCGGTCGTCGTGCAGGCCGACAACGCGAGGGAGAAAAGGACCAGAATGAACTTGCGAGCTGATCCACTACTTGACGCTGTATTCATCACGAAATCTCCCGCGGTACGGCCAAGCGGGAACCAACCAGACCGCTCTGGCGCAGATTAAGAATGACGCAGCATATCCGAACTGAAGTAAATTGCTTGCTGCTTCTGCAACTTTCGGGTGGAAAATTCCTCCCCATGGTTCCGAGTGAACGCCCCCTACCCCAAAACCCCCGCCATCGGCACATTCAGCGCCCCCGCGTCCAACCTTGCCGCCGCGTTGCGGACTGCCGCTTCCAGCCCCGGCCGCTTGAACGCCACGCCGCGCACCTGCAGGCACGCGGCGATGGCGCGCACAAAAGCCTCCACCAGCACGGCGTCGGGGGGCGGGGCGTCGCGCCAGAAGGCGTCGGCTTCGCCCTGCCAGGCCAGGCCGGGCACCTGGTAGATCGCGTCGCCCAGCGCCAGCACCGGGCGGCCCAGTTGCAGCGCGCGGATCGCCAGGGTGCTGTTCACCGTGCTCACGCTGCGGCAGGCGCCGATCGCGCGGTCCATGTGCAGCGCGCCGGGCAGGAAGTGGACTCGCCCGGCCACGCCTGCCGCCCGCGCCAGCGCTGCCACCCGGCGCGGCCAGCGCTTCAGCCCGGGGTCCAGCGGGTGGACTTTTATGAGTAGTTGCGCCTCGGCCCTGGCACCGCGGGCGAAGCTGGCGATGGCGGCGGCGATGGCTTCGTCGTTGTCGGCAAAGCGGGAATAGGCGCGGACGGAAAAATCCGTCTCCATCTGCATGGCGTAGAGGTGGCATTCCTGGCCGGCCAGGCGGTCCAGCACCGCCTCCGCCCCGCGGGAGTGGCCGCTGCGGCGCAGCAGTTGCCAGCCGGTGGCCAGGTAGTTCGGCAGCGGGTGGTGCAGGGTGAAGCGCTGGTAGTGCGGGAAGCCGAAGGGCAGCAAGGAGGCGCAGTGGTACAGCACGTCCGCCGCTGCCTGGCGCGGGAAGCTGTCGGCGTAGTGCGGCGCGAAGTCCACGGTCGGCGGGGTGGCGGCCAGGGCCAGGATGGCGGCGGGGTCTCGCGGGAAGCGGCTGCCGGCGCCCAGGCCGTCGCGTTCCAGAATCAGCCAGTCCGGGCGGATGTAGCCGTAATCCGTCACCACCACCTGCACGCCCAAGGCTCGGGCGGCGGCGCTGGCGGCCAGGTGGTAGGGGCGCTGCTCGCCGAGCATCAGAATGTCGGTGATGCCGTGCTGGGCCAGGAAGGCGGCGATGAAGGCGGGCCATTCGGCCGGGCGGCCGTGGAAATCGGTGGCGGGGCCGCGCCAGAACAGCCGGTCCCCCAGGCACAGGTTGATGCGGAAGGTGGCGTGGCCGCGCGCGCGCAGGGCCGCCGCCAGGTCCGGGAAGAAGTCCGAGGTCGGTCCCTGCAGGAACAGGAAGCGGCGGGGGTGGGCTGCTGGCGGCATTAGTGCCCTGGGCGATGCCAGGGGCGGCGGGGGGCGTCAATGGCAGGCGGGGGCGGGCGACAATTGGAGACGGGGAGGCGCGGGTCAGGTGCTGGCGAGGGCGGTTTGCCATAGGCGCCAGCGGCCGGTCTCGGGCGCGCCCAGGCGGTCGCAGGTTTGCTGCATGGCCAGGTTTTGCGGCAGGACCCAGCTGATCTCCAGTTCCTGCCAGCCGCGGGCGCGGGCGGCGGCGATGCAGCCTTGCAGCAGCAGGCCCAGCGCCATGGCGCCGGCGGGGTGGTGGCGCCAGGCGGGGGCGATGCCGATGACGGGCAGGCGGCCGGTGCGGCTGCGGCCGGTCAGCATCAGGCGGGCGACGCGGGCCCAGCCGAAGGGGAGCAGGCGGCCGTTGAGCGGGGCGGTCGCTTCGTCGAGGTTGGGGATGATGCTGGCGACGCCAATCGGCTCGCCCTGCCATTCCGCGAACAGGATGGCGCCGGCGCGGGTCAGCGGGCGCATGACGCGGGCGATGGTCTGCGCTTCGGCGGGGCCGACCGGCTCGGCGCCCCAGTTCTGCGCCCAGGCGGCGTTGAACAGGCGGGTGAAGAGGGCGATGTCGCTGGCGTAGCGGCGCGGGTCGAGCGGGCGGAGGCGGAGGCCGGCGCGGCCGGGCCAGCGGGCCAGCAGCGGGGCGAAGCGGGCGGTGTGCGGCTCGGTCGCCAGGGGCAGGGTGCGGGCGATGACGTCCTGCGCCGGGGTGAGGCCGGCGGCGCTGAGCATGGCCGGCAGCCAGGGCGGGGTGCGGGGCATGCGGATCATCGGTGGGCGGTCGAAGTGGGAGAGCTGGGCGCCGGCTTCGTGGTTGATGGAGAGGTTGAACGGGCCGGTGGCCTGGGTGGCGCCCTGGGCACGCAGCCAGCCGAGCGCGGCGGCGAGCAGGGCGGCGAGGATGGCGGGGTCCTGCTCCAGCGCCAGGAAGCCGAAGGTGCCGCCGGGCGCGCCGGGGCGGTGGGCGGCGGCGATCCGGCCGACGGGCTGGCCCTCTGGGCGGCCGTCGCGGTGCGCCAGCCAGCGGGCGACGCGGTGGTCGGCCAGGTAGCCGTTGAAGCCGGGGTTGAAGAAGCGCGCGGTGTCGTAGTGCAGGGCGACGCCCCAGCCGGCAGCCGCGCCGCCGAGGTTGGCGGGCAGGTGCAGGAAGGCGCGGGCCTCGGCGGGGGTGGTGACGGGGTTGGTGGTGATGGGGCCGGGGCTGGGCCGGTCGCGGCCCGTGCTCAAGCCGCCTTGCCGTCCCGCGCCGTGGCCAGGGCGGCGACGGTGCGGGCCAGCTCCGCCGTGCTGTGCTCGCTGGACAGGAAGAAGCGCAGCCGGGCGCTGCGTTCCGGCACCACCGGGAACAGGATCGGCTGGACGTTGATGCCTTGCTCGAACAGCGCCGCGGCCATGCGCGCGGCGCGGACGGAGCTGCCGAGGATGATGGGGACGATGCCGAGGCCGACGGAGGTGCCGGTGTCGAAGCCGGCTTCGCGTGCCAGCCGCAGGAACAGCGTGGCGTTGTGCTGCAGCCGGGCGACGCGGTCTGGTTCCGCCAGCATCAGGTGCAGCGCGGCCAGGCTGGCGGCGGCCAGCGGTGGCGCCAGGCCGACGGAATAGACGAAGCCCGGCACGGAATAGCGCAGCACGTCCACCAGCGCCTGCCGCCCGGCGACATAGCCGCCGCAGCCGGACAGGGTTTTGGACAGCGTGCCCATCCAGATATCGACCTCGGTGGGGGCGACGCCGCAATGCTCGGCGATGCCGCGGCCGGTGGCGCCGAGCACGCCGAGGGAATGGGCCTCGTCCACCATCAGCAGCGCGTCGTGGCGGCGGGCCAGGGCGGTGAAGCGGGCCAGGTCCGGCAGGTCGCCATCCATCGAGTAATGACCCTCGATGACGATCAGCGCGCGGCCGTGGCGGCGGCGCTGGGCGGCCAGTTCGCGGTCCGCCGCGGCCACGTCGTTGTGCGGGAAGGCGATGCGGCGGGCGCCGGAGAGCCGGGCGCCCTCGACGATGGAGTTGTGGGCGAGCGCGTCGTGCAGGATCAGGTCGCGCGGGCCCATCAGGTGGCCGATGACCGTGACGTTGGTGGCGTGGCCGGAGACGAAGGTGAGCGCGGCCTCGGCGCCGTGCAGCCCGGCCAGCGCCGCTTCCAGCGCGCCATGGCCGGGGCGTTCGCCGGATGCCAGGCGCGAGGCGCTCGCGGAGGTGCCGTACTGGTCGATGGCGGCCTTGGCGGCGGCGGAGACCCGGGGGTCGCCGTTCAGGCCCAGGTAATTGTAGCTGGCGAAGTTCAGAAAATCCTGGTTGCCGATGCGGCTATGCGCGCCGGCCACGCCCTGGTGCGGGCGGAAATACGGGTTGTCGATGCCCAGCGCCTCGCCGGCCTCGCGCATCAGCTCCAGGTCGCGGGCGCCGGGCAGGGTGCGCAGGTCGCGGCCGGGGCTTTCCGGCGTTGGCGCTTCCGGGTTGGCGGGGGTTTCCTCGCCGTGGCGCTTGGCCAGGCGCTGCAATAGCGCGGCGCGGGCGACGGCGGAGAGGCCGAAGGATTCGGTCATCACGCCGCGGCCACGCTGGCGGCTTCGGGTTCGTGCAGCGCCATCAGCGCCTCGGCGGCGCCGTCCTGGCGTTGGCGGCGCAACTCGGCCAGCAGGCGCTGGGCCAGGCCATCCACGGTCAGGGTCTCGGTCAGGCTGCCGATGCTGGCGGCCAGGCCGAGCCGCTGGTCCAGCGCAGCGCGGAGTTCCATGCCGCCCAGGCTGTCCAGGCCAAGGCCCGCCAGGGGGGCGTCGGCGGCGACGGCACCGGGCGCCAGCCGCAGGATGCGCGCGAGTTCGCCGGCCAGGGTTTCGCGCAGCAGCGGCAGGGCTTCGTCATCCGGCGCGGCCAGCAGCCGGGCGCGCAGGTCGGCGGCGGGTTCGGCCAGTTGGCCACGCACGCTGTCGAACATCGGCTCGGCCAGCAGGGGCAGCATCACCTGGGCCTCGGTCCAGTCCAGGCGCGCCAGGCCGATGGTGGTGGCGCCGCTGGCCAGCAGGTCCGGCAGGGCGGCCAGCGCGGTGGCGGCCAGCATCGGCCGGGCGCCGAGCCGGCGGTGCAGCGCTTCGGCGGTGGCGCCATCGGCGGCCAGCACACCGGCATCGGCGATCGGACCCCATTGGATCGCCAGCGCCGGGCGGCCGGCGGCGCGGCGGCGGCGGGCAATCGCCTCCAGCGCTGCATTGGCAGCGACATAGGCGGCCTGGCCGGGGTTGCCGACCGCGACGGTGGCGGAGGAATACAGCAGGAACAGCGCCAGCTGGTCCTGCGCGGTCAGCCGGTCCAGGTTCTCGGCGGCGGCCAGCTTGGCATCGAGCACGCTGGCCACGCGCGCCGGTTCCAGCCGGGCGGCGGCGCCATCGGCGAAGACGGCGGCGGCCTGCACCACGCCGCGCAGCGCCGGCATGGTGGCGCGGATCTGCGCCAGGGTGGCGGCCAGGGCGGCGGCATCGGTGGCGTCGCAGGCGTGCAGCGTGGCGCTGGCACCGAGCGCGGCCAGTTCGGCCACCGCTGCCGGCGCGCCCGGCGTGGCGGCGCCGCGGCGGGAGACCAGCGCCAGGTGGCGGACGCCCTGGCCGGCCAGGAAGCGCGCGGTGGCCAGGCCGAAGCCCTGGGTGCCGCCCAGCACCAGCACGGTGCCGCGTGCCGCCAGTTGCAGCGCCGGGCGGGTGGCGACATCCGGCCGGGCCACCGGCGGGCGCAGCACCAGCTTGCCGATCTGCGCGCTGGCCTGCAGCGTGCGGAAGGCGGCTTCCACGTTGGCCGCGCTGTGGTCGGCATGCGGCAGCGGGCGGAAGGTGCCGGCTTCGACCCGGTCGCGGATGCCGGCCAGCAGCCGGGCGGCCAGTTGCGGCCGGGCGCGGGGCAACTCGTCCACATCCACAGCGAAGAAGGTGGCGTTGTGGCGCAGCGGGCGCAGCGCCACGCGCCGGTCTTCGGCGAAGTCGCGCTTGCCCAGCTCCAGGAAGCGGCCGAAGGGGCGCAGCAGGCCGAGCGAGCGTTCCATCGCCTCCCCGGCCAGGGAGTTCAGCAGCACATCGACGCAGCCGGCGGCGTCGTCGCCCCACTCGGTGCGCAGCACGTCGGCGAAGCCGGGGTCGCGGGAGTCCAGCGCCAGTTCAGCGCCGGCAGCGCGCAGGAAGGCGCGCTTGGCGGCGGTGCCGGCGGTGGCGGCGACGCGGGCGCCGCGGGCCAGCGCCACCTGCAAGGCGGCCAGGCCGACCGCGCCGGCGCCACCATGGATCAGCACGCGCTCGCCGGGTTCCAGCCGGGCCAGTTCCTCCAGCGCATAGACCGCGGTGAGGAAGGCGACCGGGATGGTCGCGGCGCTGGCGGCATCCAGGCCGGAGGGCAGCGGCGCCAGGGCTTCCGCGCGGGTGACGGCATGGGTGGCCAGGGCCTGGGGCGCCACGCCGAAGACGCGCTCGCCGGGGCGGAAGCGGACGCCGGGGCCGACGGCCTCGACCACGCCGGCGCATTCCATGCCGAGCCCCGGCCCAGCGAAGCCACCGAGCAGGGTTTCCTCGGGCAGCAGGCCCTGCGCCCACATCAGGTCGCGGAAGTTGAGGCCGGCCGCTTCGATGCGCAGCGCGACCTCCCCCGGGCCGGGGGTGGGCAGGGTCTGCGGTGCCCAATGCAGCGTGCCAAGCTGGCCGGGCTGGCCGATGACCAGCTTGAGCGGACCGGCGGGCAGGCGGGCCGGGGGCAGGCCGGGCCGCAGGCGCGGCACCAGGCGGGCGGTGGCGGTCAGGCTGACCTCGGCCTCGGTGTCGCCCTCGGCCAGCAGTTCGGCGGCCAGGCGGCGGGCGGCCTGGTCGGGCGGCAGGGTGGCGTCGCAGTCGATGCGGCGCAGGCGCAGGCCGGGGTGTTCATTGGCCAGCACGCGGCCGAGCGCGAAGCAGGCGGCGGCGCCGGGCTGGTGGCGGTTGGCTTCGGCGATGGGGGGGGGGGTGCCGGTGGGCTGGGCGCTGGCCGGGGTCGTAGGCTGGGCGCCGCCCAGGGTCGTAGGCTGGGCGCCGCCCAGGGTGACCAGCCGGTTGCCGGCGGTGATGCCCTCGGCGGCGGCGGCCAGGCGGCTCAGGGCAGCCAGGCTAAGGGCGGTTTCGGCGCCGCTGGCCAGCAGCACCAGCAGGCTGCCCTGCAAGGCGCGGGGTGGCAGGTCGGCGGCTTCCAGCAGGTCCGCGGTGGTGACATTGGCGCCGCGGGCAACCAGCGCCGCGGCCAGGGCCGGGCGCAACGTGGCGGCGCAGGCGGCGTCGGCCACCAGCATCACCCGGCGCGGCACCGGGGCACTGAGCAGCGCCGCACCGGCCGGGGCGCGGCCGGCCAGCAGCGCGGCGGGCCAGGGCGCCGCGGCCAGGCGCTGCACCGCATGCTGGCCCCAGCCATCGGCGGCGAGCGCGGCGGACCAGGCATCGGCGGCGGGCAGCGGCGTGGCCAGGTTCCACCAGCTGGGGTCCTGGCCGCCACAGAACTCCCAGACCGGGCCGGGCAGAGGTTCGGCCAGCAGCAGCACCGCGCCGGGGGCGGCGGCCTGGCGCAGCCCGGCGGCCAGGGCGGTGCCGGCACGCAGCTGGGCGCCACAGGCCAGGCCGATGATCAGGTCGGCCGCGAGCGGCGCGGTGGCGTCGCCCAGCGGGTCCCAGGTGGCGGTGGCGAACTCGACGCCCTCGGCGCCGCCGGGGGGGCGGGGCATGGCCCGGCCGGGCAGGCTGGCGGCGACATAGACCACGCGCAGCGGCCGCCCGAGGGCAGCGGGGGACAGCGCGGCGACCAGCCGGGCGGTCAGCGGGCCAAGGCCGGCGCCGACTTCGAGCACGCGCAGCGGGCGGCCTTCCGGCCAGGCGGCGGCCAGGGTGGCGACGGCTTCGGCCAGCACCTGGCAGAGCCGGTCGAAGCCGGCGGCGGTGCTGGGCGGGAAGGCGGCCGCCGGGTCGCTGGCAGCGTCGCCGGCCAGCAGGCCGGGCAGGCGTTCCGCCGCGGCGGCGATCCAGGCGAGTTCGGGGGCCAGGCAGGGCTGTTCCAGCAGCACCTGGCGCCAGATTTCGCGCGCCGTGGGCAGGTCAGGCGCCGGCACCGGGCGCAGGCCAGCGGCGGAGGGGGCGGCGAGGCCGTCCTCGGCCAAGCGTTCCAGCAGGGCGCGGGCGTAAGGACCGGCGGCGGGGTGGGCGGCCAGCGCGGCATGCGCGGCGGCGGCGCAGAAGCCTTCCAGCAGCAGGGCGGGTTCGGCCAGGTCCAGCGTGGCGTCGCGGCTGCGGGCGGCGGCCAGCACCGGCATCAGGTCCAGCGCTGGCGGTTCGGCGCCCAGGCCAACCAGGGGGCCGGCCGAGGGGCCTGCCAGGGGGTTGGGGATGGCGGGGACGAGTTCGGTGCGGAAGGCGGCCTCGGTGGCGGGGCCGTGGCCGGGCAGCCGGATGCGCGCCAGCCAGATGCCGCCGACCACGGCCACCGGGGCACCGGCGGCGTCGCGCAGCACCAGATCGGCGGCGGCGGAGCGTTCGCCGCGCGCGGTCAGCCGCAGTTCGGCGGAGGTGGCGATGCCGCCGCGGCGCAGCGACAGGCGCTCGAACCGGACGGGCACCAGGCCGGTGCCGGGCTCGGCGGGGAAGTCGCCGAGCAGGCCGATCAGCCCCTGCAAGGCGCCATCCAGTCGGACCGGGTGCAGCAGGAAGCCGGCATCCGGCGGCGCGCTGGCGGGCAGGGCGAGCCGGGCGTGGACGAGGCCGGCCGCGGGGTCCAGCGCCACGTCCTGCACCGGCTGGAAGGCCGGGCCGTAGCCCAGCCCGGCGGCGGTGGCCATGGCGACCAGCTCGGCGCCACCCAGCCGGCGGGCGGCCGGGCCGGGGGGCGTGGGGCGGGCCTGTGGCAGGCGCGGCAGCACCGCCAGCCGGCCGCTGGCGTGCAGCAGCCAGTCCTGCGCCAGCAGGCGGGGGCGGGAGGACAGCCGGAAGCCGCCCTCGGCATCGGCCTCGACCAGGATTTCGCAGCTGGTTTCGGCCGCCAGCGGCAAGGGGCGGAAGATCGCGAAGTCGCTGACCTCCAGCGTCTCGGCTTCCGGGTGGCGGGCGGCGCAGGCGGCCAGCGCCATCTCCAGCATGGCAGCGGCCGGCAGCACGGCTTCCCCGGCCAGGCGGTGGTCGGCCAGCCAGGGCTCCATCGCGGTGTCCAGCACGCGGGTCCAGCGTTCCGGCGCGGCGCCGCGGCGGAAGCCGAGCAGTGGGTGTTCCGACTGCGGGTCGGCGAAGCGCACCGCTTCCGGCGTGGCGCCGAACCAGGCGGGCTGGCGGATGAAGGCGGTGGGCGGCAGGGCGCGGCGCTCGGCCGGGCCGGCGAAGGCGGGGCCGCCGCGCGGGTCGGCACCGGCGGCGAAGGCGCGGTCGGCCAGGGTGGGGAAGGGGTCACCCCCAAGGAGACCAGCCGGGTCGCGGCGGCTCAGGCCGGGCAGCACGGTGGCGTCGATGCTGGCGTCGCGCAGGGTTTCCCGCAGGTAGGATTGCAGCACCGGATGCGGGCCGATTTCCAGGAACAGCCGGGCGCCCTGGCGGGTGGCGGCCTGCACCGCGGCCTGGAAGCGCACCGGCTGGCGCAGGTTGTCCCACCAATAGGCGGCGGTGCAATCGGCGGCCGTCAGCGGCTGGGCGGTGACGCTGGACAGCATCGGCACGCTGCCGGGCTGGGTGGGCAGCCCGGCCAGCGCGGCCAGCAGGGCGTCCCGCACCGGGTCCATCGCGGCGCTGTGGAAGGCGTAGTCGAGGTCGAGCGGGATGCAGCTCCAGCGGCGTGCCTCCGCGGCCGACACCAGGGCGGCGATGGCGTCGGCCGGGCCGGCGACGGTCAGCGCGGCCGGGGCGTTCACCGCGGCGATCTCAAGCCCGAGTTCGGCCAGCAGCGGCGCGGCCTCGGCCTCGCTGGCGCCCAGCGCGGCCATGCTGCCAATGCCACGCTGGCGCTGCTGCTGGCGGCTGCGGGCGACGATCAGGCGTGCGGCGACGGGCAGGGTGAGCAGGCCGGCGGCCAGGGCGGCAGCGACCTCGCCGACGGAATGGCCCAGCACCAGCGCCGGGCGGATGCCCTGGTCCGCCAGCGCCGCGACCATGGCGTGCTGGATGGCGAAGAGCAGCGGCTGGGCGCGGTCGGTATCCGCCAGTTCGTCGGCCGTAACGCCGGCTTCCAGCGCGGCCAGCACGGACCAGCCGAGCAGCGGCGCGAGTTCGGCGTCGGCTTCGGCCAGGGCGGCGCGGAAGGCCGGGTTGCCCAGCGCCGGCTGCGCCATGCCGGCCCATTGGGCGCCATTGCCGCTGAACACGAAGCAGGGCGCGGCACCCTGATGCGGCGCGGTGCCAGTGATGACAGGACTGGTGATGACGGGGCCGGTGGTGCCGGGGCCGGCCTCGCCCTTGGCCCAGGCCTCCAGCGCGGCGGCCTGGCCGGCCGGGTCCGGCTGGCGCAGCGCCAACCGATGGGCATGCAGGTCCCGGTGGCGGGCGGCGCCGCGCAGCAGCGGCGGCAAGGCATGCGGGGAGGTGGTGACGAGCAGGCCGTGCCAGGCTTCGGCCAGCGCCGCCAGGGCGGGGGCGGAGCGGGCGGAGAGCAGCAGCGGCGGCAGCGCTTCGCCGGGGGCCGGCTGGGCGGCCGGGCGCATCGCCTGGGGCGGGGCGGCAGCCAGCATGGCGGTGGCGTTGGTGCCGCCAAAGCCGAAGCTGTTCACGCCGACCACGGCGCGGGCGCGGCGGGCCAGCGGTTCGGCGGCGGTGGCGACGCGCAATCCGAGGCCGGGGAAGTCGATGGCCGGGTTGGGCGTGGCGCAGTGCAGGCTTGGTGGGATGCGGCCGCGTTCCAGCACCAGCATGGCCTTGAGCAACCCAACCAGGCCGGAGGCTGGCTCGGTATGGCCGATATTGCCCTTGGCCGAGCCGATCGGCAGCGCGGCGCCGCGGCGCTGCTGGCCGATGGCGTGGCCGATCGCCATGGCCTCCACTGGGTCGCCGGCCGCGGTGCCGGTGCCATGCGCTTCGAAATAGGCCAGCCGGCTGGCGGCGACGCCGCTTTCGGCCAGCACCTGGCGGATCAGCGCGGTCTGCGCGGATTGGCTGGGCAGCGAGATGCCCAGCGTGCGGCCGGCGGCATTGCTGCCGGTGCCGAGGATGACGGCGCGGACCTGGTCGCCGTCGCGCAGCGCATCGGCCAGCCGCTTGAGCACGACGACGCCGGCGCCCTCGGCGCGGACATAGCCGTCCGCATTGGCGCTGAAGGCCTGGCAGCGGCCGGCGGCGGAGAGCATGCCGGCGCGGGCGAAGCCAAGGAACGGGAAGGGCGACAGCAGCAGGTTGACGCCACCGACCACCGCGGCGGGCAGCCGGTGCGCGCGCAGCGCCTCGCACGCCAAATGCAGCGCGACCAGGGCGGAGGAGCAGGCGGTGTCGATGGTCTGCGCCGGGCCGCGCAGGTCGAACACGTTGCCGATGCGATTGGCCAGGATGGACAGCGCGCCGCCGGTCATGAAGTAGCGGTCGCCCGATGCAGGGTCGCCCAGGCGCAGGTCGGCGTAGTCGGTCAGCGAGGCGCCGATGAACACGCCGGTGGCGCTGCCGGCCAGGCGGGAGGGCGGGATGCCGGCATCCTCCAGCGCGCGCTGGGTGACTTCCAGCAGCAGGCGCTGCTGCGGGTCCATCTCGGTGGCTTCGCGCGGCGAGATGCCGAAGGCGCCGGCATCGAAGCCGCTGACATCGCCGATGGTGCCGGCGGCAAAGCTGGGGGTGCGGCCGGGCTCACCGCGGCGGGGGTGCAGGAAGGCGGCCTGGGTGAAGCGGTCCTGCGGCACCGTGGTCACGGCGTCGCGGCCGGCGATCAGCAGGTCCCAGAAGGCGTCGAGGTCCGGCGCGCCGGGCAGCCGGCAGGCGGCGCCGAGGATGGCGATGGGGTCCGGCCGATGCCGCGCATGGAGACCGGGCTGGGCCATGGGGTGAACTGCGGAAGGCGCCTGGGGCGCGGCGCCGTCGGGGGTGACCGCCGTGGGGGACTGGGGGGGCGACGTCATGCGGTGCGCATTGTGCCACGCCCGCCGCCCGGGCGCACCGGGGTTGGCTGGCTGCACCAGGGAAGAATTGTCAGTGGCGGTCGAGACATCGGGCGGTCGGGCGTCCCGTCAGCGGCGGCTTATTCCGCCGGGGCGGCGGGGATGCGCGCGGCCATCGCCGGTTCGGCCATGCCACCGCCGGCCGGGCGCAGCGACCCGTCCCAGGGAAACAGCGCCTGCCGGTTGGGCGCCACCGAGTGCGGCACTTCGGCGACGCGGGCCAGCAGGGCATCAACCTCGGCAAAATGGGCGGCCCAGCTGGGCGGCTGCCAGTGGCGCAGGCGGGAGAGCTGGGCTTCGCGCCGCGGCGCGCCGGGCTGGGCGTAGTGCAGCACCGCGTCGCGCCAGGCCGGGCCGTCCAGCGGGTCGAGGAACTCCGGCACGGCGGCGCCGACTTCGCGCAGCGCCGGCAGGTCCGAGCAGATGGCGGGGGTGCCCAGCGCCAGGGCTTCCGCCAGCGGCAGGCCGTAGCCCTCGGCGAAGCTGGGGAACAGCAGGGCGCGGGCGCCGGCCAGCAGGCGGGTGACCTGGGCGTCCGGCAGCGGGCCGGTTTCCTCCACCGTGCCGTTGAGGCCGGTGCAGCGGTCCAGCATGTCCAGGATGTTCTCGTTTTCCCAGCCGCGGCGGCCGATGACCAGCAGGCGCGGGGCGGCGGTGCCCAGGCGGGCCGTCATCTCCCGCCACAGGTTCAGCAGCAGCAGGTGGTTCTTGCGCGGCTCGATGGTGCCGAGGATGACGAAATAGGGGCGTTCGCCGCTGGGCAGGTCCGGCTGCGGCCAGGCTGGGGTGCGCGCCAGGCCGTCGCCCAGGCCGAGGCGGGCAACCACGATGGGCGGCATGGGCTGGCTGCGCAGGTTCTCCCCGCCCGGCGGCAGGTGGCCGAGCAGCGCTTCCGCCGTGGCGGCGGAGTTGACGATGACGCCATCCGCCAGCGCCGCCGTGGTGCTGATGCGGCGGCGATGCCGGCCGACCTGCTGTGGCCGGGCGTATTCCGGATGGGTGCTGGGGATCAGGTCGTGCACCATGGGCACGAAGGCCAGGCCCTGGCGGCGCAGCCCGGCGATGCGCCCGGGGTTTTCCAGCGAGAGGTGGGAGACCAGCAGGTAGATGCCGCGGCGGGTGGCGGCGATGCCGCGGTTCAGCGCCAGCCGGCCGCTGCCGATGGCCATGCCGGCATGCAGGCCCAGCACCAGGCGGCGGGCGGCGGACAGGGCGCGGGTGGCCTCGGGGCCGTCCTGCCAGAAATCCTCGATCAGGCGGACCAGGGCTTCGACGTGGCGGTGCGGCAGGGCGGCCATGCCACCCCAAGCGTTCTGGGCGACGAAGGTGCAGGCGGGGGGGCTGCCGAGCCAGCGGCGGGCGTAGGCAAGCTCGACCCGGTCGATCCCCGCGGGCGAGGGCCGCAGCACGCACAGGAGCAGCCGGGATACGTCAAGAAAGACGTGCAAAGCCTTGCCGACCTCAACCTCTTGTGCTTGCCGTCGGGTTCGGGCGAGGCCCGGACACGCCGTTGCGGTTGCCACCGAAACCCTGTGCGACGTGCCTGCTGGGGTGCAAGGCCGCCCGATCACGCTCTCGTCAGTCCGCCTGGAACGGGTAGCCCAGCGACACGCAAAAGGTCAACCAAGGCTGACGTTTTTCGACTTATTGGGGCATGTCATCACTACTTCGTGTTCAGGATCACCAATGTCCTACAATGTCTCGCCAAGCAAAGAGTCGGTCAAATCGATCTGGCAGCGCCCGGCTTCGGCTGAATCGATCAACCAGTTTCACGCCAACACCCTGCCCGGGCTGCTGGGGATAGAGGTGGTCGAGCTGGGCCCAGACTGGCTGCGCGCCGAGATGCCGGTGGACCAGCGGCACCTGCAGCCGATGGGGCTGATGCATGGCGGTGCCAGCGTGGTGCTGGCGGAGACCATCGGCTCGGTCTGCGCCTTTCTGGTGCTGCCCGAGGGCGGCGCGGCGGTGGGGGTGGAGGTGAACGCCAACCACCTGGCCGCGGTGCGCGCCGGCGACCGGGTCAGCGCGACGGTGCGGCCGCTGCATCTGGGCCGCAGCATCCAGGTCTGGCAGGTGGAGGTGACGCGCGGCGACGGGCGCCTGAGCTGCGTGGCGCGGCTGACCACGACTGTGGCCGCGCGGTAGCCCCTGGCGGTGGCGGGCAGCGGAAGGACCGAGAACGTTAGTCAGTGGCCGTTGCCGCGACTCGCGGCGCTTGCGTAAGGATGCTAGGTGCCCGTTTGGAGGTCGCCATGAGCCGCTCCCCATCCCCGATCTATCTCGATGCGGCACAGGCTGACCTGTTGGCGCCGACCGTGGCGCGCAGCCGGCGCAAGCGCATCGCCTTCGGTTGGTATGGCGGCAAGTTCAGCCACCTAGACTGGCTATTGCCGCAACTGCCGGCCGCGCATCATTATTGCGAGCCTTTCGCGGGTTCGGGGGCCGTGTTGCTCAACCGAGCGCCTGCCCCCGTGGAGACCTACAACGACGTCGACGGCGAGGTGGTGAACTTTTTCCGCGTGCTGCGCGATCAGGGGGCGGAGCTTCAACGGGCGATTGCGCTGACGCCATTTTCGCGCGAGGAGTTCCACGAGGCGATCACCGGGAGCAAGCGGGGTATTTCGGTGCTTGAGCGTGCCCGGCGATTTTATGTGCTGGCGCGCCAGACCCGCACCGGCCTGGCTCAGAGTGCGACCATCGGCCGTTGGGCTAATTGCAAGAATACCAGCCGAGCTGGCATGTCGGGCGTTGTCTCGCGCTGGCTAGGCGGCGTGGAGGGTCTGGGCGATATCGCTGAACGGCTGCTGCGGGTGCAGATCGAGAACCGGCCGGCGTTGGATATCATCCGCCTGTATGACAGTCCCGACACGCTGTTCTATTGCGACCCGCCCTACTTGCATGACACCCGGGGCGACAGCGCGGCCTATGGGTTCGAGATGGAAGATTCCGAGCACGTGGACCTGGCGGCGGCCTTGACTCGGTGTGCTGGCAACGTCGCGATTTCGGGATATCGGAACGACCTGATGGACCGGCTTTACAAGGGCTGGCGGAGGTTCGACGCGCCGGCGAAGCAGGCGCATTCGGTCAAGCAACTTCGGTTTGAGTGTCTTTGGATGAACTACTGAGGTTGGGATGGCGAACGCACCCCGCACCCCACTCAGACCGGATCGAGACCTCGCGCGGGAACGCCTGGAAGCGTTGTGGCAGGACGCTTTGGGTATGACCGCACCGGCCGTACCGATCATCGACGGCCTGATTAACCACAAGCAGACATCCATACGCTTCTGCCTGTTGACGCAGTTGTTGGGCAAGTTGGTGGATAACTCGTTAGACGCAATGTGCTTGCAGCGAAGGTAGCCATCCGGTGACGGCCGCCTAGCGGCGCCGTGCTGGATCTGTCGTGTGCTTCGATCGAGGCTGGCAGGAGCGTCGACGACAGGATCCAGTGGGGTATTGGGCGGGGAGATGATCAGCGGTGTAGAGCGGCGGCGGCTCTTGCGGC
>CANBNK010000050.1 GCA_947371015.1 Acetobacteraceae bacterium | reverse complement strand
TCATCGCCCTTGGCCGACAACTCCCGCAGACGATCCGACATGTCGAAGAAGCCCAGTTGCCCCGCCATCGCCGCTGCTCCGCTCAACAGATCAGGATTGAATCAGCCTGCCGTCCCATGGGCCAGAGGTTTTTGGAGGTGTCCAGCTTGTCCAGCGTCAACTCGGCCACCGCCTTCCTCAGCCGGCCGTTCTCCAACTCCTTCAGCCGACGCGCCTGGCCCAGCTTCTGCTCGCCGTATTCTGCCCGCCAGCGATGGTAACTCGCCTCAGAAATCCCAAAGCCGCGACAGATCTTGCCCACCGTCTGGCTCTTCGCCAACTCGATCTCAGCCTGCCGCAGCAAGCCGATGATCTTCTCTGGCGTCACACCGTTCCTCACCATCTCCAGCCTCCTTCTCAGAAGCAAACTCTCTCATTTCACGTGGACCGAGTTCAGGGGGGAAGGTCAGGCTGCGACGCCTGGCATCAGCGACTGGCCGAGCCAGGCGTCATCCAGCCGCTGACCGACTTCGATTGGGCCGAACAAGTCAGTGCTTGACAGGCTTGGTCTCATACCCAGGCGACCCACCACCGTTGCTACCCTGGAGCAGCTGCACGCCAGGCACGGTCTGCCTCCGCTGCACTGCCGCGGGGAACCAAGGCATTCAAATGGTTGGCGGTCTCCGCCCGCTAGAAAGGTGCCGCTGCGACCTCGTCGGGTGGGTTGCCCTTCGGGCGCGCCGGTGCGACATAGTCGCTCGATATGGATGTTTTCGTCCCACCCGGCCGAAATTAGCCCGGCGCTATGAGGTAAAAGCATGTCAGATCTCGAAATCGTTTGGACGAAGGTTGATGAAGCTCCGGCTTTGGCGACCTACTCCCTGCTGCCGATCGTCCAGGCCTTCGTCGGCACCGCCGGCGTGAAGATGACGCTGAAGGACATCTCGCTGACGGGCCGTATCCTGGCGAACTTCCCCGAGAACCTGGCGCCGGCGCAGCGCATCAACGACGAGCTTGCCGAACTCGGCCAGCTGGCGATGAAGCCCGAGGCGAACATCATCAAGCTGCCCAATATCTCCGCCTCCGTCCCGCAGCTCAAGGCAGCGATCAAGGAGCTGAAGAGCAAGGGCTACAACGTGCCGGACTACCCGGACAGCGACGCAACGCCGGCCGACAAGGAAATCCGCGCCCGCTACGGCAAGGTGCTCGGCAGCGCGGTCAACCCGGTGCTGCGCGAAGGCAACTCCGACCGTCGCGCCGCCGGTGCGGTGAAGCAGTATGCGCGCAACAACCCGCACAAGATGGGCGTCTGGAGCGCCGACTCCAAATCCAACGTCGCGCATATGTCGCATGGGGATTTCTACGGGACTGAAGTTGCCACCACCGTTGCCGCGGCGACCAATGCCCGCATCGAGCTGGTGGCCACCGACGGTACCGTCACCGTGCTGAAGGCGAAGACGGCGCTGAAGGCCGGCGAGATCATCGACGCCTCGACCATGAGCCGCAAGGCTCTGCGCGCCTTCTACGCGGCGCAGATCGAGGAGGCCAAGAAGGCCGGGGTGCTGTTCTCGCTGCACCTGAAGGCGACCATGATGAAGATCTCCGATCCCATCCTGTTCGGCCATTGCGTGTCCGTCTTTTTCGCCGACGTGTTCGAGAAGCATGGCGAGACGCTGGCGCGGATCGGCGTGGACCCGGATAACGGCATGGGCGACCTGCTGACGCGGATCGAAAAGCTGCCGGAGGCCGAGAAGGCCGCCATCAAGGCCGATATCGCCGCCACCTACGCGGCGCGCCCGGAGCTGGCTATGGTCAACTCCGACAAGGGCATCACCAATCTGCACGTTTCCAGCGACACCATCATCGACGCCTCGATGCCGGCGATGATCCGTGAAGCCGGCCATATGTGGGGCACGGACGGCAAGCTGCACGACACCTTGGCCGTGATCCCGGACCGTTGCTACGCCACCCTGTTCCAGGTGGTGATTGACGACTGCAAGAAGCACGGCGCCTTCGACCCCAAGACCATGGGCACGGTGCCCAATGTCGGTCTGATGGCGCAGCAGGCCGAGGAATACGGCTCGCACGACAAGACCTTCGAGCTGGCTTCCGCCGGCACGGTGCGCGTGGTGGCCGATGACGGCACTGTGCTGCTGGAGCGTCCGGTCGAGGCCGGCGACGTGTTCCGCATGTGCCAGGTCAAGGACGCGCCGATCCGCAATTGGGTCGAACTCGGCGTGCGCCGCGCCCGCCTGACCAACACCCCGGCGGTGTTCTGGCTCGACGCCAATCGCGCGCATGACGCGCAGCTCATCGCCAAGGTGAACACCTACCTGAAGGACCAGGACACCACCGGCCTGGATATCCGCATCATGGCCCCGGTCGAGGCGACGCAGTTCTCGCTCGACCGCATCCGTGCCGGGCTCGACACCATCTCCATCACCGGCAACGTGCTGCGCGACTACCTGACCGACCTGTTCCCGATCATGGAGCTCGGTACCTCGGCGAAGATGCTGTCGATCGTGCCGCTGATGGAGGGTGGTGGGCTGTTCGAGACCGGTGCCGGCGGTTCCGCGCCGAAGCATGTCGAGCAGTTCCAGGACGAGAGCTACCTGCGCTGGGATTCGCTGGGCGAGTTCCTGGCCCTGGGTGCCTCGCTGGAACACCTGGCGCAGACCACGAAGAACGAGGACGTGCAGGTCCTGGCCGATACGTTGAACGAAGCGAACGGCAAGATCCTGGAATACAACCGCTCCCCGGCCCGCAAGGTCGGTGAGATCGACAATCGCGGCAGCCATTTCTACCTCACCCTCTACTGGGCGCAGGCACTGGCCGCGCGGGACAACAGCTCGGCGCTGGCGGCCCGCTTCCGGCCGCTGGCCGCCACCTTGGCTGCCAACGAGGCGAAGATCGAGGCCGAGCTGATCGCCGCGCAGGGCAAGGCGGTGGACACCGGCGGCTACTACCTGCCGGACACCGCCAAGACCTCGGCGGCGATGCGGCCGAGCCCCACCTTGAACGCCGCGCTCGCGGCGCTCTGAGGCTACGACGACAGGAACCGCCCCGGGGGACCGGGCTGGTTTTTTATTGCGCGCTTGCCAGGGGCGCTGCGGGGCAGGGGCCTTGTCGCCCCGGCCCATAGCCGCCTGCCCGCCGCGAACTGGTCCGCGCCCTGTGCAACCTCCGGCGAGGTGCAGCCCCGGCGCGGTCATGGGCGCGGCGTGACGCCCGGTTGGTGCTACAGTGCCGGCACCATGGGAAGGTGCCGCTTTTGATCGAACAGTATGGCTGGTCCGAAGCGCTGCGGCTGGCATTCGAGCCGCATGCGCGCGCCGGCTACATCCCCGGGCGTATCATCGTCCAGCAGCGCGAGGCGAATCTGGTAGCGACCGAGCTTGGCACCCTGAGCGCCCGGCTGTCCGGACGGCTGCGGCATGAGGCGCGCGAGGCCGGCCACCCGGCAGCGGGCGACTGGGTGGCCCTGTCCAGCTCCGCCGGCGAAGCCAAGGCCACCATCCATGCCGTGCTGCCCCGCCGCACCGCCTTCGTGCGCCGCGCTGCCGACAGCAAGCAGACCGTGCAGGTCATCGCCGCCAATATCGACATCGTCTTCGTCGTCACCTCGATGAATGCCGACCTCAACCCGCGCCGGCTGGAGCGCTTCCTGGCCGCGGCCTGGCAGAGCGGGGCGAAGCCGGTGGTGGTGCTGACCAAGGCCGACCTGTCCGAGCAGCCCGAGGCCCAGGCGGCCGAGATCGCCACCCTGGCGGCGGGCTGCCCGGTGCTCATCGTCTCGGTGCGCCAGGGCCGCGGCCTGGACGACCTGAAGGACCATATCCGGCCAGGCGAGACCTGCGTGCTGATCGGCTCCTCCGGCGTTGGCAAATCCACGCTGGTGAACGCCCTGCTGGGCGAGGAGCGGATGGCCACGCAGGAAATCCGCGCTGGGGACGCCCGCGGTCGGCACACCACCAGCTACCGGCAACTCTTCCTGCTGCCCGGCGGCGGCTTGCTGCTGGACACGCCGGGCATCCGCGAGGTCGGCCTGATCGACGCTGACGCCGGCCTCAGCACCGCCTTCGACGACATCGAACGCCTGGCCGAGGCCTGCCGCTTCACCAATTGCGGCCACACCAACGAACCTGGCTGCGCGGTGCGCGCGGCTCTGGAGGCAGGCGTGCTGGACGCCGACCGTTGGGCGAATTACCAGAAGCTGGCCCAGGAACTCGCGGCGTTGGGGCTGACCAAGGACCGCATGGCGCAGGAAGTCGAACGCCAGCGCCTGGCCTCGCTGCAGCGAGCCTATCGCTCCGCCAAGAAAGACCTGCGGGACCTGTGACCGGTCTTCCGGCCGCGCCAGGCGCCAACGCGGTTTCACTTCCGTCGCCGCTTCGGTAGAAGCCGCGCATGGACAACAGCGTGGCATCCCGGCCTTACAGCCAGCTCAAGGGCGACCCCTACCGCGCCTATGAGGAACTGCCGGTCGAGGTGCGCAGCGCCTTGCAGGAATCCCTGGTGGACTGGTGCTCGCTGCGCGCCCGCGAATGGCATCTGCACCTGCTGCGGCAGCAGCGGTTGCGCCCGGCGCAGGCGGCGGCGTTCCTGGTGCAGACCATCCGCCGCCAGGACCACGCCGAAGTGGCCGCCTTCGCCAGGACATGGCAGGACGGCGTCGAGGCGTATCCGCACCTGGCCGCGGAAGCCACGCTGCAACGCTACGCTGGCACCGGCGGCATTCCCGCAGCCGAGCCGGTTTCAATTCCGCACGCGGTCAAGCGCCCCAAGGCGCCCGCCAAGCCGCGCCCCAAGCGCCGGCAGCGCCGTTGAGGCCAAGCGGCGCGAGCCGTCAGGCGCCGCCAGCGCCGCCGTCTTTCGTCGACGCCCGGTTGCCCGCCAGCACACTGAGCGGCAGGAACAGGATGGTGCCCAGCCTGGCTTCGGTCGAAAGGCCGCCATGCTTGGTCGCATTCGTCGCCAGCTCATGCAGGATCATGCCGAGAGCAAGCGCCGCCTTGGGCTTCAGCCGCACCGGCTCGCCATGGGTGGCGATGCGGTCCTGCCCGGTTGCGTAGGGCTCCAGCTCCTTCAGAATCAGTTCCAGCAGCGGCACGTCGCTCCACCCCCCGCGCGAGACCAGCTCATGCGCATGGCCCAACGCTCGGATGCGGCCGGCGAAGGTGGTCCCGAACTCCTTGAGCGCGGAGGAGCGCCGCAGCGTGTGGCTGGCCACCGCCGATACCACCTGCAGCATGTTGGGGACCCGATGGTTCAGCTCGTCCACCAGCGTGCCCAGCAATTCGCTTTCCACCACCTTGGTGATGTCAACGAAGGTCAGCACCACGCCGTCCACGGTACCATTCAGCGTCGTGTATGGCAGTATGCGCATGAGGTACTGGGTCTGGCCGTCGCGGGCGGTGATGCGCCGCTCGACGGCTTCGCGGGTCTCCAGGATTTTCTTGATTTCCTGCTGCAGATCAATCCGGTCGAGACGGTTGGCGAAGCTGGTCAGCGGGCGGCCGCGGTCTGAATCGATCAGGTCGAAAATGCCGCTCACCGCGGGCGTGAAGCTGCGGATGACCAGGTGTCGATCCAGGAACACCGTCGCCACCTGGGTGCTGTTGAACAGGTTGCGCAGGTCATCGTTTGCCTGGTCCAGCTCATCCACCTTGTTGGACAGATCGATGTTGGTGACCCGCAGCTCCTCATTGACGGATTGCAGTTCCTCGTTGACCGAGACCATCTCCTCGTTGGCGGATTTGAGCTCCTCGGTCGCGGTGTCGTTCTCCTCGGACATCGACTGGAGTTGCTCACGCAGGTCCCGGATGTCCCGTTCGAACTGCTCCACCAGGGCCTCGCGCGGCAAGTCGTCCCTGGCTTGTGCCGTAAGTTCGGCGATGGGGACCGCGGCGCCCAGGTCCTTGAACACCACGATGAACAATGGGTCGGCGCGGTCCCCTGGCGGCAGCGGCGCGACCGTCAGCGCGAAGAACTGCCGCCGATCCTCGAACTCGACCTCGACGCGGGGGCGTATTGGCATCGCCGTCCGCCACGAAGAAGCGCGCCAGTCGCTCCGTACTCATGTTCGCCATCATCGTGGCCGGGTAGCGCCCGCTGCGGGCCACCGAGAGCGCAGCCTCGTCGATGTCGGTGGCGAATATCTGCACGCGGACGGAACTGGGGTGGGACAACATGTGCTCGCGCAGCAGGATGCCGAGGGAATAGACTTCCTCCCCAGTGGCACAGCCGGGCACCCAGACCCGAACCGTGTCATCGGCGGCGCGTGCTTCGAACAAGGTGGGGATGACGCGCTTGGCCAAGGCGTCGGTGTCGCGGAAGAAATCGGTGACGCTGATCAGCAGGTCGCGGAACAGCCGCCCGGCTTCCTCCGGCTAATCCTTCAGGTATGCGATGTAGTCCTCGAGCAAAGGTCGCTGCACTACCAGCATCCGCCGATGCACGCGACGAAAGAAGGTCTTTTCCTTGTGGCCGGAAAAGTCGTGGCCGAGGCGCTCGCGCACCAGATCGCATATCGTTGTCCGCGCGGCGGCGGTGCGTTCGGTCGTATCTCCGTCGTCCACGGCTGCCTCAAGGCTGCCCAGGCCAGGGCCGAGGGCGACGATCCGGGAGGGGCATCCTGGACTGGCAATACCAGGTCCACGACGCCGCTGGCGACGGCGCTGGCTGGGATGGCGGGGAAGCGTGGCACGGTCCCGTCGGACCCCTGCGCCAGCGTCAGGCCGCCAGCCTGCTTGATGGCCTTAAGGCCCAGCGTGCCATCGCTGCCGCTGCCGGATAGCACCATGCCGACCGCCCATTCGCCCTGGTCTTCCGCCAGTGAGGCGAAGAACAGGTCGATCGGCTGGCGTTCACGATGTTGGCCGGTGCGCTGGGGAAGCAGTGCAAGCCGGCCGTTGGCGATAGTGATCAGCGCGTCGTTCGGCAGCCCATAGACATGGCCGGGTTGCGGTACGGTGCCGTCCTGCGCCACGACGAAAGGCATGCTGGTGCAGGCGTGCAGGATTGTGGACAGGGAGCTTTCATGGTCCGGCCCGACATGGGTGACGACAATGAACGCCATGGCGGGCGGCGGCTGCGGCATGGCGTGGAACAGCACCTGCAGCGCTTCGACACCGCCGGAGGATGCGCCGATACCGACGATGGGGAATCGTCGCGCTGCATTCATGACACGTTCGCGGCGTTGGCCCAGCAGGGGCAGTCCAATTTCGGGCAGCGTGATGGCACTGGATCGAACGCCGCGCCGTTTCGTGCACGAAAAAGAACGCGGTCGAGGCTTCTGGCTGTCACGGCGGCTCGGGCGCTTGCCCGTCGTTCATCAGCACGCCTTCAATGGTGGCGGCGATTTCCGCCGCCGTCTCGATGAAACTGATGGCTGCGTCGAAGTCGATGGCATTCTGCTGCATGCCCCTCGGTTTTTCCTCGAGGTCGAGCACCATGGTGAGCCCGCCGGCATCATGGATGGCCGCCAGCCCGCGGGAGCCGTCATCCAGTGAACCCGACAACACCACGCCGATGGCGCGTTGTCCGGCATGGCGCGCCAGCGAGTTGAACAGGGTATCGATGGTCCTGCCACGCAGCCGGTGATTGCTGCCCGGCAACTAGGCCGGCGGCGTCCCCCGACAGCAACGTCAGGTGGCCGGCGGGCTCGCCGATATAGCAGACGCCCTCATCCAGTTGCTCGGCCTCGGTGGCAATGACGACGGGCATGTTTGCGGCGCGAGCCAGCACCTCACGCAAGGCGCTGACCTTGTCGCTTGGCCGGTGCAGCACGACCATCACGACGGCCGCCGTGTGCCGCGGCAGCGCTGCGAGCACGTGCTTGATGTCGTTCAGTCCTTCCCCGCCCGAAGCCCCGATAGCAACGAAATAGGGGCCAGGATCGGTCTTCATGGCCGCAGGAATACCACCTCTCGGAACAAACTCCCGGCCTTCTGCTCGGCGCTCGCTTCACGATGCGGTGCGCTGGCGTCCGAGCCGTCGGTGGCGGCGGGGCGCTGCTCAGGATCACGGCAGGTTGCGGCCGGGCGGCGGGCTTGCCTATCCTTCGGCAATCATGGTCGTCGAAGGAACCAGGCGATGACGCGCATCCGCGACATTCAGGTGGTGCCGATCGAGCATCCGGTCGCCATCCCCTATGGCTCCTCGCGCGGCCTGGTGCCGAAGCGGGCGGCGGGGATCATCCGCCTGTTCACCGAGGACGGCATCGAGGGCATCGGCGAGGCCTGGGGGCCGCCGGCGGTGACGCAGGCCTACCTGCAGGTGGTGAAGGCGCGCTTCGTCGGCGCCGAGCTTTCCGCCCAGCGCGGCGTGGCGCAGCACATCCTGGCCAGCCACTACCATATGGGTACGGCGAACGGGCTGATGGCGCTGCTGGGCGGCATCGACATTGCGGCGCATGACGCGCTGGGCAAGCGCTACGGCGTTTCCGTGGCGGAGCTGATCGGTGGGCGGCTGCGTGAGCAGGTGCCGGTCTATGCCAGCGGCGGCTACTTCACCGGCGAGGATGATCAGGCACGGGCGCTGGCGCGGCAGGTGGAGCGCGCCGTTGCGGCGGGCCATGTGGCGCACAAGATCAAGATCGGCCGCAATGCGCGGCAGGACGCCGAGCGTTGCGCGCTGGTGCGGCGCATCATCGGGCCGGATGCGCTGCTGACGGTGGACGGCAACGGCAACATGACCGCCGAGGGCGCGCTGGAGTCCATGCGCCGCATCGCCGACCAGGAGATCCATTGGTACGAGGAGCCGGTGGCGCCGCAGGACTGGGCCGGCTACGCGCAGCTGCGCGACCGCGCGCCGATTCCGGTGGCGACGGGGGAGGCGCATTACGCCATCTTCGACCATCGTCGGTTGATCGACGGCCGGCTGGCGGCGGTGCTGCAACCAGACCTGACGCTGTGCGGCGGCTTCGAGGTCGCACGCACCATCGGTGCGTTGGTCTGTGCCGAACATCTGCGGATTTCCCCGCATTGCTGGGGCAGCGGCATCGGCCTCGCGGCGGCGCTCCAGTTCATGGCGGCGCAACCTAGCTACCCCGCTGGCGACCATGTGCCGATGCCGGCGCTGCTGGAATACGACACCGGCGACAACGCGCTGCGCGACGGCGTACTGACCGAACCGCTGCACTACAGCGCTGGCATGCTGGCGGTGCCAAAGGGGCCAGGGCTCGGCATCACGCTGGACGAGGCCGCGTTGCGCCGCTTCGCGCCGGCATGAGCGCACCGCCGCTGCTTGAGGTGCGCGGGCTGTCCGTCGCTTTTCGCGGCGGGGCGATCCAGGCGGTGGATGGCGTGGACTTGACGCTGGCTGCCGGCGAGACACTAGCGGTGGTGGGCGAGAGCGGCAGCGGCAAGTCCGTGACCGCGCTGGCCACGCTGCGGCTGTTTGCGCCCGAGGATGCGGTGCGGACCGAGGGGCGCATCCTGTTCAATGGGGAAGACCTGCTGGCGCTGCCGGAGCGCGCATTGCGGGAACGCCGCGGGCGGGATGTGGCGATCATCTTCCAGGATGCCGGGGCCAGCCTGAACCCGGTCTTTACCATCGGCCGCCAGGTGGCGGAGGTGCTGCGGCGACACCAGGGGCTGGACGCCAGGGCCGCCGAAGCCGGCGCGCTGGCGCTGCTGCGGGAGGTCGGGTTGAGCGACCCGGAGCAGCGCCTGCGCAGCTATCCGCATCAGCTTTCCGGCGGCATGCGCCAGCGGGTGATGATCGCCATCGCGCTGGCCTGCGGGCCGCAACTGCTGATCGCGGATGAACCGACGACGGCGCTGGACGTGACCATCCAGGCGCAGATCCTGGCGCTGCTGAAGGCGCTGCAACGGCGCAGCGGCATGGCGCTGCTGTTCATTACGCATGATCTGGCGCTGGTGGCCGATATCGCCGACCGGGTGGCAGTGATGTATGCCGGCCAGGTGGTGGAAGCGGGCCCGGCGGCCGAGGTGCTGGCGCGCCCGCGTCACCCCTATACGCGCGCGCTGCTGGCCTGCCGCCCACACCGGGAAGCCGACGGCGCCGTGCGCTTCGCCGCCATTCCCGGCGCGCCGCCGCGTGGCGTGTTTCCGGCGGGGTGTCGCTTTGCCGCGCGCTGTACGAGGGCGGCCGGAGGTTGCGGCCAGCCGCAGGCGCTGCTGGCGCAGGACGAGCGGGCCACGCGCTGTCATCGCTGGCAGGTGCTGGCATGACGCCGTTGCTGGAACTGCGCGGCGTCTCGCGCCACTTCACCCTGCCGCGGCGTGGCCTGGCGCCGCCACCGCTGCTGCGCGCGGTGGAGCAGGTTTCGCTGGCGGTGGCGCCAGGCGAGGTGGTCGGGCTGGTGGGCGAGAGCGGCTCGGGCAAGTCCACGCTGGGGCGCGTGGCGCTGCGGCTGCTGGCCGCGAGCGGCGGCCAGGTGATCTTCGACGGCGTGGACCTGGCTGCGCAATCGGCGCCGGCGATGCGCGCGCTGCGGCGGCAGATGCAGATGGTGTTCCAGGACCCCTTCGCTTCGCTGAACCCGCGCCGCAGCATCGGTGGCGCCATTGCCGAGGTGCTGGCGCTGCACGGCCTGGCGCACGGCTCGGCGGATGTGGCGGCGGCGCTCGGGCGGGTTGGGCTGGACACCGCGGATGCGCAGCGGATGCCGCGCCAGTTCAGCGGCGGCCAGCGGCAGCGCATCGCCATTGCGCGGGCGCTGGCGGTACGGCCACGGCTGCTGGTGGCGGATGAGCCGGTCAGCGCGCTGGATGTCTCCGTGCAGGCCGGCATCCTGGCGCTGTTGCAGCAGTTACGCGCGGAGCTTGGGCTGGCGATGCTGTTCATCTCGCACGACCTGGGCGTGGTGGAGGCGATGGCGGACCGCGTGGTGGTGCTCTACCTCGGCCGGGTGATGGAGGCGGGGCCGGCGCGGGCGCTGTTTGCCGCGCCGCGTCACCCCTACACCGCCGCGCTGCTGGCGGCGGCGCCGGGCAGCCGGCGCACGGCGCCGCCCTTGCTGGGCGAGATTCCAAGCCCGGCGAACCCGCCAAGCGGCTGCGTCTTCCGCACGCGCTGCCCCTATGTGCTGCCTGAATGCGCCGCTGCCGTACCGGCGCTGCGAGAGACCGCGCCCGGCCATGCGAAGGCCTGCATCCGTGACGATGTCCCGGCATAGCCTGCTGGTCGCCGGCGGTGGCGGCTTCGTCGGTGCCGCCTGCGTGCGGGCGCTGCTGGCGACGGGCCATGCGGTGCATGTGCTGGAACCAGCGCGGCCCGAGGCGGTGCCCCCCGGCGCCGTGCTGCTGCCCGGTGGGCTGGAGGATGCTGCAGCCGCCATCGCCGTGGCGCGGCCGGATTGCATCCTGAACCTCGCGGCGTTCTCGGCCGGCGGTGTCGGGCTGGCGCGCTCCGGCGAGGCAGCACCGGAACGGGCCATGCAGGTGAATGCGCTGGGCTTCCATGCGCTGCTGCGGGCGGCGGTGCAGGGCGGCGTGCGGCGGGTGCTGTGGAGCAGCAGCACGGTCGCCATCGGGCCGGCCCGAAGCAGTGCGCGCGAGGATGAGGACGTGCCCTGCGCGCCGGTGACCAGCTACGGGCTTTCCAAGCTCATGGCCGAGCAGGCGGCGCTGTTCTTCCGCCGCGTGCATGGGCTGGACGTGACCGGCGTGCGGCTGCCGCTGATCCTCGGCCCCGGGCTTTGGTATGACGGCGCCGCTGCCGCGCTGAAGCGCATGGTCGCGGGCGAGGCAACGGCGGTGGGCGCGCCGGACCTGCCGTTCGATGCCGCGCATGTGCAGGATGTGGCGCGGCTGTTCCTGCATCTGCTGGGCCGGCCGGGGCTGGCGCCGCTGTACCACCTGGCCGGCTTCACTACGACCTGGCGGGAGATTGCGGCGCGGCTGGGTGTAACGCTCGGGTCGGCGCCGGCGGGCATCGCGTGGCCTCTCGTCAGCCAGGCCAGGTTGGAACAGGATACCGGCTTCCGCTGCGCCCATGACCTGCGCACGACACTGGACGAGTTGCTGGAGCACCGCGCATGAGCATCGAGACCCGATTGGCCGAACTCGGCATCACCCTGCCGCCGCCGCGCGCGCCGGTGTTCGGCTATGTGCCGGTGGCGGTTGAGGACGGCCTGGCCTGGGTTTCCGGGCAGTTGCCATGGGCTGGCGACGGGCTGCTGGCCCAGGGCCGGCTGGGTGCCGAAGTGGATGTGGAGACCGGCCGCGCCGTTGCGCGCTGCTGCCTGCTGAACGGGCTGGCGGTGCTGCGGGAGGCGCTGGGCTCGCTGGACCGCGTCAAGCGGGTGGTGAAGGTGGTCGGCTTCGTCAGCTCCGCGCCCGGCTTCTACGAACAGCCGGCGGTGGTGGATGGCGCATCCAAGCTGCTGGCGGAGATTTTCGGCGAGGCCGGGCGGCATGCGCGTTCCGCCGTGGGCGTGGCCGCGTTGCCGCGCGACGTACCGGTGGAAGTGGAGTTCGTTGCCGCGATCCGCGGCTGACCAAACTGCCAGGACTGCTTTACGCCTTCGACGATTCCGTCTCGGGCGATCAGGCTCAAAAGGGGCTGGGACGATGACCGAGTTCGACATTCCGCGCCGCGCGGCGCTTGCCCTGGTGCTGGCTGGCATTTCCGCACCGCATCTTGCCGAGGCGCAGCAGGCGAGCATCGACCCGCTGCTGTACGGGCCGACCGACCCGAACGCCAAGCGCGGCGGCAAGCTGACCATCGGCAGCCTGGTGGAGCCGCCGGCACTGGACCCGTTCCGCCAGGCGGCCGACGCCCGGGTGCGCGTTTCGGTGCTGATGTACCAGGGCCTGTTCTACGAGGATCCCACCGGCGTGGCGCGCCCGCTGCTGGCCGAGGGCGCGACGCCGGGCGCCGATGGCAAGAGCTGGACCTTCCGGCTGCGGCGCGGGGTGAAATTCCACACTGGGGCCGCGATGACCTCCGCCGATGTGAAGTACAGCTACGACTTCATGCGCAACGCGGCCAATGGCTCGCCGGGCGCCGGCGACCTGTCCTCGGTGGCGAGCATCGAGGCACCGGACGACCACACCGTGGTGTTCCACCTGGTGCGGCCGAATGCGGCGCTGCCGATGACGCTGACCAACAAGTATGGTGCGGTGGTGCCGAAGGGCTTCCTCGACGACGCGCAGTCTGGGCCGCGGATGAACGAGATCTCGGTCGGCACCGGGCCGTTCAAGCTGCGGCAGTTCCGGCCGAACAGTACGTTGGTGCTGGAACGCTTCGCCGACTATTGGCAGCCGGGGCTGCCCTACCTCGATGAAGTCACCTTCGTCACCATGCCGAACAGCGCGGCGATGGTGGTGGGCTTGCAGTCCCGTCGCGTGGACCTGGCCATGTTCTCCCGCCCGCAGGATACCCAGGCGCTGGCGAATGCGCCGGGGGTGGAGGTGCATCGTTGGCCGTCGCTGGGGCAGAAGTCGCTCGACCTCGATTGCAAGTTCGGGCCACTGACGGATGTGCGCGTGCGCCAGGCGATTGCATTGGCCATCGACAAGAAGGTGGTGATGGATGCCGCCGTGGTGGGCTACGGCACTGTCATCGGGACCATGGTCGCGGGCATGCAGCAGGGCTGGGGCGTGCCGCTGGACCAGCTGGCCAACCAGAAGCCGGACCTGGACCGCGCCCGGGCGCTGTTGCGCGCCGCCGGGCATGCGAATGGCGTCGATATCGAGCTGACGACCATCATCGGCTATGACTGGATGGAGCCGGCGGCGCTGACCATCGCCGAGCAGCTGAAGCGCGTGGATATCCGCGTCACCATCCGCAAGCTGGAGCTTGGCGTGTGGATCCGCAACTTCCGCGCCAAGGAAATGGGCTTCACCTTCAACGACTGGGGCACCACGCCCGACCCGGGGCTGCTGTACTACCGCCACTTCCGCGCCGCGCCGGAAGGTGCAGACTTCCGCAACTGGAACAACGCCCGCGCCAGCGCGCTGCTGGACCGTGGGCAGGAAACCGCCGACCCGGCGCAGCGGCGCGAAAGCTATGCCGCCTTCCAGCAGCTACTGGCCGAGGAGGTGCCGACGATCATGCTGTTCTCGGCCGACCTGCTGACCGCCAACCGCACCCGGCTGAAGAACTACGTGCAGCACGGCACCGGTTGGTATTTCGGCCTGGCGAAGGCCTGGGTGGAGGGCTGACCGCTGGCGCTGTTCCTGGCGCGCAGGCTGGGCGCGGCGCTGCTGGCGGCGCTGCTGTCCAGCCTGGCGGTCTTCCTGCTGATGCGCGCGGTGCCCGGTGATATCGTCGGGCAGATGCTGGGGCAGACCGGGTCGGACCGCAGCGCGGAGGCAGCGCTGCGCGGCTTCTTCGGCCTGGACCGGCCGTTGTGGCGGCAGTTCCTGGACTGGCTGTGGGCAACCCTGCACGGCGACCTCGGGCGTAGCTGGTATCGCGGCAGCGCGGTGGCCGGCATGGTGTGGGACGCCTTCCTTGTCACCGCCGAACTGGCGCTGGCGACGTTGCTGCTGGCCACGCTCATCGGCGTGCCGCTGGGCGTGCTGGCGGGCATCGTGCGCGGCTCGCGGCTGGATGCGGCCATCCAGGGGGTCAACCTCGTCGGGCTTTCGGCGCCGGTGTTCTGGCTGGGCCTGATGCTGCTGGTGGGCGCCAGCCAACTGCTGGACTGGTCGCCGCCCTTCGCGTGGTCTGGGCCGACCGAGGATTTCGGCGAAAACCTGGCCAACCTGGTATTGCCGGTGGTGTCGCTGGCGATGCTGCAAGCCGCGGCTTACAGCCAGTTCGTCCGCGGGCTGATGGTGGAGCAACTGGGCCGCGACTATATCCGCGCCGCCCGCGCCAAGGGCATGCCGCCCTTCGACATCTATTTCCGCCATGCGCTGGCCAATGTGATGATCCCGCTGGTCACCTTCATGGGGCTGATCCTGGTGCAGATCCTCGGCGGCGTGGTGGTGATCGAGAGCCTGTTCTCGCTGCCCGGCCTGGGCCGCCTGATCCTGACCGGCATCCAGGGGCGGGACTATCCGGTGGTGCAGGGCGCGCTGTTCTTCGTGGTGGTCATCGCCACCACGGTGAACCTGGGCGTGGACCTGCTGTATGGCCTGCTGGACCCGAGGCTGAAGCCATGACCGCCTGGCGCCTGGGTTTGCTGCTGGCGGCGTGCTTCGCGGTGCTGCTGCTGGCGCCGGGGCTGGTGGCGCCGCAGTCGCCGCTGGCGCTGAACCCGGCGATGGCACTGCAGCCGCCCAGCACGGCGCATTGGTTCGGCACCGATGATGTCGGGCGCGACGTATTCTCCCGCGTGGTGCATGGAACGCGCATCACGCTGGGGCTGGTGACGCTGTCGCTGCTGCTGTCGGTGCTGGTGGGCGGCGGCCTGGGCGTGGTGGCGGGCTTCGCCGGCGGCTGGTTCGACCTGGTGGTGGGGCGGCTGGCCGACATGGTGCAGACCTTCCCACCGATCATCGCGGGCGTGATGATCACCGGCATCCTCGGCCCCGGCGCCGCCAACCTGGTGCTGGCGCTGGCGGTGATCCACCTGCCCAACTTCTTCCGCATCGGCCGTTCCGCGGCGCTGGCGGAAGCGCAGCTGACCTATGTGGAAGCCGCCCGCGCGGCCGGGTTCGCCGAACCCAGCGTCTTGCTGCGCCAGGTGCTGCCGAATGTGCTGCCGGTGCTGGTGCTGAACTTCGTCATCCTGTTTCCCCTGGCCTTGCAGATCGAGGCCGCACTTGGCTTCCTCGGCCTTGGCGTGGTGCCGCCGGCGCCGGACTGGGGCGCGATTTTGGAGCAGGGCAAGAACTTCATCCTGGTGGCGTGGTGGCTTTCGCTGTGGCCGGGGGTTTTCGTGCTGCTTTCGGCGCTGACCATGTCCCTGCTTGGCCGCGGCCTGGCGGAGAAGCTGGGGCGATGATGCGGCTGGGCCTGCATGAGGACCATGTGGCAGGCCGCTTCACGCTGCCGGCGGGGGTGCATGGGCTGTACCTGCGGCGCGGCGCGCTGCGGGTGGACGGCGCGGTGCTGGCGGAGGCCGCCGCCGTGTTGGCGCCCAGCGGTGCGGTGCTGGAAGGCGCGGGCGAGGTCTGGCGCTTCACCGTCTCCGCCACCGCCGAGGCGCGGGCGACGCTGGTGCTCTCGCACGCGCTGCCGCGCGACCCGGCGCTGCCCTTCGTGCTGCGGCTGGACCGCGTGGACTTTCCACCCGATGCCGAGACGCCGAAGCATGGCCATGCCGGACCCGGCATCCGCCGCCTGCTGGCCGGCCGGCTGCTGGCCGAATTGGGCGACGAGACGCGGCTGATCCCGCCCGGTGGCGCCTGGTATGAAAGCGGCGCGGAGCCGGTGGTTGGCCGCGTGCTGGCGCCCGGCACCGGCTTCATTCGCTGCATGGTACTGGACGCCGGCTTGCTTGGCCGCCCGACCTTCCGCGCCTGGACGCCGGAGGAAGCGCTGAAGCCGCGCGGCGCGGCCTATCGGTTGTTCTTCGACACCCTGACCACACTGGAAGCACCATGACCGAGATGCCCTGGGCCGGCCTGACCGCCGACGAGGCGGAAGTGCAGTACAATCCGCAGCGCAGCGTGCCCAACAGCCCGAGCTACGGGGCACGGCGTGCCCCGCAGAACGAGGCCGCGCTGGCCTCTCCGCGCCGGACCGCCGAGCTTGCCTTCGCGCCCAGCGGGCTGAACGCGCTGGACCTCTACGCGCCGGAAGGCAGTGGCCCCTGGCCGGTCTATGCCTTCATCCATGGCGGCTACTGGCGCGCGCAGGACAAGCGTAACTTCGCCTTCACCGCCACCGAGCTGAACAAGCGCGGCGTGCTGGTGGCGGTGCTGAACTACGACCTCTGCCCGGCGGTGACGCTGGACGGCACGGTGGCATCGGCATTGGCGGGGGTGGAGTGGGTGTTGCGCCACATCGCCGAACATGGCGGTGACGCTGCGCGCGTGACCATCGGCGGCCACAGCGCCGGCGCGCATCTGGTGGCGGCGGCCCTGGCCGAGGACTGGGCGGCGCTTGGCCTGCCGGCGCAGCCCTTCGCCGGCGCGCTGCTGGTGAGCGGCATCTACGATCCGACGCCGGCCATGCTGACCACGGTGAACGCCGAACTGCACCTGACGCCGGAGATTTGCGCGCGCCACAACTACGAAGTGGTGCCGGTGCGGTGCCATTGCCCGGCCTGGGTGGTCGTGGGCGGCGAGGAACCGGTGCTCTGGATCGAGCATTCGCTGCGCTATGCCCAGCACCTGCGGCGCCAGGGGCTGAAGCCGGGGCTGCTGGTTTCCCCAGGCTTCCATCACTTCGATATCCTGGACCAGTACCTGGACCCCGCCAGTGACATCCAGCGGGTGCTGCGCGACCTGGTCTGATTGGCGCCCGCCTAAGCCTTGCCCAGGATGGCAGCATTGTCCTGCCCCAACGTGGGTGCAGCCGTGCGGGGGCGGGGGCGCTTGCCGTTGAAGGAAATGGGCAGGCCGACCACCCGCAACTCGCTGCCCGGCACCTGGCGCAGCAGGTCCATGGCGGCAAGCTGCGGCGTGGCGGCCAATTCGGGAATGTCGTTTACCGGGGCGCAGGGCACCCCGGCGGCTGTCAGCACTGTCATCCAATGCTCGCGTGGCTGTTGCTGCAGCACCGGGCGCATGGCCGCCACCAGCGCGGCGCGGTTGGCGGTGCGGTCGCGTCCGATGCGGAAGCGCGCATCCTCGGCCCATTCGGCATGGCCCATGGCGCGGGCCAGCTTCACCCATAGCCGCTGGTTGCCGGCGGCGATGCAAATCGGCCGGTCGGCGGTCTCGAAGGTTTGGTACGGCACCAGGTTGGCACTGCCGGTGCCGTGCCGCGCCGGCGCCTTGCCCGTGGCCAGGTAGGCATTCAGCGGCGTCTCTGCCCAGGCCACCGCGCTCTCGAACAGCGAGGTATCCACCACGCAGCCTTGTCCGCTGCTGTCGCGCTGCCGCAGCGCCGCCAGCGCGCCGATGACGCACCACATGGCGGTGGATTTGTCGTTGATGGCGGCGCCAGCGAAGGTCGGCGGCTCATCCGGCCCGCCGGTCAGGCTCAGCATGGCGCCATAGGCCTGCAACAGCGGGTCGAACCCAGGCGCCAGCCGCAAGGGGCCGGTGTAGCCAAAGGCCCAAATCGAGCAATAAACCAGCCGTGGATTGGCCGCGAGCATATCGGCCGGCCCGATGCCGAGTTGCTCCACCACCCCCGGGCGCAGGTTCTGCACCAGGATATCGGTGTCCTTCACCAGCGCCTTCAACTGCGCCACATCGGCCGGGGTCTTCAGGTCCAGCGTCACGCCGCGCTTGCCGCGGTTATAGGCATGGAAGCTCAGCCCGGTTTCCCCGATGAAGGGCGGACCCCAAAGCCGGGCATCGTCGCCGCCATCCGGCTTCTCCACCTTGATCACCTCGGCCCCAAGGTCGGCCAGGATCACGCCGGCCAGTGGCGCGGCCACCGCCTGGCCAACCTCCACTACCTTCAGCCCGGCAAGCGGCGCTGGCATGACGCTACAACCCGGCCAGGGAGGTCATTTCCGCCCGGCCCAGTCCGGCCTCGGCGGCGGCGGCGCAGAGTTCCTCCCAGGTGGCGTCCGGCACGTAAATCCCATCGCGCAGCCGCGCCGCCTTGGTGATGCGCTCCTGTTCGCCGGCCACCAGCACCGGCTGCTCACCACCGGGGGCCGAGGTTTTCACATGTTCCACCATGGCGGTCGCCTCGGCGCGATACGCCTCCAGGTCGCCAAACCGCGCCGGGTCCACCACAATGGCGAACATGCCGTTGACGATGCCGCGGTCATTCGGCGTGCCCGGCTGGTTGGTGCCGCCGCCGGCCAGCGCGCCGCCGAGGATTTCGCAGATCAGCGCCAGGCCGGAGCCCTTGTGGCCGCCGAAGGGCAGCAGCGCGCCGCGCGGGCCGCCGCCATACATGCTGGCGGGGTCTGTGGTCGGGGCGCCGGTATGGTCCACCAGCGCGCCTTCCGGCACCTGCTTGCCGGCGGCATGGGCCACGCGCACCTTGCCGATGGCCAGGGCGCTGGTGGCGAAGTCCAGGATCAGCGGGGCGCCGCCCGGCGCGGTGGCGGGAATTGCGATGCAGATGGGGTTGGTGCCGAAGCGCGGCTGGCTGCCGCGGAACGGCGCCACCACGGCCGGGCCGGTCACGGCATTGACGAAGTGGATGGAGAGCATCCCCGCCGCCACCGCGCAGTCGCCAAAGGCGCCGATGCGGCCCAGGTGATGCACGTTGCGCAGCGCCAGCAGCCCGACCCCGGATTGCCGCGCGGCGGCGATCGCCAGGTCCATGGCCTGGCGCCCGACCACTTGGCCGAAACCCATGCCGCCATCCACCACGATGATCGCGCCATCCCGGCGCACCACTTCCGCATTGGCCTGCGGCTTCAGCTTGCCGGCCAGGATGTTCAGCGCGTAGCGGCCGGCGAGTTGCACGCCATGGCTGTCATGGCCCTGCAGGTTGGCTTCCAGCAGGTCGGTGGCGACCACGTCCGCGGCGGCGGGTGCGGTGCCGGCGGCGCACATGAGGCGTGCCATCACGGCTTGCAGGTTTTCTGCCCTGATCAGCATTTGCGTTGTTTCCTCGGAGGTCTTTGCCGGTTGAGCCTGGTGTCCTGGCCGCCAGGCCACGCCGATTCCGGCCGGGCCTTGCGGATGAAGGCAAGCGCCGGTGGCCGGATGGCGCCAGCCGCCGCACGTCGCTTCGCGCCACTACAGCATTTTCCGCCCGCCCTGGCCCATGCGGAATGCGCCGCCGTGCCGCAGCGCTTGATGCGACGCAGCCCCGGCTGGCATCCTGGCACCGCAGGGAGGGAGCGGCGAAGCTCGGTCACCGCTGTCAGCAACGTGACAGGATCGAGGGTTCAAGGTCGGCCGATGCCTGTTATGCACCATCAAACGCCCTGGCTGCTGGCGGCGGCCTGCATCCTCGCCATCGGCGGGGCGGCGTGGCCCGCTGTCGCGTCCGGCCAGGCGCAGGCGCAGGCGGAGGCCTTCGACCACGACAGCGCGCTGGCCGCGAGACGCAGGGGCGACATCCTGCCACTGGAACTGGTCCTGTCCAGGGTCCGTCCAGCCCTGGGCGGCGAGGTGGTCGGCGTCGCCCTGGAACGCAGCGGAGACCGCTGGACCTATCGCTTCCGCGTCCTGGGGGCGGACCGCAATCGGGCGACCTTTCAGGTGGATGCCAGGACCGCCCAGGTGATCGGCCGGAGTGCGGATTGATGCGGATATTGCTCGTCGAGGATGATCCGAGGATCGGCTGTTCGGTCCAGGCCGCGCTGGTTGCGGCCGGCCATTCGGTGCTGCGGGCCACGGACGGAAACCAGGCGTGGTTCGCCGGCGATACCGAAGCGATCGATGCCGCCGTGCTGGACCTGGGGCTGCCGGGCATGGACGGGCTGACCATTCTCCGCCGCTGGCGGGCCGCGGGCCGCGCCTTCCCGATCCTGATCCTGACCGCGCGGGGCGCCTGGGCGGAGCGGGTCGAGGGTATCGATGCCGGCGCCGACGACTACCTGCCAAAGCCGTTCGAGATGCCCGAGTTGCTCGCCCGGCTGCGCGCGGTGATCCGCCGTTCGGCCGGCCGCGCCGTGGCCACCATCGCCATCGGTCCTGTGGTGCTGGACCCGCGCCGGATGGAGGTCACCGTGTCGGGCAAGCCGGTCACGCTGTCGCCGCTGGAATACCGTTGCCTGGACTACCTGATGCACCATGCCGGCAGGGTGGTGCCGACGGTCGAGCTGATGGAGCACCTGTACGATCACGACCATGACCGCGAGACCAATGCGGTGGAGGCGCTGATGGGGCGGCTGCGGCGGCGCCTCGGCATCGGGTTGATCGAGACCCGTCGGGGGTTCGGCTACGTCATCCCGGAAGCCGCGCGGCAACTGCCATGATGCGCGGTTCGCTGCGCTGGCGCCTGCTGGCGGCCGGCAGCGTCTCGGTGTTGCTGGCGCTGGCCTTGGCCGGGCTCGGCCTGGTGCTGCTGTTCGAGCAGCATGTCGAACGCCGGCTGGTGCTGGAACTGGAAGCGCATCTGCGCCAGATCGTCGATGGCATCAGCCGCGATGCAGCCGGGCGGCTGCAACTGGCGCGGCCGCCGGCCGAACCGCGCTTCCTGGAACCCCTCAGCGGGCTGTACTGGCAGGTGGCCGAAGAGCCGCGGCGGGGCGGTGCCGACCTGCGCTCCCGTTCGCTGTGGGATGCGTCGCTGCAACTGCCGCAGGACAGCCTCGGCAGGGGGGACGTGCACCAGCACGACATTCCGGGGCCTGGCGGCGCCACGCTGCATGTGGTCGAACGGACCTTCGCCCTGGCCCAGGGCGCCGGGGGCGATATCCGCGCCGCGGTCGCCGTGGACCGCGCCGAGATCCGCGCCGATGGGCTGGCGTTCGGCCGGCAGCTTCTGCCGTTCCTGGCGCTGCTGGCGGCGTTCCTGATCGGTGCGGCCTGGGTGCAGGTGCAGGTCGGGCTGCATCCGCTGCGCAAGCTGCAGTCCCGGCTGGCGTTGGTCCGCCAGGGCGGCGAGGCCCGGCTTGGCGCCGGGCTGCCGGCGGAAGTCGTGCTGCTCGGGGCCGAGGTGGACCACCTGCTGGACGCCCGCGACGCCGCCCTGCGCCGGGCGCGCGAGCATGCCGCCGACCTGGCCCATGGCCTGCGGACGCCGCTGACGGTGCTGGCCGAGGATGCCCGGCGGCTCCGAGCCAACGGGCAGGTGCCCATCGCCGAGGAGATCGAGGCGGTGACGACGCGGATGCGCCAGCATGTCGAGCGGGAAATGCTGCGCGTCCGCGTCGGCATCAGTGCGCAGGATGCCAATGGGCGTGCCGAGCTGGCCGAGGTGGTCCGCAAGGTGGTCGCCGTGGTGCAGCGGCTGCCGCGCGGGCAACGGATTGCCTGGCAGAGCGATATCCCGGCCGGGCTGGCGGTAAGGATCGCGCCCGAGGACCTGACCGAGATTCTCGGCGCAATCCTGGAGAATGCGAGTAAGTGGGCCGCCGGCGAGGTGCGGATCAGCGCGGTGGCGCAGGCCGCGACCCAGGCGGTCGGCATTGTCATCGAGGATGATGGACCCGGCATCCCCCCCGGGGACGTTGCCCTGGCGGTGGCGCGCGGTGGCCGGCTGGACAGCCACCAGCCCGGCAATGGGCTGGGCCTGACCATCGCCCATGAACTGGTCGAGGCCTATGGCGGCACCCTGCATTTGGCCGCGGCCAGGCCGCGCGGGCTGCGCGTGGAATTCGCGTTGCCGACCGCCAGGGCGGCGCGCCCTTAGCCAGCCCGGTTGTACCCAGCCCCGGCCGCCCGCGCCGGGCCAGGCGTCAGCGAGTTGTCAGCCGCCCTGCGCCATGAGGCGGCATGACGAGCATACCCCGTGGAGTCGCGGCCCTTCACGCTGCCCTTCGGCTGGCCTGGCTGGCGGTAGTGTTGGCCGGCGCCCCGGCCTGGCTGGCGCAGGCTGCCTCCCTGGCCGAAGCGGTGGACGCCGCCTGGCAGCTCAGCCCGGAGGCCCGGCCGTTGCTGGCACTTCGCGGGGTGCAGGAGGCGCGGCGCGACATGGCCGGGCGCCTGTTCCCGGCCTCGCCCTTCGTGCAGGGCGATGCGACCTCCGACCGGCTGCTGTCCAACCAGGGCTTCACCTCCTTCGGGCTGGAGGTCGGCACGCCGCTTTGGCTGCCCGGCGAAGGCCGCGCCACCGCGCGCCTGGCCGAGGCCGGGATCACCGAACTCGGCGCCCGGCTTGGCGAGCTGCGCCTGGCCATTGCCGGCACGGTGCGGGAGGCCGCTGGCCAGGTGGAGGAAGCCCGGCTGGCCGCGCCGCCCCTGGAACGCCGCGCCGCCGCCGCACGCCAACTCGCCGGCGTCATCGACCAGCGCTCCCGCCGCGGCGAAAGCCCGGCGGCCGACGCGTTGCTGGCCCGCAGCGAAGCGCTTTTGGCCGAGGCGGCGGTGCAGGACCAGCAGGCGATCCTGGCCCAGGCCGGGCTGCGCTTCAGCGTGCTGACCGGGCTGGCCGCCGCGCCCAGCCTGGCGCTGGATGCCGAGCCGCCCGCGCGTCCGCCGGCTGAGCATCCCCGCCTGGTTGCCGCCCGGCGCGGGTTGGAAACCGCCCGGTCCGGCCTGCGCCTGGCCGAGGCGACGCCGCGCGACAGCCCGATCATCTCCCTGCAGGGGCGGCAGGAACAGACCACCTACGCCGAACGCTTCGGTACCCGGGTGGGCGTCGTCGTGCGGCTGCCACTGGCCACCGAGGGCCGCAACCTGCCGCGGCTGGCGGCAGCGCAGGCCGAGCTGACTCGCGCCGAAGCGCAGCTGATCCTGCTGGAACGGGCGCTGGACCTGGAAGCGCGTCAGGCACGGCTGGCCTTCCAGGCGGCGCAGGCCCAGCTGCGGCTGACCGAAGCGGGCTTCGGCGCGTTGGACCAGCGCCGCCGGCAGTTGGAGCCGGCCTATTCGACCGGGGAAATCCCGCTGGTGGAACTGGTCCGTGCCCGTGTTGCGGCGTTTGACGCCGACCTTGGCCGCGCTCGCGCGCGGGCGGCGGTGTACCGCGCGCGATCGAGACTGAACCAGGCCCTCGGAGTGATGCCATGATCAGCCGCCGTGCCGCATTGGAGCTTGCCGGGGCGGGCCTGGCCGTCGGCGCCGGGTTCATCGCCGGGCGCCAGACCGCCGCGCCGCCGGCGCCCCCGGTCCCCGTCGCCGAGCCCGCGCCGGCCCTGCCGACCGAGGTGAAGCTGAGCCCCGAGGCCGCGCGGAACTTCCGGCTGGAGACCGCCATCGTCGAGCGCCGGCCGCTGGCCCGCAGCATCCGCGTCACCGGCATGGTCGCGCTGAACGAGTTGCGTCTGGCGCACATCAACCCGCTGGCGCGTGGCCGCATCCAGGTGATGGAGGTCACGGTCGGCCAACGCGTTCGGGCGGGCCAGCGGCTGGCGATCCTGGATGCGCTGGACCTGGCGGAAGCCCGCCACCAACTGGCCAGCGCCCAGGCCGCGCTGCGCCAGGCCAATGCGGAGACCGCCACCGCTCGGGCGGCGCTGCAACGCGGCCAGGACCTGGTGCGCGGCGGTGCCCTGGCGCAGAGCGAACTGGACCGCCGGCGGTCCGACATGGCGCGGGCCGAGGCCGCGGTGCAGACCCGCACGGTGGAAGCCGAGCACTGGCGGGAGATGCTGGAGCGCTACAGCCCGGCGCTGCGCAGCCAGCCGGCGGGCGGGGAGGCTGGGTCGCAGTCGGTCAGCCTGGCCGCAGCTTCGCCGGAGGATGCGCGCGGGGCCATCCTGGCGCCGTTCGACGGCACCATCCTCACCATCGGCGCCACGCCTGGCGAGCTGGTGGACACCAATCGCGAAATCTTCGCCCTCGCCGACCTCGGCATCATGTGGGTCCAGGCGGACGTACCGGAACGCGACCTGGGTGCGCTGCGGCTTGGCGCCGCCGCCAGCATCGCGGTGGAGGCCTATCCGGGCCGGCGCTTCCCCGGCGTGGTCGCCTATGTGGCCGACCAGCTGGACGCGCGCACCGGCACCGCCAAGGTGCGCTGCGAGATCGCCAATCCGGACGGCGCGCTGAAGGCGAACATGTTCGCGGTGGTCGAGATCGCCGCGCCCTTGGGGCGGGATGGCGTGGTGGTGCCTGGCGCGGCGGTGCAGTCTGTGGATGGTGCGGCCGTGGTCTTCGTTCGCCTTGACGAGACCCGCTTCGGCCGCCGCGACGTGCGGCTCGGCCTCAGCGCCGCTGGCGTGACCGAGGTGATCGAGGGTCTCGCGGCCGGGCAGGTGGTGGCGACGGAGGGCAGCTTCCGGCTCAAGGCGATGCTGCTGGGCAGCCGCTTCGCGGCCGAGGACTGAGCCAGCATGATCTCCCGCCTGATCGACTTCGCCCTGGGCAACCGGGTGGTGGTGCTGGTGCTCGTCGGCATCCTGGTCGCGGTAGGCCTGTATGACCTGCGCCGGCTGCCGATCGACGCGCAGCCGGACATTTCGCCGCGTCAGGTGCTGGTCATCACCCAGTCCCCCGGCCTGGGGCCGCTGGACGTGGAACGCTTCATCACCTTTCCAGTGGAACTGGCGTTGCAAGGCCTGCCGCGGATGCAGGGCATGCGCTCGGTTTCCCGCTACGGGCTGTCGGTGGTCTATGTCCGCTTCGCCGACGACGTGGACACCTACGCGGCCCGCAACCTCGTGTTCTCCAGGTTGCCCTCGGTGCAGATCCCGCCCGAGTTCGGTACGCCGCAGATGGGCCCGGTTTCCACCGGGCTGGGCGAGATCCTGCAATTCGAGGTCAAGGGCGCCGGCCGCAGCCTGATGGAGCTGCGCAGCATCCTGGATTGGCAGATCTCGCCGCGGCTGCGCCAGGTGCCGGGCATCATCGACGTCAACGTCAATGGCGGCGCCATGAAGACCTATGAGGTCCAGGTCGCCGCCGATGCGCTGACCCGCTACGGGCTCTCGCTGGCCGAGGTATTCGAGGCGGTGGCGCGCAACAACGGCGCCCGCGGCGGTGCGACATTGGAGCGCAACGGCGAGCAGGCGGTGATCCGCGGTGAGGGGCTGATCGAGAACCCCGACGACATCGGCCGCGTCGTGCTGCGCACCGGGGAGGGCGGCGTGCCGCTGTATGTGCGCGACATCGCCCGCATTGCCGAAGCGCCGCGACCCCGGCTGGGCGCGGTGACGCGGGACGGCCAGGGCGAGGTGGTGGTCGGCGTGACGCTGATGCTGCTGGGCGAGAACACCCGGGAAGTCGGCCAGCGCGTCCGCGCCGCCATCGAGGCCATCGGTCCCAGCCTGCCCGCCGGCGTGCAGATACTGCCGTACTACGACCGCGCCGACCTGATCGGCCGTACCATTGCGACGGTGGCGAAGAACCTGGCGGAAGGCGCCGTGCTGGTCGTGGTGGTGCTGCTGGTACTGCTGGGCAACCTGCGGGCCGGGCTGCTGGTGGCGCTGGCGATCCCGCTGTCGATGCTGGCTGCTGCCTCGGCCATGGTGCACATGGGCATTTCCGGCAACCTGATGAGCCTCGGCGCCATCGACTTCGGCCTGATCGTCGATGGCGCCGTGGTGATGATCGAGAATGTCGTCCGCCGCCGGGCGGAGTTCCCCAAGCGCCCGATCGAGCATGTGGTGCGGGAGGCGGCGCATGAGGTGGGCCGGCCGATCCTGTTCGCGGTGATGATCATCACGGTGGTCTATCTGCCGCTGCTGAGCCTGGAGGGGGTCGAGGGCAAGATGTTCCGCCCGATGGCGCTGACCGTGATCTTCGCGTTGCTGGCCTCCCTGGTGCTGACCATTTTGCTGATGCCGGTGCTGGCGGGCATGGTGCTGACCAGGCCGGTCTCCGACCACGACAGCCGGGTGATCGGCTGGGTGCGCCGCTGGTACACGCCGATGCTGGACTGGACGGAGCGCCACCCGCTGCCGACGGTCGGCATCGCCCTGGCGTTGCTGCTGGGCAGCGGCGTGGTCGCCACGCGGCTTGGCGCCGAGTTCATCCCCAAGCTGGACGAGGGCGCCCTGGCGGTGACCATCACCAAGCTGCCCAGCATCGGGCTTTCGACCGCGGTGGAAACCACCACGCTGGTGGAGCGCACCCTGCTGCGCTTCCCCGAGGTGGAGACCGTGGTCAGCTTTTCCGGCAGCTCCGAGATTCCGACCGACCCGATGGGGGTGGAGCAGAGCGACAGCTTCATCATGCTGCGGCCGCACGGCGAATGGACCACGGCGCCTGACCGGGAAGGGCTGATCCAGGCGTTCTCGGCCGCGCTGAACCACGACGTGCCGGGCATGCAGCTCTCCTGGTCGCAGCCGATCGAGATGCGGATGCAGGACATGCTGCAGGGGGTTCGTTCGGACGTGGCCGCGATCATCTACGGCGACGAGCCCGCCGTGCTGCGCGCCCAGGCCGAGGCGCTGCGCCGCGCGCTGGCCAGCGTGCCCGGCGCCGCCGATGTGCGCGCCGAGCAGACCGCCGGGCAGCCCTATCTCCGCATCGTCATCGACCGCGAGGCGGTGGCGCGTTACGGGCTGAACGCCTCCCAGGTGCTGGACGTGGTGGAGGCGATGGGCGGCCGCACCGTCGGCACGCTGGTGGAGGGCAATGCGCGCTTCGATATCCGCGTGCGGTTGCGGCCCGAGGACCGCGCCGACGTCGATCGCATCCGCGAGCTGCGCATCGCCGACGCCACCGGCCGCGCGATCCCGCTGACCCAACTGGCGCAGGTCTTCGTCGAGGACGGTCCGGCGCAGATCAGCCGCGAGAAGGGCCGCCGGCGCGTGACGGTGGAGGCCAATGTGCGTGGCCGCGACATCGCCAGCTTCGTCGCCGAGGCGCAGGGCGTGGTGGCGCAGCGGGTGCAGTTGCCGCCCGGCTACGTCGTGGAATGGGGCGGCCAGTTCAAGAACCTGCAGGAGGCGACGGCGCGGCTGACCATCGTGGTGCCGGCGGCGCTGGCGCTGATCTTCGCGCTGCTGTTCATCATGTTCCGCAGCCTGCGGCTCTCGGCGCTGATCTTCGTCAACGTGCCCTTCGCGGCCACCGGCGGCGTGCTGGCGCTGTGGCTGCGCGGGCTGCCGTTCAGCATCTCGGCGGCGGTCGGCTTCATCGCGCTGTTCGGTATCGCCGTGCTGAACGGGGTGGTGCTGGTCAGCTACATTGTCGAACAGCGCCTGGAAGGCCGGAACGCCATCGAGGCGGCGCGTCAGGCCGCGTTGATCCGGCTGCGGCCGGTGCTGATGACGGCGACGGTGGCCAGCCTTGGCTTCCTGCCGATGGCGCTTTCCACCGGTGCCGGCGCCGAAGTGCAGCGCCCACTGGCGACGGTCGTCATCGGCGGCCTGATCACCGCGACGATGCTCACCCTGCTGGTCCTGCCGGCGCTCTATCCGTGGATTTCCGGCAAGGGCAACAGCGAACCGCAGGCCTGACGGAGGCGGTTGCGGCATTTCGTCAGGCCGGTGCCCCGCCGGCGCACGCCCGATTGACCCGGGCTGCCGAAGCCCCGATCATTCCCATATGATCCAGCTTGTCCGTATTGCCCTGGCGCGGCCCTACACCTTCGTGGTGATGGCGGTGATGATCGTGCTGGCCGGGGGGCTTGCGGCCTGGAAGACCCCGGCCGACATCTTCCCGGACATTCCCGTGCCGGTGGTGGCGGTGGCCTGGTCCTTCACCGGCCTGTCGCCGGAGGACATGTCGGGCCGCATCCTAACGCCCTACCAGCGCACCCTCACCACCACGGTCAACGATATCGAGCATATTGAGGCGAATGCGATGCCCGGCATCGGCATCGTCAAGATATTCTTCCAGGCCGGCGCCGATATCCGCCTGGCCAATGCGCAGATCACCGCCGTCAGCCAGACGCTGCTGCGGCAGTTGCCGCCCGGCACCACGCCGCCGCTGATCCTGAACTACAACGCCTCCACCGTGCCCATCCTGCAGATCGCGCTCAGCGGCGCGGGCATGGGCGAACAGCAGCTGTTTGATGTCGGCTTCAACTTCATCCGCACCCGGCTGGTCACGGTGCCCGGCGCCGCGGTGCCGCTGCCCTTTGGCGGCCGGCAACGGCAGATCATGATCGACCTGAACCCCGAGGCGATGGCCTCCAAGGGGATTTCGGCGCAGGACGTGAACAACGCCATCGCCGCGCAGATCCAGATCACCCCGGCCGGTTTCCTCAAGGTCGGCACCAACCAGTACAACCTCAACCTCAACAACGAACCCGGCAACATCGCCGAGATCTCGGCCCTGCCGGTGCGCAGCGTCGGCGGCGCCGTGGTGACCATCGGTGATATCGCCAACGTCCGCGACGGCTCCCCGCCGCAGCAGAACATCGTGCATGTCGAGGGCCAGCGTTCGGTGCTGATGACGGTGCTGAAGTCGGGCGCCGCCTCGACCATCGATATCGTCGATGGCGTCCGCGCCATGCTGCCCCGGCTGCGCCCCAGCCTGCCCGAGACGCTGGATGTCGCGCTGCTGAACGACCAGTCCACCTTCGTCAAGGCGGCGATCGAGGGCGTGGTCTTCGAAGGCGCGCTGGCGGCGGCGCTGACCTCGCTGATGATCCTGCTGTTTCTCGGCTCCTGGCGCTCCACCGTCATCATCGCCATCTCCATTCCGCTGGCGGTGCTGGCTGCGGTGGCCATGCTGGCCGCCTTCGGCCAAACCCTGAACGTGATGACGCTGGGCGGCCTGGCCCTGGCGGTCGGCATCCTGGTGGACGACGCCACCGTCACCATCGAGAACATCAACTGGCACCTGGAACACGGCAAGGGTGTGAAGCTCGCGATCCTCGACGGTGCGGCGCAGATCGTGGTGCCGGCCTTCGTCTCGCTGCTGTGCATCTGCATCGTCTTCGTGCCGATGTTCTTCCTGCCCGGCGTCTCCGGCTTCCTGTTCGTGCCCATGGCGCTGTCGGTGGTCTTCGCCATGGTCGCCTCCTTCATCCTGTCGCGCACCCTGGTGCCGACCATGGCGATGTACCTGCTGCGGCCGCATGTCGCGGCTGGGCATGCCGCGCCGCGCGGCCCGCTCGGTCGGTTCCAGCATGGCTTCGAGACCCGGTTCGAGCGCTTCCGCATGGGCTATGGCGGCGTGCTGCGGCTTGCCTGCATCAGCCCGCGCGCCACCATCTTCGGCTTCATGGCCTTCGCCCTGGCCAGCCTCGGCCTGGTGCCCTTCCTGGGGCAGAACTTCTTCCCCGAGGTCGATAGCGGCACCATCGCCATGCATGTCCGCGCCCCCGCCGGCACCCGCGTGGAGGAAACCGCGGCGCTGCTCGACCGCATCCAGCGCGAGGTGCGCGAGCTGATCCCGGCCGAGCAAATCCGCGCCATCGTGGACAATGTCGGCCTCTCGCCCAGCGGCATCAACGTGACCTACAGCGCGTCGGGCAGCATCGGCCCGATGGATGGCGACATCCTCATCGGCCTGAAGCCCGAGCACAGCCCCACCGCCGAACATGTCGCCCGGCTGCGGCGGGAATTGCCGCACCGCTTCCCCGGCACCAGCTTCGCCTTCCTGCCCGCCGACATCACCAGCCAGATCCTCAACTTCGGCGCCCCGGCACCGATCGACATCCAGGTCACCGGCAACAACCTGGCCAACAACCAGGAACACGCGCAGCGCATCCTGCGCGCCATCCGCGGCATCGACGGCCTGGCCGATGCGCGCATCCAGCAGCCCGCCGGCGTGCCGGAACTGCGCTTCGAGATCGACCGCACCCGCATCGCCGCGCTGGGGCTGGAGGCGCGCGACGTGACCGCCAGCGTCGCCGGCAGTCTGGCGGGCTCGGCGCAGACCGCGCCGGTCTATTGGCTCAACCCGGCCAATGGCGTGTCCTACCAGGTGGTGGCGCAGGCGCCGGAATACCTGGTGGACCAGCTGGAGGCGTTGCAGGCGCTGCCGGTCACCGGCCGCTTCGCCGACCGCGAGACGCAGATGCTCGGCGCGCTCGGCACCTTCAGCCGCGGCATGGGGCAGGCGGTGGTGTCGCAGTACAACATCCAGTCGCTGGTCAATGTCTTCGCCACCACCCAGGGGCGTGACCTTGGCGCTGTCGCCGCCGACGTGCAGCGCGCCATCGCCGCCGTGGACGCGGACCGCCCACCCACCGTCACCGTGACCCTGCGCGGCCAGTTCCAGACCATGAACACCGCGTTTTCCGGCATGGGCTGGGGGCTGCTCGGCGCTGTCGTGATGATCTATCTGCTGATCGTGGTGAACTTTCAGTCCTGGCTGGACCCCTTCGTCATCGTGGCCGCCTTGCCCGCCG
>CANBNK010000049.1 GCA_947371015.1 Acetobacteraceae bacterium | reverse complement strand
AGCGCCACCACCAGGTTCAGCCGGGTGCCGCCGGCGGTCGCCGCCTCGGCCTGGTCCACCGCGCGCACCAGGTCCGGCCCGAAGCGGTCGCGGTCGCCGATGACGCGGAGACGCACGCCTTCCTTGGCCAGGGTCGCAACCTCGGACCGCAGGTAGAGCCGCAGCAGCGTGGTCAGCTCCTGCACCTCATCGGCCGGGCGGGTCCAGTTCTCGGAGCTGAAGGCGAACAGCGTCAGCCATTCCACCCCGGTATTCGCCGCCGCTTCGATCGCGCGCCGCACGGCCTCGGCCCCCGCCTTGTGGCCGAGCGCCACCGGCAGGCCGCGGCCCTGCGCCCAACGGCGGTTGCCGTCCATGATGATCGCCACATGGCGCGGTATCGGGCATGGCGTTGCCACCGCCTCGCGCGGTTGGGTCACGGCGCTCATCGGGGGCCTGCGCTGCTGCTCAAACCGTCCGAATGTCCTTTTCCTTGTCCGCCAGGGCGGATTCGACATTCTTGATGTACTGGTCGGTCAGCTTCTGGACTTCTTCCTGCCACTTCTTGGAATCGTCCTGGCTGATCGGCGCCTTCTTGTCTTTTTCCTGCGCCTTGACCTGTTCCATGCCATCGCGACGGACGCCACGAATGGCGACCTTGGCGCCCTCGGTGTATTTCTGCGCCGTCTTGACCAGCTCGTTGCGACGCTCCTGGGTCAGCGGCGGCAACGGCACGCGGATGCTCTGGCCCTCGGTCTGCGGGTTCAGGTTCAGCCCGCTGTCGCGGATGCCGATCTCGACCGACTTGACCACGGACTTGTCCCAGACCTGCACCACCAGCAGGCCGGGGCCGCCGACCTGCACGTTGGCCACCTGGGACAGCGGCACCTCGCCGCCATAGGCCACCACGCGGATCGGCTCCAGCAATGCCGGGCTGGGGCGGCTGGTGCGCAGCCCCTGGAATTCCTTCTTCAGCAGATCCATCGTCGAATCCATTCGACGTGTCAGGTCCTGCTTCAGGGCCTTGATATCATCGGGCATGGCCCGGTTCCCCCAAACTTGCGGCGGGCCAGGCAGGCCCCCCGATGGTCGCTACTGCTCGACAACCGTGGTGAAACGGCCTTCGCCCTTCATCACGCTGGTAAAAGCGCCTTCCTCGTGGATGTTGAACACGATGATCGGCAGCTTGTTCTCACGCGCCAGGCTGATCGCCGCAGCATCCATTACCTGGAGGTCGCGCGCCAGCACGTCCAGGTAGCTCAAGGTCACGTAACGTTCAGCCTTGGGGTTCTTCCGGGGGTCGGCGCTGTAGACGCCGTCCACCTGGGTGCCCTTCAGCATGGCGTCGCAGGACATCTCGGCGGCGCGCAGCGCGGCGGCGGTATCCGTGGTGAAGAACGGGTTGCCGGTGCCGGCGGCGAAGATCACCACCCGGCCCTTCTCCATGTGGCGGATCGCCCGCCGGCGGATATAGGGCTCGCACACCGATTCCATGGTTATGGCGGATTGCACCCGGGTCGGCACGCCGACCTTCTCCAGCGCGTTCTGCATGGCCAGCGCGTTCATGATGGTGGCCAGCATGCCCATGTAGTCGGCCTGCGCCCGGTCCATGCCCGAAGCGGCGCCGGAGATGCCCCGAAAAATGTTGCCGCCGCCGATGACCAGGCAGACCTGGACACCCAGCGCGGTTACCGCCTGCACGTCGGCGGCGATGGCGCGCACCGTGGCATTGTCCAGCCCGTAGTCGCGGTGGCCCATCAGGGCTTCCCCGGAAACCTTGAGCAGGACGCGCTTGTAGCGAAGAGGTTCGCTCACGGTGACTCCGGTGTGTTCTGGCGGGCGGCGGAACATAGGCGCCGGCACCATGGCCCCGCAAGACCACTGGACCGTGATCGCGCGCAACGGCAGCGCTCGCGCCCGGTCCGCCCTGGCTGAGTGGAAGATTTGACGGCCCGCGGCGATGCCGTCGGACCCCAGACATGGCAAGGGCCGCCATGCCCCATCGCAGGCGGCCCTTCATGGAGAGCGGGGCGGCACCAAGGCCGCCCGGCGCTGGTCAGGCCTTGGTCAGGCCGGCAGCGGCGGCGACTTCGGCGGCGAAGTCACCGACCACCTTCTCGACGCCTTCGCCCAGGACGAAGCGCTGGAAGCCGGTCAGGTTGCCACCGGCCTTCTTGACCACTTCCTTCACCCGGGTCTCGCCGTCATGCACCCAGACCTGCTCCAGCAGCACCACTTCCTCGTAGTACTTGCGGATGCGGCCTTCGACCATCTTCTCGATGACCGCGGGCGGCTTGCCGGAGGCCTGGGCCTGCTCGGTCAGTACCCGGCGCTCACGCTCCAGCGCCGAGGGATCGACCGAGGAGGCGTCCAGCGCCTCAGGCTTGGTCGCCGCCACGTGCATGCCGATCTGGCGGCCGAGCTGCTCCAGCACGTTGATTTCGCTGGAACCTTCCAGCGCCACCAGCACGCCGATCTTGCCGAGACCCGGCGCAACGGCGTTGTGGATGTAGGTCGCCACCGCACCGCTGGACACCGTCAGGCGCTTGGCCCGGCGAATGGTCATGTTCTCGCCGATGGTGGCGATCAGGTGGGTCAGCTGGTCCTGCACCGAATGGCTGGTGCCCGGGAAGGTCGCGTGCTTCAGCTTCTCGACGTCGTCGCCGATGCCCAGCACCAGGCCGGCCAGTTCGGAGACGAAGTGCTGGAAGCTTTCGTTGCGGGCGATGAAGTCGGTCTCGGCATTCACCTCGACCATGCCGCCGACCTGCGGGCCGGTGGCCACGCCAACCAGGCCTTCCGCGGCGACGCGGCCAGACTTCTTGGCGGCGGCCGACAGGCCCTTCTTGCGCAGCCAGTCGATGGCCGCTTCCATGTCGCCGTCGTTCTCGACCAGCGCTTTCTTGCAGTCCATCATGCCGGCGCCGGTCTTATCGCGCAGGTCGCGCACCAACAGGGCGGTGATCTCGGCCATGTCTGGTCCTCCTTGGTAGCGTTGGCAGGCCGGGGTCACGCCCCGGCCCGCTGGCAGGTATTACTCGGTCGGGGCGACAGCGGTGGGCTGGGCTTCGACCGCGGCGTCGGGGATGCCGTATTCGGCAGCGGCTTCGGCAGCGCTGGGCAGCACTTCCTCGATCTCGACTTCCTGGACGTCCTCGGCGCTGCCGAGGTCAACGCCGCTGGCCTGCAGCTCGGCGCTGATGCCGTCGAACACGGCGGCGGCGATGAGGTCGCAGTAAAGGTTGATGGCGCGGATCGCGTCGTCATTGCCCGGGATCGGGAAGGCGACGCCCGAGGGGTCGGCGTTGCTGTCGCACACCGCGACGACGGGGATGCCCAGCTTGTTGGCTTCCTCGATCGCCAGCTTCTCCTTCACCGTGTCGATGATGAAGATGATGTCCGGCAGGCCGCCCATGTCCTTGATGCCACCGAGCGCGCGGTCGTACTTTTCCTTCTCGCGCGTCAGCATCAGGACTTCCTTCTTGGTAAGACCCGAAGTGTCCGTCCCGAGGCGCCCTTCCATCTCCTTCAGCCGCTTGATGCTGCCGGTGATGGTCTTCCAGTTGGTCAGCATGCCGCCGAGCCAACGGTGGTTGACGTAGTACTGGCCGCAGCGCGTGGCGCTCTCGGCCACGTATTCCGCTGCCGCCTTCTTGGTACCGACGAACAGCACGCGGCCGCCAGCGGCGACGGTGTCACGCACGGCCTTCAGGGCGCGGTCCAGCATCGGCACGGTCTGCTGCAGGTCCAGGATGTGGACCTGGTTGCGAATGCCGAAGATGTACGGCGCCATCCGGGGGTTCCAGCGGCGGGTATGGTGGCCGAAGTGCACGCCGGCCTCGAGCAGGGTGCGCAGATTTGCCTGTGGCATCGCCATGAGCGATCTTCCTTCCAAGTTAAGTCCGGTTTGACCTCCGCGGTGCTGACCCCCGTTGCCGGAGGACCGGACCCTGCCTGAATGGAAGGGCGCGCCGCGTGCGGATTTGCCGCCGCCAGGGAACCCCGGCGGCGACGCGGGCCATATGGCACAGCGCCCCGCCGGCGGCAAGCCGGCGTACTGTTGGGTAGTGGGTCGGTTTGAGGGCCGCTCAACCTGACCCACTACCCGGCGGCCGAGGCTGAAGCATAAAGCCCAACTGGTCAGTAGTATCGAGGGCGCTGCGGCAACCGCATGGCGCCCTCTAGCTTTGCGTCTAGCCACGCGGCGAATTGCGGATTCACTCGAGAGCTGGGTCTGCTCTTGATGGTCCAGCGTCCCCGGCATCCCGCCCCTTGAATCCCTGCGCCGGGCCAGGTTTTTGTAAGTGGCCGGTCTCGCCAGTGCTTCCCTGACCAAACCTGGGTGTGCGGGTCTTTGTGAGGAAAGTCCGAAGACACGATTTCAAAGCGCCCCCGGTGAAGATCGTCGCATGCGCGGCAGCATTTAGAGAATGGCGCTATCCATTCTGCCGAGTCCCCAAAGCTGGCACGCAGTATGGCGCCCTGATTGAAGCACTCTCCTACCTCCTCCATGGCGACCCAATGCCAATTCACGTTCAGCACGGCGAAGCTGTCCGTTAAGCGGTCAGCAATGCCGCTTATAAGCGGTCAGCAATGCCGCTTACAACGGCTCCGCTACGTAGGCCATGCGCGATGATGCGGCGCACCTCAGGGAGAGCCTCCTCGGGAATGTTCTCTTGGCGCGAGGCGGCGAACCGATCCGCATAATCAGCGGCAGCAATTTGCTGCGGATTAGCGGATTGCGCTTCAAGCCTCAGACGGAGCCACCTCGGTTGCCCCATTGGCGAGTCTCCCGTTGCGCTCCTGGGTTGTCAGCGCGAGATTGCACGGCATCTCTCGGGGGCGGCCATGCAGTGGTTAGCGGCGGTCATGTTGCTGTCGGTGCTCGGCCAAGCCGTGGCCGAAGAGTCAAGCGGCCGACTATCTCCAGTACATATATCCGCTCCTGCCATTGATGCCGCGTTCGCAGTCTACGCAAAGCGTACCAGCCTGCCTGCGACGCTACTACAGACTAACGGCTGCGCCTATCCCTTGGCACCAGAATGGCCCGCTTCAACGCATTCCGGGTGGCTAGCATCCGAAAGCCTGATGTCTAATGGTTGGGTACGTGGATGTTGGCGGAGAGCAAGTGGAAGGGTTATCCATTTCTGTATCGTAAATGCTGCGTCAGGCCGAGCCAGGATAGAGCCTGGGTGGTGCTATCCGGTTAGCCCCGATGATTTCATACGCCCGCAGGACATGCCACGCACCCCATTCCGCTAGGCCGACATTACGCTGTTGTCGCCGGCCAGCACCCGCTCTCCTTCACTCCACTGGCAGCAAGCTGGCGCGGCGTTGTTCGCCCGGCCGGCAGCGGATATAGCCCGGCGATGCAACCCTTCCCCGACCTGGCCGCGCTGCCCTCCCGCGTGCCTGAGGCCGCCCGGCTGCACCGCTTCCCCGCCGCCGCCGCCGCCGAAACCGAAGGGGTCCGCACCACGCTGCGCCACCTGACGGTCACGGAACTGCCGCTGACCCGCTACGCCAACGCGGTGCTGCACCCGCTCGGCCCCTGGCTGGGCGAGTGGTGGCAGGGCGGCGCGCAGGACCAGCACGGCGCCTTCATTCCGGAGAGCGGCCTGTACCACTGGGCGCAGTCCGCGCGCGTGGCCAGCCTGGAAGGCGGCGACCCGCTGCCGGCGCAGGAGACGTTGGAGGAGACGCTGGTCTGGGGCGGCTTCCTGCCGGCGCATCACGGCCACTTCATCATCGACAGCCTGGCCCGGCTGTGGCGCTGGCCCGTGCCCGGCGCCCACCGGTTGGCCTGCATCGGCAAGCCGGACGAATACAGCCCGGTCATGTGGGACATGCTGGCCAAGGCCGGCGTGCCGCGCGACGCCATATTGATGCTGGACCGACCGACCCGGGTGCGGGAACTGATCGTCCCCTACCCGTCCTCGCTCTGCTACGCGATCTCCTCCGACGCCTGGGCGGCGACGGTGCGCCGGGTTGGCGATGCCGCGGTGCCTGGCGCCGTGGCGCGGACCGCTCAGCCGCTCTACCTCTCCCGCAGCCGTTTCGCCACCGCCGGCTATGCCCGGGGCGTGGCCGGCGAAGCGGTGCTGGAGCAGGTGCTGCGCCAGGCCGGTTTCGCCGTGGCCTACCCGGAGGAGCTGGACCTGGCCGAGGCCATCGCCCTGGTGCGCCGGCATGAAACGGTGGTGGGGCAGCTTGGCTCGGCGCTGCACTGGACCGCCTTTGCCGACACCGCGCCCCGCATCATCGGCATCGCCGCCACGCCGGTGCCGGCCAGCTACATGCTGTGCGACAGCGCCATCGGTGCGGAGGCGCACTATATTTGGGGCGTGGACGCCGGCATTGCGGCGCCAACGGTGCCGGCCATCGACGCCGCGCAGCATTCCGTTGCGCTGGATGTGGCCGCCGTGGTCGGGGAATTGGCGTCGCTCGGCCTGCTGCCAGCGGGCACCGCGATCCCCGCCGCCGGCCGGCGGCCGCGGGTGGAGGCGCAGTACCTGCGCTACTGGCATCGCATCCTCGGCGAATACGCCCGCAAGCGCCCCGAGGATGCGGGCTTTGTGGCAGCACAGGCCGAGGTGGCGGCGCGGCTGGCGCGGCTGGGCCGCTAAACCGCCTCCACATTCGCCACGCCGGGCAGCACTTCCATCGACTGGATCAGCCGCGGCGAGACGTTGAAGCTGCCGGGCAGCGCGATCTCCACATCCTGCCCGGTACCAGTCTTCGCCACGATGGAGACGCGGCCCTTGCCCTTGCCCTCGCGGTGCAGCACGTCGCGGATGTGCTCGACGCTGGCGGTCTCCTCCAGCCAAAGCCGAATGCCCTGGCCGACATTCTGCGCCGCCTTCTCCAGCCCCTCCACGTCGCTCGCGGTCAGCCGCAGCGACTCGTTCTCCGCCTTGGCTTCGACGCTCATCAGCACGGCGGTGCCTTCGACCAGCAGCTCGCGCGAACGCGACAGCACCTCGGAGAACAGCGTCACCTCCGTGCTGCCGGAAGCGTCGGACAGCCGCACCCAGGCCATGCGGCTGCCCGACTTGGTCGTGCGTTCCTTGCTGTTCACCACCGTGCCGGCCAGCTTGATGCGGCTGGTACCCTTCGACTGCGCCGCGATCTGCACGATGGGCGTGACACCCAGCCGCCGCAGCACGGAGCGATAGACGTCCAGCGGATGCGCCGAGAGGTGGAAGCCGACCGCCTCGGCCTCGAAGGCCAGGCGTTCCAGCTGCGGCCAGTCGTTGGATTCGGGCAGGCGCAGCGGGTCCGGCTTGGCCTCGGCGCCACCGAACAGCCCGGCCTGGTTGCTGCCGCGTTCCTCGGCGGCGGCCTGGGCGCGGCGCAGCACCGTCTCGGCGCCGGCCACCAGGCGGGCGCGGTTCTTCTCCAGCCCGTCGAAGGCGCCGGCCTTGGCCAGGTTCTCGATCTGCATCTTGTTCAGCAGCTTCGGGTCCACCCGCTGGGCGAAATCCGCGACGCTAACGAAAGGCTTGTCCCGCGCCGCCACCAGGTCCCGCATCGCCTGCGCGCCGACGCGCTTCACGGCCGAAAGCGCGAAGCGGATGGCCTGCTTGCCGTCGGGGCCGACCTCCACCAGGAACTCATGGCCGGAGCGGTTGATGTCCGGCGGCAGCACCGCAATGCCGAGCCGCGACGCTTCCTGCATGTCGCCAGCCAGTTTTTCCGTTTTGTCCATGTCCAGCGTCATCAGCGCCGCCAGGAAGGCCACGGGGTGGTTCGCCTTCAGCCAGGCGGTCTGATAGCTGACCAGCGCATAGGCCGCGGCGTGGGACTTGTTGAAGCCGTAGTCGGCGAACTTCTCCATCAGGTCGAAGATTTCGCCGGCATTCTGCGGCTCGACGCCGTTCTTCTCGGCGCCCTCGCAGAAGATGGAGCGCTGCTTCTCCATCTCCGCCTTGATCTTCTTGCCCATGGCACGGCGCAGCAGGTCGGCGCCGCCGAGCGAGTAGCCCGCCAGCTCCTGGCTGATCTGCATCACCTGTTCCTGATAGACCATGATGCCGTTGGTCTCGGCCAGGATGTGGTGGATTTTCGGGTGCGGGCTTTCCCACTTCTCGCCGTGCTTGCGCTGGCAATAGGCGGGGATGTTGGCCATCGGCCCCGGGCGGTACAGCGCCACGGCGGCGACCAGATCCTCGAACCTGTCCACGCGCATCTGCCGCAGACAGTCGCGCATGCCCTGGCCTTCGAACTGGAACACCCCGGCGGCATCGCCTTTGCGGAGCATCTCGTAGGTACGGGCGTCGTCCAGCGGAATCTGCGCGATATCGACGTCGATCCCCTGCCCCTTCAGCGTCTTCAGCGCCTTCTCGATGACGGTCAGCGTGGTCAGGCCGAGGAAGTCGAACTTCACCAGGCTGGCCTGCTCGACGTACTTCATGGAGAACTGGGTGATCAGCATCTCCTTCCGCGGGTCGCGGTAGAGCGGCACGATCTCGATGAGAGGCTTGCGGCCGATGACCACGCCGGCGGCATGGGTAGAGGCGTTGCGGTATAGGCCTTCCAATTGCAGCGCGATCTCCAGCAGCCGCGCCACGCTCTCATCGGCGTCGCGCATCTGCGCCAGGCGCGGTTCCTCCGCGATGGCCTGCGCCAGCGTGACCGGCTTGGCCGGGTTGAACGGGATCAGCGAGGCGATCTTGTCCACCTGACCATAGGGCATGCCCAGCACGCGCCCGCTGTCCCGCACCGCCGCCTTGGCCTGCAGCTTGCCGAAGGTGATGATCTGCGCCACCCGATCCGCGCCGTATTCGCGGCGGACATAGTTGATCACCTCGTCGCGCCGGTCCTGGCAGAAGTCGATGTCGAAATCCGGCATCGAGACGCGCTCCGGGTTCAGGAAGCGTTCGAACAGGAGGCCGAAGCGGATCGGGTCCAGGTCGGTGATCAGCAGGCTCCAGGCGGCAACGGAACCGGCGCCCGAACCACGCCCCGGCCCCACCGGAATGCCCTGCGCCTTCGCCCATTGGATGAAGTCGGCCACGATCAGGAAGTAGCCGGAGAAGCCCATCTTCTCGATCACGCCCAACTCGTAGTCGAGCCGGTCGTGGTAGAGCTTGCGCTTCTCGGCATCCGCCTCGACCGCCGCCAGCCGCGCATCCAGCCCGCGCGTGGCCATGTCGCGCACGGTCTGCGCCTCGTCCATGCCCTCCCCCACCTTGGGGCAGATCGGCAGTTCCGGCTTCTTCGTCTCCACCATCACGGCGCAGCGGCGCGCGATGGCCAGGGTGTTGTCGCAGGCATCCGGCAGGTCGGCGAACAGCTTGCGCATCTCGGCGGCGGTCTTGAAGTAGTGGTGCGCGGTGACGCGGCGGCGGTCGGTTTCCGCCAGCACGCGGCTTTCGCTGATGCAGAGCAGCGCGTCATGCGCCTCATGCATTTCCCGCTTGGCGAAATACACGTCGTTGGCGGCGACGATGGGCAGCCGCGCCGCCTCGGCCAGCGCCAGCAGGCCTGGTTCGACCATGCGTTCCAGCTCAAGCCCGTGGCGGTGCAACTCCACCGCCATGCGGTCCGGGAAGGCCTCGCCCAGCCGGGCCAGCAGGCGGAGCGCGCCGTCGCGGCGGCCTTCGGTCAGCAGGCGCGCCAAGGCGCCGGTGGTGCCGCCGGTCAGCAGGAACAGCCCGGGCGCGTGCTGCAGCAGCAGGTCCAGCGTGATGGCCGGCTTGCCCGAGGCATCGGCCTCCAGGAAGCTGTGGGAGGACAGGCGTTGCAGGTTGTCCAGGCCCGCCGCGTCCATCGCCAGCGCCACGATCGGGTCCGGCGCCAGGCGGGCGCTCTCGGGCCGGTCATCCGTGGCGCTGCGGGCCAACCACAGCTGGCAGCCCATGATCGGCTGCACGCCCTTGCCCTGGCAGCCCTGGGCGAATTCCAGCGCGCCGAACATATTGGCGGTATCGGTCAGGGCCACCGCCGGCATGCCGGCATCCTTGGCCAGCGCGGCCAGCTTTTCAGCCTTGATGGCGCCTTCGCTCAGCGAATAGCTGGAGTGGGTGTGCAGGTGGATGAAGGAGTCGGCCATGCCCCCAATGTAGCACGCTGGGCGGCCGATTCACGCCTCAGGCGCCGACCAGCTTGCCATCCTGCAGCGTCACCTTGCGGTCCATCATCGCGGCCAACTCCGGGTTGTGCGTGGCCACCAGCGCGGCGACGCCCTGGCCGCGCACCGCACCGAGCAACTCGGCGAAGACCTTGGCGGCCGTGGCGGTGTCCAGGTTGCCGGTGGGCTCGTCCGCCAGCAGAATCCGCGGCCGGTTGGCCAGCGCCCGCGCAATCGCGACGCGCTGCTGCTCGCCGCCGGAAAGCTTGCCAGGCCGGTGCGCGAAGCGTTCGCCCAGGCCGAAGCTGGCCAGCAACTCCCGCGCCCGCTCACCCGCGGCCTTCCGCGAAACGCCGGCGGCCATCTGCGGCAGCACCACGTTCTCCTCTGCCGTGAACTCCGGCAGCAGGTGGTGGAACTGATAGACGAAACCGATGGTGGTGCGGCGGATCGTGGTGCGCTCGTCGTCGGTCAGGCTGCCGGCAGCGCGGCCTTCCACATACACCTCGCCGGCATCCGGCCGTTCCAGCAGCCCGGCCAGATGCAGCAGCGTGGACTTGCCAGTGCCGGACGGCGCCACCAGCGCCACGATTTCGCCGCCCGCCAGCACCAGGTCGGCGCCGGTCAGCACCGCCAGCTCGCCGGCCTCGGTCTTGTAGGCGCGATGCACCCCCGCCAGGCGCAGCGGCGCCACCAGGTCGGCCACGTCATTCATTCCGCAGCGCCTCGACCGGGTCCATGCGGGCCGCCCGCCAGCTGGGGTAGATCGTCGCAAGCAGCGACAGGCCGAGGCCCATCAGCACCACCTGCGTGACCTCGTTGGGGTCTACCACCGCGGGCAGGCGGGAGAGGAAGTACACCTCCGGGCTGAACAGCTGCGTGCCCGTCAGGCTTTGCAGCAGTTGGCGGATGCCCTCGATGTTCCAGCAAAACAGCATGCCCAGCAGAAAGCCGATGCCGGTGCCGAGGATGCCGACGCTGGCGCCGCACAGGAGGAAGATGCGCAGCACATTGCCACTGGTGGCGCCAATGGTCCGCAGCACCGCGATGTCGCGCCCCTTGTCCTTCACCAGCATGATCAGGCTGCTGATGATGTTGAAGGCGGCGACGATGATGATCAGCGTCAGGATCAGGAACATCACGTTGCGTTCCACCTGGACCGCATTGAAGAAGCTGCTGTTGGCGTCCTGCCAATCCAGGATGCGCACCGGCCGCCCGGCCAGGGCGCGGCGGATCTCCAGGTTCACCGCGCGCACCCGCGTCGGGTCCTGCACGAAGACCTCTACCTGTGTCGCCGCCTCCGGCGTCCGGAAATAGACCTGCGCGGCTTCCAGCGGCAGGAACACGAAGCTGCTGTCGTATTCGTTCATGCCGACATTGAAGATGGCGACGACGCGATAGGCGCGCACCCGCGGCACCGTGCCGACCACCGTCGCGCGCCCCTGCGGTGAAACAAGGGTGACCCGGTCACCCACGCCGACGCGCATCTTGAAGGCCAGCCCGGTGCCGATGACGATGGCATCGTCACCCTCGAACTGGGCCAGGTTGCCGGCGCGGATGTTCCCCGCGATCAAGGCGCGAGCGCGCAGGTCGTCCGGCCGAATGCCGCGGGCCAAGCCGCCACTGGCGCCGCCCTGCTCGCTGGTCATCAAGATCTGGCCTTCCACGATCGGCGCCGCCTGCACCACGCCCGGCAGGGCGCGCACCTTGGCGGTGATATCGTCGAAGTCGCGCAGCGGCTCACCCGTGGTGGTGTACACGCCCATATGGCCGTTGAGCCCCAGGATGCGGCCGAGCAGCTCCTGCCGGAAGCCGTTCATCACGCTCATCACGATGATCAGCGTCGCCACGCCCAGCGCGATGCCGACCAGGGAGAAGATGGCGATGACTGAGACGAAGCGCTCGCCCTTCCGCGCCCGGAGGTAGCGGAAAGCGACCATGCGCTCGAAGGCGTTGAACCACTTCATCGGCAGGGCCACAGGCAGGCGGCGCGGCGCGCTTCAGGCGCGGATGCGGGCAATGGCGTCCTCCAGAGACAACTCGACCTTCTCCCCGGTCGCCCGGCGCTTCAGCTCCACCTTGCCGGCGGCAGCACCACGCGGGCCGACCACGGCCTGCCAGGGGTATCCCATGAGGTCGGCGTCGTTGAACTTCACACCCGCGCGTTCCCCACGGTCGTCGTACACCGCGTCGTCCGGGAAGGCGTCGTAGAGCTGTTGGCACATCGCGTCGCAGGCCGCGTCGCCCTGCTTCAGGTTCAGCACCGCCACGCGGAACGGCGCGACCGCGTCCGGCCACTTGATGCCGGCCTCGTCGTGATTGGCCTCGATGATGGCGCCGACCAGGCGGGAGACGCCGATGCCGTAGCTGCCCATCTCCGGCGTGATCATCGTGCCATCGGGGCCGCTGACCTTGAGGCCCATCGCCGCGCTGTACTTGGTACCGAAGTAGAAGATGTGGCCGATCTCGATGCCGCGCGCGCTGACCTGCTTGTCGGCCGGCACTTGGGCCCAGGCGGCTTCGTCGTGCTTCTCGTCGGTGGCGGCGTAGCGGCTGGTCCAGAAATCGACGGTCGGCGAAAGGTCGCCCTCATAATCCGGCGCGCTGCCGAGAACATCGAACTCCAGCAGGTCCTTGTGCAGGAACACGCCGCTTTCGCCGGTCTCCGCCAGGATCAGGAATTCATGGGACAGGTTACCGCCGATCGGGCCGGTATCCGCCTGCATCGGAATCGCCTTCAGCCCCATCCGCGCGAAGGTGCGGAGATAGGCGACGAACATCTGCTTGTAGGATTTCTGCGCGCCATCGTAGTCGATATCGAAGCTGTAGGCGTCCTTCATCAGGAACTCGCGACCACGCATGACGCCGAAGCGCGGGCGGATCTCGTCGCGGAACTTCCACTGGATGTGGTAGATGTTGCGCGGCAGGTCGCGGTAGCTGCGGGCGTAGGTCTTGAAGATGTCGGTGACCATTTCCTCGTTGGTCGGGCCGAACAGCATCTCCCGGTCGTGCCGGTCCTTGATGCGCAGCATCTCCTTGCCGTAGTCGTCGTAGCGGCCGCTTTCGCGCCACAACTCGGCGGACTGGATCGTCGGCATCAGGATTTCCTGCGCGCCGGCGGCGTCCTGCTCCTCGCGCACGATGGCGCTGACCTTCTGCAGCACGCGCAGCCCCAATGGCAGCCAAGCATAGATGCCCGCCGCGGTCTGCCGCACCATTCCGGCACGCAGCATCAACCGATGCGAGGCGATCTGCGCCTCGGTCGGGGTTTCCTTCAGGGTCGGCAGGAAGGCGCGAGACAGGCGCAAGGCAAGGTCCTCAGCATACGGGCGGGCGGACACTAGTTGCGCCACGCCGCCGGCGGAAGGGGCAGTGACAAAACGGGCCACGATGGAATTATCGTTCGTGTTGCACCGCAGCAGGCACAGACAATTTCAATATCTCGCTCTCGTGAGGCAGAATCTGCTTGCCACGGTCAACGAAAGGATTAAAAAAAGGGCCGCAACCCCAAAGGGGTGCGGCCCGAGTTTAGGGAGGAAACGCCAGTCACACGGCAGAAAGAGGACCAACCCTCTTCCTGTTCGTATGTTGGCTCCGGGGAGAACGCGGCACAATTCGAAAGGCTGCGGAAAAAGAGAGAAAAAGCGGCGCCTAGCCGTCAACTGCACAACAACAGGGCGGGACGGGGTGAACCACCCCTAACCTGCCTAGTTTTCTGGCAATGCCAGCCAGCCGGTCCTGAAGCTTAACAGGTCGCTAACGATAATCCCGTACAAAATGCCCCAGACCACCGCCGCGACCAGGGTGGTGATAATGGCCTTGCGCCCGAGTTGCGGGGCTTTAGGCACGCCACGCCAGCCACCATCCTCAAGGTTTGCCTCGGCCACCGGCTGCGTGCCGATGGGCAGCACCGCAAACAGCGTGAGCCACCAGACCAGCAGATACAGCACCGCACCGTTGAACCAGGTCATGTCTCACCTCAATTGCCGACGGTGGCGTCCGGACCCATGGCTTTGGCCTGGTCGGCATCAGCACCAAAGCCCGCGAGGCGTCACGCGAGCAACAAACACCCAGCGGGCACGTCCGACCCTGGAGCCTTCCCCAGGGTCGATTTGAGCGACTGATCCACCGCACCGGCGATTCCGCCTTAGCGGGTCAGGCCCTAAACCCGCAGCAAATGAACTTCCACGTTCGGCCGCTTCTTCAGTCGCCGGCCCACCGCCTTGCGCAGCACCGCCCGCGCCGCCTCGCGCAGGGCGTCATCCTCACGCTTCAGCCCGCCGGGCAGGTCCTGAACCGCGCGCATCAGGTCGCCGGCGAGTTGCATCGGCTCCAGGTCGGTGCCTTCGAACAGCCCGGGCGCCGAGATCTGCGGCGTGCCCAGCACCTTGCCATTCGCATCCACCGCGAAGCTAGCCATGACCACGCCGTTGAACAGCATGCGCTTGCGCGCCGCCAGCACTCCGCCTTCCAGCGGCAGCAGGCGGTTGCCGTCTACCACCAGGCGGCCGGTCGGCGCGCCTTCGCACACCTCCGCCTTGCCGGGTGCCAGGCGCACCATATCGCCATCCTCGATCAGGATTGGGGTGGCACCGCACTGCTTGGCCAGCGCCGCATGCTCCGAGAGGTGCCGCCATTCGCCGTGCACCGGGATGGCGATCTTCGGCTTCACCAGCGCGTAGAGCCGCTTCAGCTCATCGCGCGCCGGGTGGCCGGAGACGTGCACCATATGGTCGTCGGCGGTCATGATCTTGCAGCCGCGCCGGGCCAGTTCGTCCTGCACCTTGATGATGCCGCGCTCATTGCCCGGGATCATGCGCGACGAGAAGATGACGGTATCGCCCTCCCCCAGTGCAATGCTGGGATGGGTGTCGGCGGCGATTTTTGCCAGGGCGCTGCGCGGTTCGCCCTGCGACCCCGTGCAGATGATGCAGAGCGAGTCGTCAGGCAGGAAGCCTGCCTCGTCCTCCGGCACGAAGGGGTCGATGCCCTTCAGGTAGCCGCATTCGCGCGCCGCGTTTTCCGCGTTGCGCAGGCTGCGGCCGAACAGCGCCACCTGGCGCCCCGCCGCCTTGGCCGCGCGGGCCACGCTTTCCACCCGCGCCACGTTGGTGGCGAAGCACGTGACGGCCACGCGCCCCTTCAGGCTGCGGATGAGCGCCGTCATGTTGCGGCGCACCTCGGCCTCGCTACCGGAATGGCCTTCGACCATCGCGTTGGTCGAGTCGCAGACCATGGCCAGCACGCCCTCCTCGCCCAGGGCGGCGAAGGCGGCTTCATCGGTCGGCGGACCAAGCAGCGGCTCGGGGTCCAGCTTCCAGTCGCCGGTATGCACCACCAGGCCATGACGGGTCCGGATCGCCATCGCCTGGGCTTCCGGGATGGAATGCGCCACGCGGATGAACTGCAGGTCGAACGGCCCCATCTGCCAACGGCCGCCGGTCGGGATGGTGGTGACCTTGGCTTCGTGGGAGAGCCCAGCCTCGCCCAGCTTGCGCTTCAGCACCGCGGCGACGAAAGGGCTGCCATAGAGCGGACAGCGCAGCATGGGCCACAGATGCGCGACGGCACCGATATGGTCCTCATGCGCGTGGGTGATGACCAGGCCTTCCAGCTTGCCGCGGCGCGCCGCCAGCCAGGCCGGGTCCGGCGCCATCACCTCCACCTCCGGGTTCTCCGGCCCGCCGAAGCCGATGCCACAATCAACCGCCAGCAGGCGGCCGTCGCATCGATAGACGTTGAGGTTCATGCCGATCTCGCCGGTCCCCCCCAAGGGCAGGAAAGCGAGATCGGAATCGGAATCCGGAAGATCGAAAGGGGAAAGGTCCATCACCTACTATACAATGCTGTTCACGGTTCGCGCGGGTTCTTCGGCAAGGTGGGGGCGGGATTGCGTCCCGCCAACAGCCGGAGGCCTTCCAACGTGATATCCGGGTCGATTCTCTCGATGACGGTGGTGCCTTCGCTGAACAGGGGGGCCAAGCCGCCCGTGGCGATCACCTTCAGGTCACCCTCATATTCACCACGGATGCGCCCGACGATGCCCTCGATCAATCCCACATAGCCCCAGAACACGCCGGATTGCATCGCCGAGACAGTATCGCGCCCGATCACCGCCTGCGGCCGGCCAATGCCGATGCGCGGGAGGCGGGCCGCAGCCTGGTGCAGCGCCTCGATGCTCAGGTTGATGCCGGGGGCGATGATGCCGCCGAGGTAGGAGCCGTCCTTGTCCACCACGTCGAAGGTGGTGGCGGTGCCGAGGTCGATGACGATCAGCGGCCCCTGGTAGTGGTAATGCGCCGCCAGCGAGTTCAGCAGGCGGTCGGCACCGACCTCGCCGGGGCGGTCCACCTTGATCTCGAAGCCCCAGTCCAGGTTGGAGCGCGCGATAAGTGGCTCGCAGTCGAACCAGTCCCGGCACAGGCGCCGCAGCCCGTACAGCGCCGCCGGCACCACGGTGCCGAGCACGCAGCGTTCCACTTCCGCCGGGCGCAGGCCGCAATGCTGCATCAGTGCCAGCAGCCAGACCGCGTATTCATCCGAGGTCCGGTCGGCACGGGTGGCCACACGCCATCGGCCGCGCCATTCCTTGCCGTCATGCACGGCAAAGACAACGTTGGTGTTACCGGCGTCGATCGCCAGGAGCATCGCTTACCTCATTTGCTCCACCTCGCCGGCGATGATCCGGCGGGTGGTATTTTCCGTGTGCAGCAGCAAGCTGCCGTCTTCCGCCAGCCCGGCATAGAGGCCTTCGACGAAACCGCTGCCCTGGCGCACCCGCAAGGGGCTGCCAAGCGGTGCCGCCATGGCGTGCCAGGCCGCGCGCACTGGGGCGAAGCCCCGCGTCAGCGCGCTGTCCCGCCAATGCGCCAGCCGGACCAGCAGCCGCTGCGCGAAGACTTCCGGTGGTTCAGCCGCCGCGAAATGCGCGGTCGCCCGCCCCGGTAGCGCCGGTGCCGTCGCCAGGTTCACGCCGATACCGAGGGCCAGCCACTCAAGCGTGCCATCCGGCGCCAGGGTGCTTTCTGCCAGGATGCCGGCGCATTTGGCACCATCCAGCAGCAGGTCGTTCGGCCATTTCAGCATCAGCCGAGCCGGTTCCGCTAACAAGACGCCGGCGGCTTCTGCCAAGGCCACGCCGGCCAGCAGACTCCACTGCGCGGCTTCCCGCGCCGGGGTAGCCGGGCGCAGCAGCACCGAAAGGTACAGGTTGCCCGGCGGCGAAGCCCATTCCCGCCCTGCCCGGCCGCGCCCCGCGGTCTGGCGCAACGCCAGCACCGCCAGGCCTTCCGCCTCACCCGCCGCCGCGGCCTGGGAGACCAGGTCCGCTGTGCTCGGCAAAACCGGATGAACCGCCAGCCGCCAGGTCAGCGGCGGAAGGGCGTTCACCCCACCAGCGCCGCGACCGCCAACTGTGCCGCACCGATCAACGGCGCCGGCCACAGGATGAACAGCACGTTGAACAGGCCCGAGCCCGCCATCACCAGGCCAACGCCCGGGGTGGCAGCGTCCAGCGGCTGCTCGGTACTATCAAAATACATCACCTTGATGATGCGCAGGTAATAGTAGCCGCCGATGACGCTGGTGCCGACACCGATGAGCGCCAACCACAGGTAGCCGGCCTGCATCGCCGCCAGGAAGACGTAGAGCTTGCCGAAGAACCCGGCCAACGGCGGCACGCCCGCCATGGAGAACATGAAGATCGCCATCCACATCGCGGTGCCGGGGTGCGTCTTGCCCAGGCCGGCGAGGTCGTCGATCAGTTCCACCGACTTGCCCTGGCGGCGCATGGAGACCAGCACCGCGAAGGTGCCGATATTCATCACCAGGTAGATCGCCATATAGACGAGCACGCCGCGCACACCGACATCGGTGTCCACCGCCAGGCCCATCAGCGCGTAGCCGACATGGCCGATCGAGCTGTAGGCCATCAGTCGCTTGATGTTGCGCTGGCCGATGGCCGCGAAGCTGCCCAGCAGCATGGAGGCAGCGGAAATAAGCAGCAGCACCTGCTGCCACTGGTCGGACAGATCAGCGAAGGGCCCGGTCAGCACGCGCACGATCAGCGCGATGGCGGCCACCTTCGGCGCCGCTGCGAAGAAGGCAGTCACCGGTGTCGGCGCCCCCTCGTACACGTCCGGCGTCCACATGTGGAACGGCACCGCGGACGCCTTGAAGGCCAGCCCGGCGATGACGAAGACCAGCCCGACCACGACGCCGGCGGAAACCGACTGCCCAGGCGCGAAGGCCTCTGCGAGTTTGTCGAAGTTGGTCGAGCCGGCGAAGCCATAGACCAGCGAGGTGCCGTAGAGCAGCAGGCCCGAGGCCAGCGCGCCCAGCACGAAGTACTTCAGCCCCGCTTCCGCCGAACGCCCATTGTCGCGGTTGAAGGCGGCGATGACGTAGAGCGGCAGCGAGAGCAGTTCCAGACCGATATAGACCGACATCAGGTCATTGGCGGAGATCATCACCATCATGCCGGTGGTGGCGAACAGCGCCAGCACCGGGAACTCGAAGCGCGCCAGCTTCTCGCGTTCATTGAAGTCGATGGCGAGCAGCAGCGTCGCCGCCGCGCCAGCGAGGCAAAGCAGCTTCATGAAGCGGCCGAACGGGTCGGCGATGTACTGGCCGGAGAAGGCAGTGCCTTCGTCCTGCATCATCACCAGCACAGCGGCGCACAGCAGCGCGCCGATGACGGCCATGTTGCCGCCATAGGAGGTATCCTGCTTCGGGATAACGCACGCGAGCAGGATGACCAGGCCGGAGACGGCCAACAGGATCTCCGGCAGGGCAAGGGTCCAGTTCATCGGCTCACATCCCTGCCAACTTGGCGATATTCAGCGCAGCCTCATGGCGCGCCAACAGTGCTGCGACGCTGGCTTCGAAGAAGGAGAGGAAGGAGGACGGGTAGATGCCCATCCAGATGGTCAGCACCACCAGCGGCGCGAAGACCACGTATTCCCGCGGGCTCAGATCCGCCAGCACCTTCAGGTCCGGCTTTTCCAGCTTGCCGAAGACGACGCGGCGATAAAGGTACAGCATGTAGCAGGCGCCCAGGATCATGCCCGAGGCACCGCCGGCGGCGACCCAGGGGTTCACCTTCCAGGCCGCTATGATGACCAGGAACTCGCCGACGAAGTTGGCGGTGCCCGGCAGCCCGATGCTGGCCATGGTGAACAGCATGAACAGCAGCGCGTAGCCCGGCATCACCTTGGCGACACCGCCGTAGCGCGCGATCTCCCGGCTGTGCACGCGGTCATAGACCACGCCGACGCAGAGGAAGAGCGCGCCGGAGACGACGCCATGCGCCAGCATGGTGAAGATGGCGCCTGACAGGCCCTGCGGCGTGAAGGTGAAGATGCCCAGCGTCACGATGCCCATATGGGCGACCGAGGAGTAGGCGATCAGCTTCTTCATGTCCTGCTGCGCCAGCGCGACGAGCGAGGTGTAGATGACCGCCACGACCGACAGCGTGAAGATCAGCGGCGCATATTCGGCCGACGCGAAGGGCAGCAGCGGCACACTGAACCGCAGAAAGCCATAGGCGCCCATCTTCAGCAGCACGCCGGCCAGGATGACGGAACCGGCGGTGGGCGCTTCCACGTGCGCGTCCGGCAGCCAGGTGTGCACCGGCCACATCGGCACCTTGACCGCGAAGCTGGCGAGGAAGGCGAAGAACAGCCAGCCCTGCACCGCCCGCGGCACGTCATAGGCGAAGAGTTCGGGGATATCGGTGGTGCCGGCGTTGTACCACAGCCACAGGATGGCCAGCAGCATCAGCACCGAACCGGCCAGGGTGTAGAGGAAGAACTTCATCGCCGCATACACGCGGCGCGGCCCGCCCCATATCCCGATGATCAGGAACATCGGGATCAGCACGCCTTCGAAGAAGACGTAGAACAGCACCAGGTCCAGCGCGCAGAACATGCCCACCATCATGGTCTCCAGCACCAGGAAGGAGATCATGTACTCGCGCACGCGGGTGCCGATGGATTCCCAGCTGGCCAGGATGCACAGCGGCGTCAATGCGGTGGAAAGCAACACGAACAGCACCGAAATGCCGTCCACGCCCATGTGGTAGCCGATGCCGAAATCCGGCAGCCAATCCACCTCCTCGGTGAACTGGAAATCCGCGCTCGACTTGTCGAAGCCGAACCACAGCGCCAGGCTGAGCAGGAAAACGATGATGCTCGTCCACAGCGCCGTCCAGCGCGCGTTCTGCGCCACCACCTTCTCCTCCCCGCGCACGGAAAGGATGATGGCCGCGCCGACCAGGGGCAGGAAGGTCAGCAGCGACAGCAGGGGGAAACCGGGGTTCATGAGCCTCAGGCCCCCCTAAGCAAGGAATAGAGGAACAGCGAGACGAAGATGACGACGCCGATCAGCATGACGAAGGCGTAGCTCGCCACCCGCCCGGTCTGCAGCCGCACCGCGCCGCGCCCGACATCCGCCGCCAGCGCCGCGACGCCGTTCGGCATGCCGTCGATCAGCTTGGCGTCACCGACCTGCCAGAACACCCGCGCCAGCGCCATCGTCGGGCGGACGAACAGGAAGTCGTACAGCTCGTCGAAGTACCACTTGTTCAGCAGGAACAGGTAGATCGGCCGCAGCCCGTTCGCCAGCGCCCGCGGCAGCGCCGGGGCCAGCATGTAGAAGACGAAGGCCAGCGCGATGCCGACCGCGCCCACCACGGTCGGCGCCAGGCCAACCCACTCCGGTACCTCATGCATGGCGTGCATGATGTGATTATGGGCGCCGTTGAAGATCGCGCCGTGCCAGAAGTCGTGCTCCATCTCGCCGATGAAGTAGGGCGCGAAGACATAGCCGGTCAGCACCGCACCGACGCTGAGCAGCAAAAGCGGCACCAGCATCACGGCCGGGCTTTCGTGCACGTGTTCCATGGTGTGGTGGTCCGCCCGCGGCTTGCCGTGGAAGGTCAGGAACAGCAGGCGCCAGGAATAGAAGGCGGTCAGGAAGGCGGCGATGATGCCGCAGACGAAGGCATAGGTGCCGACGCCACTATGTGCCGCGAAGGCTGCCTCCAGGATCGCGTCCTTCGAGTAGTAGCCGGCGAACAGCGGCACGCCGGCCAGGGCCAGGCTGCCGATCCACATCACCAGGTAGGTGACTGGGATCTTGGTCCAGATGCCGCCCATCTTGCGGATGTCCTGCTCGTCCGACATCGCATGGATGACCGAGCCGGCGCCTAGGAACAGCAGCGCCTTGAAGAAGGCGTGGGTGAACAGATGGAAGATCGCCACCTGATAGGCACCAACGCCGATGGCGAAGAACATGTACCCCAGTTGTGAGCAGGTGGAGTAGGCGATGATCCGCTTGATGTCGTTCTGCACGCAGCCGATGGTGGCCGCGAACAGCGCCGTGCTGGCACCAACGACGGTCACGATCATCAGCGCGGTCGGTGCGTATTCCATGATCGGCGACATGCGCGCCATCAGGAAGACGCCGGCGGTCACCATCGTCGCCGCGTGGATCAGCGCGGAAACCGGCGTCGGGCCTTCCATGGCGTCCGGCAGCCAGGTGTGCAGGCCCAGCTGCGCCGACTTGCCGCAGGCGCCAAGGAACAGCAGCACGCCGATCAACTCGATACTGTTGATGCCGAGATAGGTGTCGCCGGTGTGCTGCGCGACGGCGGCGAAGATCACCGGGAATTCGATGCTGCCGAAGGTCAGGAAGACCAGCGCCAGACCCAGCATGAAGAACAGGTCGCCGACGCGGTTGACGATGAAGGCCTTCATCGCCGCCTTGTTGGCGCTTTCCTTCTCATACCAATAGCCAATGAGCAGGTAGCTCGCGAGGCCGACGCCTTCCCAGCCGAAGAACAGCTGGGCCAGGTTGTCGGCCGTCACCAGCATCAGCATCATGAAGGTGAACAGGCTGAGATAGGCGAAGAACCGCGGGATCGTGCGGTCGTGGCTCATGTAGCCGACGCTGTACAGGTGGATCAGCGTGGAGATGAAGGTCACCATCGCCACCATGACCACGCTCAGCGTGTCATAGCGCAGCGCCCAGTTCACCTGCAGGCCGCCGACATCCATCCAGCGCAGCAGCAGCACTGTCTCGGGGTGGCCGCCCAGGGCCACCTGGACAAAGGCGGAGACGCCGCACACGGCGGCAAGCACCATGCACAGCACAGTGGTCCATTGCGCCACCCGGTCGCCCAGCCAGCGGCCGAAGAAGCCGCTGATGGTCGCGCCCAGGAGCGGGAAGAAGATGGCACCGACGAACATGGCCCTCAGCCCTTCAGGGTCGAGATTTCCTCGACCTCGATGCTGCCGCGGTTGCGGAAGTAGATGACGAGGATGGCGAGGCCGATGGCAGCTTCCGCCGCGGCGACCGTAAGCACGAACATGGCGAAGATCTGCCCGTTCAGGTCGTTCAACCAGGCGCTGAAGGCGACGAAGTTGATGTTCACCGCCAGCAGGATGAGTTCCACACTCATCAGGATGATGATGACGTTCTTGCGGTTCATGAAGATGCCGAAGATGCCCAGCACCAGCAGGATGGCGCTGACCACCAGATAATGGCCGAGACCGATTTCCATCTCAGTGGTGCCCCCCATGGGTGTCGTGCTGCTCGACCGCCTTGGGCGCGTCCTTCGGCGGTGGCCGCAGGATGCTGCCAGGGCTGACGCCGGCGCCGATGGCGACGTTCTGCAGCACCACGCTGCCGCTGCGCGAAACCTGGTCGGCGATGACCTGGCGGCGCGTGCCGACGCGCTCGCGGTGGGTCAGCACGATCGCGCCGATCATGGCCACCAGCAGGATCAGCCCCGAAGCCTGGAACAGGAAGACGTAGTCCGTGTAGAGCAACCGCCCGATGGCCTGGGTGTTGCTGACGCCGCCACCCGGGTTCGGCGCCAGCCGCAGGTCGACGGCCAGGTCGGTGAAGCGCCAGCCCGCCAGTACCAGCACCAGTTCCAGGAACAGGATACCGCCGATGATGGCGCCGATGGGCGCGTAGCGCTGGAAGCCCTCGCGCAGTCGAGCGAAGTCGATGTCCAGCATCATCACCACGAACAGGAACAGCACCGCGACGGCACCGACATAGACGATGACCAGGATCATCGCCAGGAACTCGGCGCCGATCAGCAGGAACAGCGCCGAGGCGTTGAAGAACGCCAGGATCAGGAACAGCACGCTGTAAACCGGGTTGCGGGCGGTCACCACCATGACCGCGGATGCGATCAGGACGGAGGCGAAGGCATAGAAGGCGAGTGCCGCGATCATGGCGTGCCTCCGTGGCTGCGGATGGTCATCATGTCCGTCTCAGCGATAGGGGGCATCGAGTTCGAGCCGCCGGGCCAGCAAGGGTTCCCAACGGTCGCCGTTGGAAAGCAGCTTGTCCTTGTCGTACAGCAGTTCCGCCCGGGTCTCGGTCGAGAACTCCATGTTCGGACCTTCGACGATGGCGTCCACCGGGCAGGCTTCCTCGCACATGCCGCAGTAGATGCACTTCACCATGTCGATGTCGTAGCGCGTGGTGCGGCGGCTGCCATCCTCGCGCGGTTCGGCCTCGATGGTGATGGCCTGGGCCGGGCACACCGCCTCGCACAACTTGCACGCGATGCAGCGTTCCTCGCCATTCGGGTAGCGGCGCAGCGCGTGCTCACCCTTGAAGCGCGGCGACAGCGGCGTCTTCTCATAGGGGTAGTTGATGGTGGCCTTGGGCTTGAAGAAGTAGCTCAAGGTGAGTGCCATGCCCGAAACTAGTTCGGACAGCAGCAGGCTGCGCGCGGTGCGATCCAGCAATGCCATGATTTCCGTCCTAACCCGGCAGCCAGCCGGTCAACATGAGCACGCCCGCCGTCAGCACCAGCCAGACCAGGCTGAAGGGCAGGAAGACCTTCCAGCCCAGCCGCATCAGCTGGTCGTAGCGGTAGCGCGGGAAGGTCGCGCGGACCCAGATGAAGGTGAATAGGCAGGCGCAGATCTTCAGTGCGAACCAGACCGGACCCGGGATCCAGTTGAACGGCGCGATGTCCAGCGGCGGCAGCCAGCCGCCCAGGAACAGGATGCTGGTCAGCGCCGACATCAGCATCATGTTCGCGTACTCGCCGAGGAAGAACAGCGCGAAGGTCATCGCGCTGTATTCCACGAAGAACCCGGCGACCAGCTCGCTCTCGCCTTCCGGCAGGTCGAACGGCGCGCGGTTCGTCTCGGCCAACGTGCTGATGAAGAAGATGATGAACATCGGGAAGAGCGGGATGCAGAACCAGATGTTCTTCTGCGCCAGCACCACGTCCTGCAGGTTCAGGCTGCCGACGCACAGCAGCACGGTGACGATGACGAAGCCCATCGACACTTCGTAGCTGACCATCTGTGCGGCGGAGCGCAGCGCGCCGAGGAAGGCGTATTTCGAGTTGGACGCCCAGCCCGCGATGATGATGCCATAGACGCCGAGCGAGCTGATCGCGAACAGGTACAGCACGCCGACATTGATGTTGGCGATGGCCCAGCCCTCGTTCACCGGGATGACGGCCCACGCCAGCATCGCCAGCATGAAGGTCAGCATCGGCGCCAGGATGAACAGGAACTTGCTCGCCCCGGTCGGGATGATGGTTTCCTTCATCAGCATCTTCAGCGCATCGGCAAAGGGCTGCAGCAGGCCGAAGGGGCCGACCACGTTCGGGCCACGACGCATCTGCATCGCCGCCATCACCTTGCGCTCGGCCAGGGTCAGATAGGCCACGCCGAGCAGCACCGGCACCAGAAGCGCCAGCGCCTGTGCCACCGTCAGCGCCAGCACGCCAACCGGCGTGGCGAGGAAAGCGTTGAGTGTTTCCATGATGGCTTACTCCGCCGCCAGCGCGGCGGGCGCCGCATAGGTGCGCGCGCATTCCGCCATGGTCTCGGAAGCGCGGCTGATCGGGTCCTGCTGCCAGTAGTTGCCGGCCGGCAGCGCCAGCGCATCATCCCGCAGGCCGCTGATATCGCCGGCGGGGCCCGCGGTGTTGGTGCAGACGTAGTGCGGCAGCGCATCGCCCTGCGCGAACACCGGATAGGCCGAAACCAGCCGCGCCCGCAGCGCTTCCAGCGTATCGAAGGGCAGCGGCTTGCCCAGCGCGGCGCTGGCGGCGCGCAGCACCTTCCAGTCCTCGCGCGCCTCGCCCGGCGGATGCACCGCCTGGAAGCCAAGCTGCACGCGGCCTTCGGTATTGACCCAGGCGGCGTCCTTTTCGGTGTAGGCGGCGCCCGGCAGGATCACGTCGGCCCGCGCCGCGGCCGCTTCGCCATGATGCCCCTGCACCACCACGAAAGTGCTGGCCGGCACGGCGCTCAGGTCCAGGCCATCGGCGCCCATCACCCACAGAGCATCCACGCCGCCGGTCAGCATCTTGGCCATCGGCAGGCCAGAGACGAAGCCGAGGTCCAGCGCGCCATGCTGGCCACCGAAGCGGTGCAGCAGGTTGAAGCCATGCCAGTCCGGCTTCAGCATGCCGTTGAAGGCGGCGATCTGCCAGGCCACCGCCAGCAGCGTCGCGCCATCGGCGCGGGCCAGCGCGTTGCGGCCCAGGATCAGCATCGGCTTCTTTGCGTTGCGCAGCACCTCGCAGAAGCGATGCGCGCCGGAAGCGAGCGCGCGCAGGGTCGCCCCGCCCTCCCCCAGCCAGTCATGGCCGTAGGTCAGGTCCAGGCCCTGCGGCCCGACCACACCAACCGGGAAACCACCGGCGACCACGCGCTTGCGAATGCGCGCGTTGATGACAGGCGATTCCGTGCGCGGATTGCTGCCGATGATGAGCAGCGCGTCCGCTTCCTCGATGCCGGCGATGGAGGTGTTGAAGCTGTAGAAATCGCGGCGCGAGGTATCGATTGCAGCGCCATCGGTGCGGCAATCCAGGTTGCTGCTGCCCAGGCTCGCCATCAGCTCCTTCAGCGCCAGCGTGCTTTCCACGTCAGCCAACTCGCCGGCCAGAGCGCCGAGCTTGGCACCCGGCGCGGTGAAGGCGGCGGCAATGGCGCTGAACGCTTCCTGCCAGGTCGCCGGCACCAGCTTGCCACCCTGACGCACCCAGGGGCGGTCCAGCCGCTTGCGCTTCAGCCCGTCGAAGGAGAAACGGCCACGGTCGGCCATCCACTCCTCGTTCACCTCCTCATTGGTGCGCGGCAAGATGCGCAGCACCTCGCCGCCACGCGTGTCGATGCGGATGTTGGTGCCGGTCGCGTCCAGCACGTCGATGCCGTCGGCTTTGCTCAGTTCCCATGGCCGGGAGACGAAGGCATAGGGACGCGAGGTCAGCGCGCCGACCGGGCAGATGTCGATCAGGTTGCCGCTGAGTTCGCTGGTCAGCGCCTTCTCGACATAGGTACCGACTTCCATGTGCTCGCCACGGCTGGTCGCGCCGAGTTCCGCCGTGCCGGCCACTTCCGTTGCGAAGCGGATGCAGCGCGTGCACTGGATGCACCTAGTCATGATGGTCTTGACCAGCGGCCCCATGTACTTGTCTTTGACGACGCGCTTTTCTTCCTTGTAGCGGCTGGCGCCGCCGCCATAGGCCACGGCCTGGTCCTGCAGGTCGCACTCGCCGCCCTGATCGCAGATCGGGCAATCCAGCGGGTGGTTGATCAGCAGGAATTCCATCACGCCCCGCCGGGCGCGCCGCACCATCTCGGTGTCGGTGAACACCTTCATGCCGTCGGCCACCGGGAAGGCGCAGGAGGCAACCGGCTTCGGCGCCTTCTCCACTTCCACCAGGCACATCCGGCAGTTGCCGGCCACGCTCAGTCGCTCATGGTAGCAGAAGCGCGGGATCTCGATGCCCGCGGCCTCGCAGGCCTGCAGCACGGAAGCGCCGTTCGGCACCTCCACTTCGATGCCGTCGATCGTAACCTTCGCCATATCAGTTACTCCGCCGCCAGGGCCACGGGGGCTGTGCCCGCCGAGCGCGCCTTATAGGCCGCGATGCGTTCTTCCATCATCGGCCGGAAGTGGCGGATCAAGCCCTGCACCGGCCAGACGCCGCCATCCGCCAAGGCACAAATCGTGTGGCCCTCGATCTGCCGCGTGACCTGCTCCAGCACGTCGATCTCCGCCACGTCGGCGCGGCCCTCGACCATGCGGTCCATCATGCGGCCAACCCAGCCCATGCCTTCGCGGCACGGCGTGCACTGGCCGCAGCTCTCATGCTTGTAGAACTTGGAGAGGCGCGCGATGGCCTTGATCAGGTCGGTGGACTTGTCCATCACGATCACGCCCGCCGTGCCCAGGCCGGTCTTGTGGTCGCGCAGCGCGTCGAAATCCATGAGCACATCGTCGCAGATGCTTTTCGGCAGCATCGGCGTGGAGGAGCCGCCGGGGATGACGGCCAGCAGGTTGTCCCAGCCGCCGCGCACGCCGCCAGCATGGCGCTCGATCAACTCCTTCAGCGGCATGCTCATTTCTTCTTCCACGTTGCAGGGCTTGTTCACATGCCCCTGCAAGCAGAAAATCTTGGTGCCGCTGTTGCGCGGCCGGCCGAAGCCCGCAAACCACGCTGCGCCGCGGCGCAGGATGGTCGGCACCACCGCGATGGTCTCCACGTTGTTCACCGTGGAAGGGCAGCCATAAAGCCCAACGGCCGCCGGGAATGGCGGCTTCAGCCGCGGCATCCCCTTCTTGCCCTCAAGGCTCTCGATCAGCGCGGTTTCTTCGCCACAGATATAGGCGCCGGCGCCGCGATGCACATAAAGCTCGAAGTCGAAGCCGGTGCCGCAGGCATTCGGGCCAAGCAGGCCGGCGTCGCGCGCTTCATCAATCGCGGCCTGCAATACCACATGCTCGTTGTAGTATTCGCCGCGCACGTAGATGTACCCGGCATGGGCGCCCATCGCAACGCCGGCGATCAGGCAGCCTTCGATCAGCGTATGCGGGTCATGCCGCAGGATGTCGCGGTCCTTGCAGGTGCCCGGCTCCGACTCGTCGGCGTTCACCACCAGGTAGTGCGGCCGCTCGCTTGCCTGCTTCGGCATGAAGGACCACTTCATACCCGTGGGGAAGCCGGCACCACCGCGACCACGCAGGCCCGAGTTCTTCACTTCCTCGATGATCCAGTCGCGGCCCTTCAGGATGATATCCTTGGTGCCGTCCCAGTTGCCGCGCTTGCGCGCCGCCGCCAGCCCCCAATGCTGCACGCCGTACAGGTTGGTGAAGATGCGGTCCTTGTCGGAAAGCGCCATGTCTACTCTCCCGCCACATCGAGAAGGGTGATCGGACCACCCACGGGGGCGCTGGTCTGCCGGCCAATCACGGAACCAGGTGTCGGCCGCTCGCCGCGCTTCAGCGCCTCGATCAGCTTCACCGTGCTCTCGTAGTCCAGGTCCTCGTAGTAGTCGTCGTCCACGCACAGGATCGGCGCATTGACGCAGCCGCCCATGCACTCGACCTCACTGAGGGTGAAGTTGCCGTCGGCGCTGGTATCGCCATAGCCCTTCAGGCCACCGGCGTCCTTGCAGGCCTTCAGCACCGCGTCGCTGCCGCGCAGCCAGCACGGCGTGGTGCCGCACACCTGCAGGTGGAAGCGCCCGATCGGCTTGGTGTTGAACATGAAGTAGAAGGTCGCGACCTCGTACACCCGGATCGGCGCCATGCTGAGCCGCGCGGCCACCGCATCCATGCCGACGCGCGGCACCCAGCCGCTGTCGGTCATGCGCTTCATCTGCCGCTGCACGATGTACAGCAACGGGATGACGGCGCTGGCCTGCTTGCCCGCGGGGTAGCGGGCCACGATCTTCTCGATCGACGCATTGCTCTCCGCGTCGAACGCGAAGCTGGTGGGTTCGTGGTGTTCCGTCACCGGTCGATCTCCCCGAAGACGATGTCAAGCGAGCCGATGATCGCCACCGCATCAGCCAGCATGTGGCCCTTTGAAAGCACTTCCATGGCTTGCAGATGCGCAAAGCCCGGCGCGCGGATCTTGCAGCGGTACGGCCGGTTGCTGCCATCCGCCACCATGTAAACGCCGAACTCGCCCTTCGGCGCTTCCACCACCGAATAGGTCGCGCCTGCCGGCACGTGGTACCCTTCGGTGTAGAGCTTGAAGTGGTGGATCAGCGCTTCCATGCTGCGCTTCATCTCGCTGCGCTTCGGCGGCGTGATCTTGTTGTCCTGCAACTTGATCGGCCCCGGCCGCATCTGCGCCAGGCACTGGTCAATGATGCGCAGGCTCTGCTTCATTTCCTGCATGCGCACCAGGTAGCGGTCGTAGCAGTCGCCCTGGCGCCCCACCGGAATGTCGAACTCCATGCGGTCATAGACCTCATAGGGCTGCGACTTGCGCAAATCCCACGGCACGCCGGAAGCGCGCAGGCAGGGGCCGCTGAAGCCCCATTCAATCGCCTGCTCGGCCGTCATGATGCCGATATCGACGGTGCGCTGCTTGAAGATGCGGTTGTTGGTCAGCAGGCCTTCCAGGTCCTCGATGAACTTGGGGAAGCCGCGCGCCCAGGCGCCGATCTTGTCTTCCAGACCGGCGGGCAGGTCCTTCGCCACGCCGCCGGGACGGAAGTAGTTCACGTGGTAGTGGCTGCCGCCGACCGCCTCGTAGAACTCCAGCAGATGCTCGCGCTGCTCGAAGCCCCACAGCGCCGGGGTGATGGCACCGCAGTCCAGCGCATAGGTGGTGATGTTCAGCAGGTGGTTCAGCAGCCGCGTCAGCTCGCTGAACAGCACGCGGATGTACTTCGCGCGCAGCGGCACATCGGCCTCGATCCCCAGCAACCGCTCGGTCGCCAGGGCGAAGCCATGCTCCATGGCCATCGGGCTGACATAGTCCAGCCGGTCCATGTAGGGCAGCGCCTGCAGGTAGGTCTTGTACTCGATCAGCTTCTCGGTGCCGCGATGCAGCAGGCCGATATGCGGATCGGCGCGCTCGACCAGCTCGCCCTTCATTTCCAAGATCAGCCGCAGCACGCCATGCGCGGCCGGATGTTGCGGGCCGAAGTTCAGCGTGTGGCTGTCGACCTCGACGGTGCGGGTCGGCTCTTCCTGATGCGTGCTGAGGCTCATGGCTTGGCCTCCGTCGGCTTCGGCGCCTCGATACGGTTCAGATGCACCTTCTCGTCGCCCGGCAAGGTCGTCATCGCCTCCCACGGACTCTCGAAGTCGAAACTCCGAAAATCCTGCGTCAGCTTCACCGGCTCATAGACCACCGCCTTGCGCTCCTCGTCGTAGCGCACCTCGACATAGCCAGTGAGGGGAAAATCCTTGCGCAGCGGATGTCCCTCGAAGCCGTAGTCGGTCAGCAGGCGACGCAGGTCGGACTGGCCGCTGAACACGATGCCGTACATGTCCCAGGCCTCGCGCTCGTACCAGGTGGCCACCGGCCACACGACGCACAGGCTGGGCACCGGCAGCACATCGTTGGTACCGACGATCACCGTCACCCGCAGGTTCCGTGACAGGCTGAGCAGGTTGTAGACAACCTCGAACCGCAGCGGCTTGTTCGGCCAGTCGGTGCCGGCGATATCCATCAGTTGCTCGAAGCCGCAGGTGTCGCGCAGCGCCAGCATGGTCTGCACCAGACCCTCGCGCTGCACCCGCAGCACCAATTCCGCCCCGCGCTGCACGGTGGTCGATTCGACCGCGCCGGCGGGCAGCGCGGCGACCAGCGCCGCGCCCAGGTCTTCCAGGTTCTCAGCCACGCAGGATGGTCCCCGTCCGGCGGATCTTTTTCTGTAGCTGCATGATGCCGTACACGAGGCCCTCTGCAGTCGGCGGGCAGCCCGGCACGTACACGTCCACCGGCACGATCCGGTCGCAGCCGCGCACCACGCTGTATGAGTAGTGGTAGTAGCCGCCGCCATTGGCGCAGCTGCCCATGCTGATGACCCAGCGCGGCTCGCTCA
>CANBNK010000048.1 GCA_947371015.1 Acetobacteraceae bacterium | reverse complement strand
ACAACGGACAATCCCCCGCCGCCGAGACCAGCCAGGCCACGCCCGGCCGCTCCGTCGCCAACCAGTCCAGCGCGGCCAGCACCCCGGCCAGCGGCCCGGCAAAATCCGGAATGGAATCCGCCACCACCGGCAGCCCCCAGGCGGCAAAGCGCGCCGGGTCGCCATTGGCGTTCAGCACCACGCCGGCCACCTGCGGCGCCAGGCGTTCCAGCACATGCGCCAGCAAGGGGCGGCCAGCCAGCAGCCGCAGCGGCTTGTCGCCACCGCCCATCCGCCGCGCCAGCCCGCCGGCCAGCACCACGCCGACCGTGGCGCCCGCGGGGCTCAAGCCTCGCCGCCCTGCGGCGCGGTCGCTTCGGCCTCGCGGCTGTTCTTGCGCCAGTGCTTGGCGCTCTCCTCCTCGACGTAGTGCAGGTCGGCGTCGAACACGATCCGCTCCTCGCCGGCCAGCGCCAGGAAGCGCTTGCCCTTGCAGCGCCCGACCACGGTCAATCCGGCCTGCCGCGCCAGCTCCACCCCCCAGGCGGTGAAGCCGCTGCGGGAGACAAGCACAGGAATGCCCATCCGCACCGTCTTGATCACCATCTCCGAGGTCAAGCGCCCAGTGGTATAGAAAATCTTGTCGGCGGGGTCGCAATGTTCGCGGAACATCCAGCCGGCAATCTTGTCCACCGCATTATGCCGGCCGACGTCTTCCATATAGACCAGCGGCTGATCTTGCCGGCACAGGGCGCAGCCATGAATGGCGCCGGCTTCCAGATACAGCGTCGGCAACTGGTTGATCCGGTGCAGCAGCTTGTACAGCCAACTGGTGCGCAACTCGGCCTGCGGCAGCTTCGCGGCGGAGAAGCCTTCCAGCAGGTCGCCGAAGGCGGTGCCCTGAGCGCAGCCGCTGGTCAGCGTCTTCTTCTTCAGCTTTTCCTCGAAGTTCGTGCGCTCGGCGGTCCGCACCACCACCACGTCCAGGTCGTCGTCATAGTCCACGCCGGTCACGTCATCGCCGGGGCGCAGCATGCCCTGGTTCAGCAGATAGCCCAGCGCCAACTCCTCCGGCCGGTCGAGGATCGTCATCATGGTCACGATCTCCTGCCCGTTCAGGTACAGGGTCAGTGGCCGTTCCACCGTGACGCTGGCTTCCACCCGGGCACCGGTGTGGTCGATGCCGGTGACGCGCTGGGTCAGGCGGGGGTCGGCGGGGTTGGGCTGCACCAGCAGGGCGTGTTCCATGGCCCAAGGGTGGGGGCTGCCGCGCCTTGCCGCAACCCGCGACGCCGCTACCTGGTGAAGAACGGCACCGTCAGCCGCGCGCCTGGCGCGGGCGCATAGACCCGCTCCTCCCGCTGGCTGGAAACCCCTTCCGCGGTCATGCCGCGCCCTGGCATCTGCTGGCGGAACACCTCCGGCATCAACCGAGCCTCCATCGAGATCCGGCGGTTCACCGGGGCCTCGATGTCGCGGTTTGGCATGGGGGCCACCTCATTCGCCGGCCGTCGCGCCAACGTGCTGGCCTGGGCACTGCCCAGTAGCGGCACCGACTCCATCCGCGGCATCTCCTCGATCCGCTGGCTGCGGCGCACCAATTGCGACCGGGACGGCGGAGTCGGCGGCGTGGCGCCCGCGGGGGCCAGCACCAGCGGTGGCGCCGGCTGCGCCACGGCCGGCAGGCCGGCCAACGCCAGCAGCAATGCCAAGGTCAAGGCACGCATCACAGCGCGCCTTCGGTCGGCAGGGCATGCACGCCGCGTTCATCATGCGCCGGGTTCAGCAGCGCCGGCCCGGGCAAGGCCCCGGCGGCGCGCCAATCCTTCAGCGCCCAGACCACGGAGGGGAAGGCGATGCTGTCCCACGGGATCTCGTCCCAGGTGAACAGCCGGACTTCGAGGCTTTCCGGCCCGGCGGCAAAGCCAGGTTCGGCCAACCGGCCGCGAAAGATCACCTGCACCTGGCCCAGCCGCGCGATCGAATACACCGCCAGCACGCCATCCAGCGCGATGCGCGCCTGGGCTTCCTCCCAGGCTTCGCGCTGGGCGCCCTCGGCCACGGTCTCGTTCATTTCCAGATAGCCGGCGGGCAGGGTCCAGAAGCCCATCCGCGGCTGAATCGCCCGGCGGCACAGCAGAATACGCCCGTCCTCGGCGGTCACCACGGTGCCGACGACGACCTTGGGGTTTTCATAGGCGACGTAGCCGCAATCGGCACAGATTTGCCGTTCGTGGTCGTCGCCTTCGGGAACCTTGCGGATGAAGGAGGCCATCGCGAGACCATGCGATGCTGCGCAGCATCACGCAAGTCGCGAAGAGAATTCGCCTACAATATACCCAACGTTCCGCGTGGCATGTGGCAAACCGGCAGCGGTTTTTCCGGCCGTCACGCGGCCCCGCGGCTCAACCGCGTCAGACCTTGAGGTCGAGCAGCGACCCGCGCGGCAGCGGCCGGGCCGGCTGCGGCGGCACCGCATCCAGCGTGCGCTGGCCCGGGCTGGTGGCCTGGGCGGCGCGCGCGGCGGGGCCGGCTTCCGCCGTCAGGGTACCGCGCACCTGGCGCGGACCCTGGACGGGGGCGATATCCTGGGCGAAGGCGGCGAGCGAGTTCGTGGCGATCATGCGGAAGATCGTAGCCCGCAGGCGTGAATCATCCCTTAGCCGAGACCCGGTCTTTCGCACGGCAGGGGTGGGGCGCACTCGCATGGTTGCCCAGCGTTGCGCCTCACCCCGTTAGAAGTCCAGTAAGGTTTAGTCATACTTCTTAATATTTGGACAGGCCGCCTCAGGCCGCCAGTGCGGCGACCCCCGGCAGCACCTTGCCCTCCATGTATTCCAGGAAGGCGCCGCCGGCCGCACTGACATAGGTCATCTGCTCGGTCACGCCGGCATGCTTCAGCGCCGAGACGGTATCGCCACCGCCGCCGATGCTCACCAGCTTGCCCGCCACGGTCAGCGCCGCTGCCGCCTTGGCCACCGCTACCGTCGCGGCGTCGAACGGCACCATCTCGAAGGCGCCGAACGGCCCGTTCCACACCAGCGTCTTCGCCTGTTCCAGCCGCGCCACCACGGTGGCCACCGAAGCCGGCCCGACATCCAGCGCCATCATGCCGTCCGGCACGTCCTGCCCCACGGTCCTGTGCGGCGCATTCGCGGCAAAGGCCTCGCTCGCCACCAGGTCCACCGGCAGCAGCACCTCGCACTTGTTCGCCGCCGCCTGCTTCAGGATGTCCAGCGCCGTCGCATGCATGTCGGCTTCCTGCAGGCTCTTGCCCATCTTGTGGCCCTGCGCCGCCAGGAAGGTATTGGCCATGGCGCCGCCGATGACCAGCACATCCACCTTGCTGCTCAGGTTGCCCAGCAGGTCCAGCTTGGTGGAGACCTTGGCGCCGCCGACAATCGCCACCACCGGCCGCTGCGGATTGCCCAGCGCCGCATCCAGCGCCTCCAGCTCCGCCTGCATCAGCCGCCCGGCATAGGCCGGCACCAGATGCGCCACGCCTTCCGTGCTGGAATGCGCCCGGTGCGCCGCCGAGAAAGCGTCGTTCACGAAGGCATCGGCCAGCTTGGCCAGGCCGGCGGACAGCGCCGGGTCGTTCTTCTCCTCGCCGGCATGGAAGCGGGTATTCTCCAGCAGCAGCACCTCGCCGTCCTTCAGATGCGCGCTGGCCTCCTCGGCATGCTCGCCGACGCAGTCATCCGCCCAGCCGACGCGCACACCCAGCGCGGCGCTCAGCGCCGCCTGCATCGGCTTCAGGCTCATCGCCGGCACGCGTTTGCCCTTGGGCCGGTCGAAGTGGCTGCACACGATCACCCGCGCGCCCTTGGCGAGCAACTCCTTGATCGTCGGGCACAGCCGCTCGATCCGCGTGGCGTCGGTGATCTTGCCGTCCTTGACCGGCACGTTGAGATCGGCGCGCAGCAGCACGCGCTTCCCCTTGGCGTCCAGGTCGTCCAGCGTGCGGAAACGGGCCATTTTAAGCTCCTTGAGGTAGGTAGCCGGAGGAGTGAACTCCCCCGAATCCCCCTCCTTTTTCTACGTGTTTAGGGGGGTGTCCAGTGACTTACGCCGCACGTCACGGCGACGCTGGTTCCGCTCCCTCTGCTTGCGCCCCTTGTCGATGACCCAGGCGAACATGGGCTCGGCCCGCAAAATTTCGATCACGCGCAACGCCTCGGCATCCTCGTGATGGGCGAACGTTGAGGCGAACATCACTCGGTCATTGCCGTGCTGGGGCTCCAGCGCGAGCGCCATGAGGTCGGACCTCGTCGCCCTTGTCACGCCAAAGATGAGCGCATTCGCCAGCGCGCGCTTGACCTCGTCAGTCGTCTTCGGCCGGCCGAGTGCGTGTGCCAGCGGCACTGGCCTCTCTGGCGGTTCGGCGCGGTACGCGGCCAGCAGCCAGTCCCAGGCCGGCACGGCAAATCCGCTCCCGATCATGCTGGCGATTTTCGCCCGCACCAACCAAATGTCACTGTCTGCAAAATGCCGCAGCAGCACGGGCAGCAGCCTTGCTGAGACCGCCGGTTCAAGGCCCTCCCAAACGCCATTCCAGTAGCGCCCTGACCACCCTTCGGTCCGCAAATCCGCAAACAGTGGTGCCATCCATGCGTCAACTTGAGCAGACCGCGCGGCTTGCTCTCTGTCCCGAGCAATATTGTTTGCGCGTATCGCAGGATCGCTTTGCAGCTTGGCGATAAATTCCGCCGCGGTCATGGGTTGCTGCTTCGGCATAGTGCGGACCCTCCTGCCGACATCGTATTGGAAGCTCTGCGCATGAAAAAGGGCGGGCACCCTACGGCACCCGCCCCCATTCAACGCACAGCAGGATTACAGGCTACCAAACAACGCCGCGGTGTCGCTCATCCGGTTGGAGAAGCCCCACTCGTTGTCGTACCAGCTCATCACCCGGGCCAGCGCGCCATCCACCACCGCCGTCTGCGTCGCGTCGAACGTGGACGAAGCCGGGTTGTGGTTGAAGTCGATGCTGACCAGCGGCGCGGTGTTGTAGGCCAGAATGCCCTTCAACGGGCCGCTCTGGCTCGCCGCCAGCATCGCCGCGTTGATGTCTTCCTTGGTCACGCCTTCCTTCTTCAGGTTGACGTCCAGGCTGACCAGCGAAACGTTCGGCGTCGGGATGCGGATGGCGGTGCCGTCCAGCTTGCCCTTCAGTTCCGGCATCACCAGGCCCACGGCCTTGGCCGCGCCGGTGCTGGTCGGAATGGCGGAAACCGCCGCCGCGCGGGCGCGGTGCAGGTCCTTGTGCAGCGTATCGACGGTGTTCTGGTCACCGGTATAGGCGTGGATGGTGACCATGTAGCCGCGCAGGATGCCGAAATTGTCGTGCAGCACCTTGGCCACCGGCGCCAGGCAGTTGGTCGTGCAGCTGGCGTTGCTGATGACCGTCATGTCCTTGGTCAGCGTCTGGTGGTTCACGCCGTACACGATGGTCGCGTCCGCGTTGTCGCCAGGGGCCGAGATGATGACCTTGCGGGCGCCAGCGGTGATCAGCGCGGAGGCCTTCTCCTTGCTGGCGAAGATGCCGGTGCACTCAAGCGCCACGTCCACGCCCTGGAACGGCACCTTGGTCGGGTCGCGCTCGGCGCTGACCACGATCGGCGCGTAGGTGCGGCCATTGGCGGTGATGATGATCTTGTTGCCATCGACGGCAACCTCACCGGGGAAGCGGCCATGCACGCTGTCGTAGCGGAACATGTGCGCATTCGCCTCGACCGAACCCAGGTCGTTGATCGCGATGCACTCGACATCCGTGCGCCCGCTCTCGATCATCGCGCGCAGCACCAGGCGGCCGATGCGCCCAAAACCGTTGATGGCAACCTTTACAGCCATGGGTCAGTCCCTTTTCCCGCTTGTTCGTTGTCTCAGATACGCTTTTTCACCGCGGCCACAACCGCTTCCGGCGTGATGCCGAAATGCTTGTACAGCACATCCGCGGGCGCCGAAGCGCCGAAGCCGGTCATGCCGATGAACACCCCGTCCGGCCCCAGCCAGCGATCCCAGCCAAAGCCGATGGCCGCCTCGATGCCGACGCGCAGGCCGTCACCCAGCACCTGGTCGCGGTAGCTGGCGTCCTGCGCCGCGAACAGCTCCCAGCTGGGCAGGCTGACCACCGCCACCTGGATGCCCTCGGCCGCCAGCGCATCCCGCGCCGTCAGCGCCAGGCCCACTTCGGACCCGGTGGCGATCAGCGTCGCGGCGCGGCGGCCTTCGGCCTCCGCCACCACATAGCCGCCGCGGGCGCAACGGTTCTCGCCGCTGTCGGTGCGGAACGCCGCCAGGTTCTGCCGCGACAGCGCCAGCACCGAGGGCCCGTCCGCCCGCTTCACCGCCAGCTCCCAGCACTCCGCGGTCTCGATCGCATCGCCCGGCCGGAACACGACCATATTCGGAATGGCGCGCAGGCTGGCGATGGTCTCCACCGGCTGGTGCGTCGGGCCGTCCTCGCCCAGGCCGATGCTGTCATGCGTCAGCACATGGATCACGCGCTGGCGCATCAGCGCGGCCAGCCGCAGGGCAGGGCGCATGTAGTCGGCGAATACCAGGAAGGTGCCGCTGTAGGGAATGACGCCGCCATGCAGCGCCATGCCGTTCATGGCGCAGGCCATGCCGAACTCACGCACGCCATAGTGGATGAAGCGCCCGGCGAAGTTGTCCGGCGTGATCGCCGGGATGCCCTTGACGTTGGTGTTGTTGGACCCCGTCAGGTCGGCGCTGCCGCCGATCATCTCCGGCACCGCGGGCACCAGGGCTTCCAGCGCCTTCTGGCTGGAAGCGCGGGTCGCCAGCTTCGGCTTGGCCTCGGCCTGCTGCGCCCGCAGCGCGGCCAGCGGCTCGTGCCAGGCTTCCGGCAACTTGCCGGCCATGGCGCGTTCGAACTCGGCCTGCTGCGGGTGCCGCGCCAGCCGCTTCAGCCAGCTGCGCCGCGTTCCGGCGCCGCGGCGCCCGGCCACTTCCCAGGGCTCGCGGATGTCGGCGGGCACCTCGAACGGCGCGTAGTCCCAGCCCATCGCGGCCTTGGCGCCGGCGGCTTCCGTCTTGCCCAGCGGGCTGCCATGCACGCCGCCGGTGCCGGCCTTGCTCGGCGCGGCGAAACCAATAATGGTCTTGCAGGCGATCAGCGTCGGCTTCTTGTTGCGCGTCGCCCAAGCCATGGCGGCGGCCACCTCGGCCGGGTCATGCCCATTCACCCGCCTGACCGCCCAGCCATAGGCCTGGAAGCGCTTCAGCGTGTCGTCGGTGAAGGAGAGGTCGGTCGAGCCATCGATGGTGATGCCGTTGTCGTCCCACAGCACCGTCAGCTTGCTCAGGCCCATATGGCCGGCCAGCGAACAGGCTTCGTGGCTGACGCCTTCCTGCAGGCAGCCGTCGCCGGCGATGACCCAAGTCCGGTGGTCCACCAGGCTGGCGCCGAAGCGCGCGGCCAGGTGCCGCTCGGCAATCGCCATGCCCACGGCTGTCGCCAGCCCCTGGCCCAGCGGCCCGGTGGTCATCTCAATCGCCGGGTGCTCGCCGTATTCCGGGTGGCCGGCGCAGGCGCTGTGCAACTGGCGGAAGTTCCGCAACTGCTCCACCTCCATGCCGGCATGGCCGGTCAGGTTCAGCAGCGCATACAGCAGCATGCTGCCATGGCCGGCACTGAGCACGAAGCGGTCGCGGTCGGCCCAGCGCGGGTCGGCGGCGTCGTACTTCAGGAACCTGGTAAACAGCGCCGTCGCCACGTCCGCCATGCCCATGGGCATGCCGGGGTGGCCGGAATTGGCCTGCTCCACAGCGTCGATGGCCAGGGCGCGGATGGCATCGGCCATCCGGCGTTCCTCGGTCATCGGCCGGGCAAGCAGGGCCGCCTGGGCGGCAAGGGCGGGGTTCGGGCCGGAGGATTCGGCGGCAATACTGGCCAAGGGCTAAGGACTCCCAGTCGCCGCGGGCTATAGAACCGCCGGCCGCTCGGGGCAAATTCCGCGCGCGCTGGGCTGCCCTGCGGCTGGCGCCGTACCACAACCTGGCCTTGAACAATCCCGGACCACCCAATATCACACCCTCGCAACAACGGCAGCGGAGCCAGGCGATGCGCAGGCGCGAATTGGTTGGTGTCACCGCCCTGACGGCCCTGGTGCCGGCCACCCCGCTGCTGGCTCAGCCCGCCCGCCCCCGGCCGCCGACGCGGGAGGAAATCCGCGCCCGCATGCAGGCCCGGCTGGAACGCCTGCGGGAGTTCCGCACCAGGCTGGAAGCCCTGCTGGCCGACCTGCCTCGGCTGGAAGCCGCCCGTGGCTTCCGTGAACTGGAATACCGCCATGCCTCGCTGACCGGCCTGCGCGCCGAGGCCAAGCCCTTCGGCAGTCGGTTGATCTCGGCCAGCGCCCCCGCCAAGCCGCGCTTCACGCTGATGGCCGACCCCGCGCCGGCCAGCACGGGCAAGCCCGCGACCAAAAGCGCCGAGATCGGCGCCTCCACCCTGGCCATCTCGGCGGATGCGGTGAACATGATCATCACCTTCGAGGTCGGCAGCGCCGCGCTCTATACCAGCCGCTACCAGGCGCCGGTCTGGCCGGGCGGCAATTCCGGCGTCACCATCGGCGTGGGCTACGACCTCGGCTGGAACGCCGACGCCGCCTTCTCGGCCGCCTGGGCCGGGCTGCTGCCGGACAACCACCATGCCGTGCTGGTGCCCAGCTGCGGCCAGAAGGCGGACAAGGCGCATGCGCTGGCCAACCAAGCCGAGGTCAAGGCGCTGCGGATCAGCTGGGACCAGGCCTCGCAGCAGTTCAACCGCACGCTTGGCCTGTATATCGGCGAAACCCAGCACGCCTTCGACAACTGCGACGGCCTGTCCGAGGACAGCCGCGGCGCCCTGGTCTCGCTGGTCTATAATCGCGGCGGCGATACCTCGAACACGCCGCGCCGGGCGGAGATGTACAACATCGCCCAGTTGATGGCGGCGAAGAACTACGCCGCCGTGCCCGCCCAGATCCGGGCGATGAAGCGGCTGTGGCAGGATGTCGCCGGCGCCTCGGGCCTGGTGGAGCGCCGCGAGCTGGAAGCCAAGCTGTTCGAGGCCGGGCTGGACTGATCCCAGGGGGCATCCCCAGCCGCCTGAACCCGGTGTCGCTCCCCGCCACGAGGCGGGCTGACGCGCCCCAGGGCGCCGCCCCGGCGGTGGCGGCCGGCCACCAAACCTGGTCACCTGCCGCCCCGGCCGGATATCAGCCCGCTGCGGCTTCGGGAGCCTGACCCAACCGGGTCAGGCCTCCCCCCGCTGGCTCAGGCCGCCTGCGCCGCCGTCAGCCGCTGCAGCGCGCTCTCGAAGGCCGGCGTGAAGCTCTCCGCCGCGAAGGCCAACCGTACTTCACCGCTGTCTTCCCCGCTGGCCACCACCCGCGCCTGGGTGCTGGCGCCGCCGTGGCTGTCCAGCGCCAGCGTCGCCATGATGCCCGGCTGCGGCCGCGCGGCGCTGCTCACCATCGCTCCGCCACGGGAGATGTTGACCAACCGCGCGGGGTGCCGGCCATCGCCCAGCACCAGCGTGCAGGGGTCCTGCGCGGGGTAGCGGGCATTCATCCGCCGGTTGGCGTCGGTGCTGGCGGTGCGCACCACCTGGACGATGTTGCGCTGCATCCCCGCCATCTGCTCGGCCACCTCGGCGGTCGAAGTCCGCATCGTTCCGGCCTGCCGGTTGGTCGTCGCCGCCTCGTCGGAAACCGCGGCGATCCGGCTGGCCACTTCGCGCCCAGCATCCGTGGTGGTGGTAACGTTGCGGCTGATCTCCCGCGTCGCCGCCGCCTGCTGTTCCACCGCCGCGGCCACCGCCATGGTCACTTCGGCAATATCGGCGATGGTGCGGCCGACGCCCTCGATCACGCCGACCGTCCCCTGGGTCTGCTGCTGGATCGCGCCGATCTGCTGGCCGATCTCCTCGGTGGCGCGGGCGGTTTGCTGCGCCAAGGCCTTTACTTCGCTCGCCACCACGGCGAAGCCCTTGCCGGCCTCGCCGGCTCGCGCCGCCTCGATGGTCGCATTCAGCGCCAGCAGGTTTGTGCGCTGGGCAATATCCTCGATCAGCCGCGCCACGGCGCCGATGCGCGACGCCTGCTCGGACAGCCCGCGGATCGCGGAGGTCGCCTTGTCGCCTTCCTCCGCCGCGCGGGCGCTGACCTGGCTGGCATGCGTCACCTGGCTGGATATTTCGCGGATGCTGGCGGAAAGCTCCTCGGCAGCGGCGGCCACCGCTTCGATGTTGCCCTGGCTCTGGTCGGCCGCGGCGGCCACGGCGCTGGCATTGTCGCCAACCCGCGCGGCCGAGGCCAGCATGCCGTCGGCGGCATCGGCCATGCTGCCGGTGCTGCTGACAATGCCCTCGATCGCCTGGGTGGTCGCCCGTTCGATATTCTCGGCCATCTCCAGCACGGCACTGCGTCGCTCCATCGCCGCACGGCGCTCGTTCTCGGCGCGTTCGTCCTGGTTGAAGACCAGCCGCGCCCGCAGCGTGCGCAGCATGGCGAAGCAGCCGCGGAACTCGCGCGCCGCGGGGTTGTTGATCAGCCCGGCCAGCTGGCCGGCGCCGATCTCCCCCATATGCGCCTGTAACGCCGCCAGCGGCCGCTGCATGGTCCGGCGCAACAGCAGCCCGCCGGCCACCGCCGCCAGCATGGCCAGCAGGGTGACGCCGAGCGTCAGCCACAGCCGGGTGGTGAAGTTGACCTCCGCCGCATCGTACTCCTCCTTCGCCACGCGCAGCTGCAGCGCCACCAGTTGCTCGCCCACTTCCAGCACCTTCTGCAGCAGCGGGATTTCCACGTCGCGCAGATGCACCCGCAGCATCGCCATGTCGCCCGCCGCGATCAGCTCCATCGACCGGGCCCGCCCGCCGCCGCGATAGGTCGCCTGCGCCGCTTCGAACCGCGTCGCCAGCGTGGCTTCCTCGGGCGTCAGGTAGGTTGCCTTGTATTCGCGCCAGATATCGTTGATTCGCTGGCTGTTGGCGGTGATGCTCGCCAGCCGCGCCGCCACGTCCGGCGCGCCGCTGGCGATGCTGCTGCGATGCAGCTGGTTGGTCTGGGTCAGCCGCATCACCTCGGTGATCTGGTCCAGGCAGACCGTGCGGTCCAGGTACACCGTGCTCAGCGCCGCATTGCTGTGCGCCATGCCGGAAAGCCCCAGCCAACCCACCAGGCCAAGCACCGCCACCATGGCCAGGAACACCGCGGCCACCTGGCCGGTGAAGCTGCTGATCAGCGCCTTTGCCCGCGCCCATGGCCCGGTCTGCTCCAGCGCGCCGTGGTGCAGCGCGACGCCGCCAGCCTTGCCCTCGCGCATCGCCTTGTAGGCGGCTTCCGCCGTGGCCACCTCGCCGGCCTCGGCGGCGGTGCGCACGGAGACGTAGCCGGTGGTGACGCCATTTTCCTCCACCGGGGAAACGTTGGACCGCACCCAGTAGTGGTCGCCCGCCTTGGTGCGGTTCTTCACCAGCCCGTCCCAGGGCAACCCTGCCTTCAGCGTGGCCCACAGGTCGGCGAAGGCGGCCGGCGGCATGTCCGGGTGGCGGACGATGTTGTGCGGCTGGCCCATCAGGTCGGCCTCGGCGAAACCGCTGACCTCGGCGAAGGTGCTGTTGGCCAGGGTGATCCGCCCCTCCGGGTCGGTGCGGGAAACCAACGGCTTGCCCGCTGGCACCGTGACGGCACGGTTGGTGACAGGCTGATTGACCCGCATGAACGACGCTCCGGCGATAGATCCGGGCGGATTACATCCAGGTTGGCTTTAGGCCCGGTTAAGCCGCGCGCATTTCGTCCAGCGGCCAGCGCGGCCGGGGCGCGTGGTCCAGCGGGTCGGCCAGGCCGCGCCGCAGCCGCTCGATGCCCGCCCAGGCGATCATCACGGCATTGTCGGTGCACAGCCGCAGGGGCGGCGCCACCAGCGGCAACGGCGTACCCGAAAGCGCCGCCCGCACCGCCAGATTGGCCGCCACGCCGCCGGCCACCACCAGCGCGGTGGCGCCGGGCAGCATCGCCGCCGCGTGCCGTGCCCGGTCCGCCAGGGTGGCGGCCACCGCGGCCTGGAACCCCGCGGCCAGGTCGGCGCGGTCCTGCTCGGCCAGCGTACCCAGCTTGCCCACCTGATGCGCCACCGCGGTCTTCAGGCCGCTCCAGGAAAAATCGCAGCCCGCCCGGCCCAGCAGCGGCCGGGGCAGCGCGAAGCGGGTGGGGTCGCCGGCCTTGGCCAGTTGCTCCAGCGCCGGGCCGCCCGGCCAGGGCAGCCCCAGCAGCTTGGCCACCTTATCAAAAGCCTCCCCCACCGCGTCGTCCAGCGTGGTGCCCAGCCGCCGATACTGGCCAACCCCCTCCACCGCCACGCATTGGCAGTGCCCGCCGGACAGCAACAGCAGCAGGTAGGGAAAGGCCACGGGGCTGGCCACCGCTCCGGGAAGGGTCGCAGTCAGCGCATGCCCCTCCAGATGGTTCACCGCCACGAAGGGCAGCCCATGCGCCAGCGCCAACCCCTTGCCGAAGCTCGCCGCCACGATCAGCCCGCCGATCAGCCCCGGGCCGGAGGTAGCCGCCACCCCGCCCAGCTCATGCGGCGCCACGCCAGCCTCGGCCAGCACCTGCCGCGCCAGGCCGGGCAGGTGGGCCAGGTGGGCGCGGGCGGCGATCTCCGGCACCACCCCGCCGAACTTCGCGTGCTCGGCGGTCTGGCTCAGCACCACCTCGGCCAGAATCCGCCCATCCGGCGCCAGCACGGCGGCCGCCGTCTCGTCGCAACTGGCCTCCAGCCCCAGAACGGGTGCCCGTAATGTCAAACCCTGGCTTCCTTCATGTGCGTGACGGCTCTATGAGGCCCGGCATGCCGGCCCACCCGCCCTTGATCCACAAGCACAGCCACGCCCTGCCCATGAAGGTGGGCACCCGCGGCTCGCCGCTGGCCTTGTGGCAGACCAGGCACTTCCTGGCGACCATCTCGGCGGTCTGCCCGGTGATGGCACCGGGGGGCATGGGCGGCCCGGCCTTCGAGGAACATGTCATCGCCACCTCCGGCGACCAGGTGCAGGACCGCCGTCTCGCCGATATCGGCGGCAAGGGGCTGTTTGCCAAGGAAATCCACGAAGCCCTGCTGGATGGCCGGGTCGATTTCGCCGTCCATAGCCTGAAGGACCTGGAGACCGAGCTGCCGCCCGGCATCGTCTTGGCCTGCACCCTGAAGCGGGAGGACGCCCGCGACGCTCTGATCCTCGGCCCGCATTGCGGCCAGGCCAGTTCTTCCAGCCCGTTCGACTGCCTGCCCGCCGGCGCCAAGGTCGGCACCGCCAGCGTCCGCCGCCAGTCCCAGCTGCTGGCCGCCCGGCCGGACCTCAACGTCACCACCATCCGCGGCAATGTGCAGACCCGGCTGGCCCGGCTGCGCTCCGGCGAGTTCGCCGCCACGCTGCTGGCGCTGGCCGGGCTGCGCCGCCTCGGCCTGGAACCGCAGGCCGATGTGGTGCTGGACCCCGAGGCGATGGTCCCCTCGGCCGGCCAGGGCATCGTCGGCATCACCGTCCGCGCCGCCGATGAGGACCTGCACGAGTTGCTCTCCGCCATCGAGGATGCCGAGGCCAAGGCCGTCTCCACCGCGGAACGCGCCCTGCTGGCGGCGCTGGATGGCTCCTGCCGCACCCCCATCGGCGGCCACGCCCGGCTGCTGCCGACCGGCGAGCTGCACCTGACCGGGCTGGTCGCCCGTGCCGATGGCAGCTTCCTGCTGAAGCGCAGCCTGCACGGTGCCGCCGCCGATGCCGTGCGGCTCGGCCGCGAACTCGGCGACAGCCTGCGCGCCGACAGCCCCGCCGACATCTTCGCCTGACCCCATGCTGGAGATCGTCGCCGCCTTCCTCGGCTATGCCGGCGCGGCGGTCATCGCCGGGGCCTATTTCGCCAACCAGCGCGGCAGGCTGCGCTCGGAGGACTGGCGCTTCCCGGCGCTGAACCTGGCCGGCTCGCTCGGCGTGCTGCTCTCCCTGGTGGCGGAGCCGAACCTGCCATCCATCCTGATCGAGATATTCTGGGCCGGCATCAGCATCTACGGCCTGGTGCGCAGCCGCCGGTCGGGCTGATGCGCTGCCTGCCGCCCGGCGCGTTGGTGCTGGCGGCCAACCCGGTGGCGCGCGTGCCAGTCACCGGCCCGGCGATGGGCGAACTGGCGGCCCCCCGATGACGGGCGTGTTGGTCACCCGCCCGGAACCCGGCGCCGCCGAAACCGCCCGGCGCCTTGCCGCGCTGGGCTGGCGCCCGGTGCTGGCCCCGGCGCTGGTGCTGGCGCCACGCCCCTTCGCCCCGGCGCCCGGCGTTCAGGCGATACTGCTGACCAGCCGCGCCGCCGCCCGCGCCCTGCCGCCCACCCCCTTGCCAGTGCTGGCGGTGGGGGAGGCCACCGCCGCCGAGGCCCGTGCCCGCGGTTTCCCCCAGGTGCAGGCCGCCGCTGGCGACGCCGACGCGCTGGCCGCCCTGGCCGCCGCCACGCTGGACCCGGCCGCCGGTCCGCTGCTGCTGGCGGTCGGCGCCGGCTATGGCGAGGAGCTGGCGGAAGCCCTCCGCGCGCAGGGCTTCCGCGTGCTGCGCCGCATCGTCTATGGCGCCGCCCCGGCCGCCGCCCTGCCGCCCGAGGCCGTCTCGGCACTGCACCAAGGCGTCATCGCCGCGGCGCTGTTCTTCTCACCCAAGTCGGCGCAGTCTGCGGTGGCGCTGATCCAGGGCGCCGGCCTGGCGGCAACGGCACGCGGCATCCGGGCGTTGGTCATCAGTCCCCGGGTCGCCCGGGACCTGGCGCCGCTGACCTGGCGCCAGGTGCAGGTCGCGGCCCGGCCGGACCAGGATAGCCTGTTGGAACTGCTCGGCCCCTCGGTGACCCATGAGTGACGCAACCCCATCCCCCGCTGCCGCCCGGCGCTTCCACCTGCCGGTGGAGCCGGTGCTGATCGGCATCGGCCTGCTGGTACTGCTGATGGTCGGCTACTGGCTGTTCGTCACCCCACGCCCCACTGCACCCATGAGCGGCGGCGCGGCGGCGGTGGACCCGCAGCGGCTGGCCGCGCTGGAACAGCGGCTGGCGGCGCTGGAGCCGCGCATCGGCGCCGCCGCGGACCGCAGCGCCGGCCAGCTTGCGCCACTGGACGCCCGGCTGCGCGCCCTGGAAACCCGCCCGGCCCCGGCCGACATCACCCCCCGCCTGGCCCCGCTGGAACAGCGCCTGGCCGCGCTGGAACAACGCCCCGCCAACGCCGATGCCGCCCGACTGGACACGCTTTCCGCCCGCATGGACGCCCAATCCGCCCGCCTGCAGGACCTGGCCAAGCTGGAAGCCGACCACGTCGCCCAGCTCGGTTCCCAGGTGCAGGCCGCCGCCAACGCCGCCGCCGCCCAGTTGCAGGCGGCCCAGCAGGAATTGGCGCCGCGGCTGGAAGCGCTGGAACGCGCCCAGCGCGAGGTCGCCGCCATGGAAGGCCGCATGGCCCGCCTCGCCAGCCTGGACCAGCTGCGCGCCGCGCTGGCCGGCGGCCAGCCGCTGGGTGCCGCCCTGGCCCGCCTGCCGGACCCCGACCCGGCGCTGACCCGCTTCGCCGTCACCCCGCCGCCCACCGAATCGGCGCTGCGCCTGGGCTTCGAGGAAGCCGCCGCCCAGGCCCGCGCCGCCGCCGAGCCGGCCCAGCGCGCCGATGGTAGCCGCCCCGGCGTGGTCGACTCGGCACTGTCGCGGCTCTCCGGCTTGGTCACCGTGCGCCGCGGCGAGACCGTGGTCTGGGGCGACGTCGCCGAAGCCGAGATCGAACGCGCCCGCCGCGCCCTGGAAGCCGGCGACCTCGACGCCGCGGTGGCGCAGCTGGATAAGCTGCCGCCGGCCGCCCGCGCCGCGATGCAGGGCTGGACCGGCGACGCCCGCGCCCTGCTGGCCGCCCGCGCCGCGCTGCGCCGCCTGGCCGCGGGCTGACGCGCCGATGCGCAACGCCATTGCCGTCCTGCTCGTCCTGGCCCTGGTGGTCGGCGCCGCCCTTGGCCTGGCCCATCTCGGCGGCACGGTGGAGGTCAAGGTCGGCGACACCTGGATCGGCATCAGCTTCCCCATCGCGGCGCTGCTGCTGGTGCTGGTCTTCCTGGCCGGGCATTTCCTGCTCGCCGCCTGGGCCGCGCTGCGCCGCTGGCCGGCCCGCCGCCGCGCCGCGCAGGAGGCCAAGCGCCGCGCCCAGGGCGAGGCCACCCTGACCCGTGCCCTGGTCTCTCTGGCCGCCGGCCACGCCGACGCCGCCCGGCTGGAGATGCGCCGCGCCCGCGGCCTGCTGGGCGACACCCCCAACCTGCTGCTGCTCAGCGCCGAGGCCGAGCGCCTGGCCGGCCGCGAGGACAACGCCACCGCCGAGTTCCAGGCCCTGGCCAAGCTGCCGGAAGCCCGCTTCCTCGGCCTGCGCGGCCTGCTGCGCCAGGCCATGCAGCGGGAAGACTGGGACGCCGCGCTGGCCCTGGCGCGCGAGGCGGAGGCCGCCCAGCCCGGAGCCTCCTGGCTGCGCGAGGAACGCGCCCAGTTGGCCGTCCGCACCGCCAACTGGCGCGAAGCCCTGGCCCTGGCGGCCCCCGAGGCGCCCCGCGCCGGCCTGGCCCTGGCCGCCGCGACGCAGGAACCCGACCCGACCAAGGCCATCGACCTGGAGCGCCAGGCATTCGAGAGCGACCCCGGCTTCGCCCCGGCGACGCTGGCCTATGCGCTGCGCCTGCGCGCCAATGGCAGCCCGCGCCGCGCCCGCGCCGTACTGGAGCAAGGCTGGCAGGCCGGCCCGCACCCGGACCTCGGCGCCCCCTGGCTGGCCGAGGAGCCCGACCCGCTGCACCAGGTCAAGCTGGCCGAGGAACTGGTCCGCAAGAACCCGACCCACCCGGAAAGCCGCCTGCTGCTGGCCCGCGTGGCGCTGCATGCCGGGCTGACCGGCCGCGCCCGAACGGAACTGGAAGCCCTGGTCCAGGCCGGCGCGCCGGATAGACGCGCCTGGCTGCTGCTGGCCGAGTTGGAGGAAGCCGAGCAGGGCGAGACCATCGCCGGCCGTGCCGCCCAGGGCCGCTGGCTGCGCGAAGCCGCCCGCGCCGCGCCGGAACCCAGCTGGCGCTGCGGCCATTGCGGCACCTCGCACGCCGCCTGGGCGCCGGTCTGCGACCATTGCGGCGCCGCCGGCGAGATCTCCTGGTCCAGCCTCAGCACCGCGCCAGCCATCGGCTGACCGGGTTCAGCGGCACTCCACCACGGGCCGGCCGACCGCGGCGACCCGGCCCTGGCCGCGGAAGCAGCCATCCCGCCAGGTGCCCGCGAAGGTGCCGCGCAGCACGGTTTCGTAGCTGCCCTCGCCATCCGGCCGGTCCCGCCGCCAGGCGCCGGCGTAGCGGTCGCCATTCGGCCAGGTCCGCACGCCCTGGCCCTGGATCACGCCGTCTTCCCAGGCACCCTCGTAGCGGCTGCCATCGGCCCAGGTGATGCTGCCCTGGCCATGCGGCGCCCAGTCGCGCAGGGCGCCATCATAGCGGCTGCCGTCCAGCCACAGGCGCATGCCCTGGCCCTCGGCCTTGCCGTCGCGGAACGCGCCCTCGAACCGCACGCCATCCTGCCGGGCATAGACGCCGCCGCCGGACCAGCGGCCATCGGCATAGGTGCCCTCGAACCGGTCGCCATTGGCCCAGGTATAGACGCCCTGGCCATGCTGCCGGCCCTCGCGCCAGCCGCCCTGGTAGCGATTGCCGCTGGGCCAGGTCATCGCGCCCTGGCCATGCGCCCGGCCATTGGCGTGGCCGCCGGTGAACACCGCCTCGCGGTCCTGCCCGGCTTCCTTGTAGCGCCAGCGCTTGGTGCCCTCGCCGTTGGCCGGGCCGCCGGGGCAGGGGCCGGACCAGCTGCCGGTTTCCTCCGGCTGCGGGTCGGGGTTCCACAGCCAGCAGCCATTCGCCGGGTCCACCACCCAGCCGGGCCGCCCGGGCGCCGCCAAGGCCTCGGTCGCCGGTGCCGCCGGCCGCGCCACTGCGCCAGGCAGGCCACGCGTGGGTCCGCGCACCAGCGGCAGCAAGGGCGCCTGGCCCGGCGCCGGCCGTGGCGCGGGCAGGGCCTGCCCGGCTGGCGCCGGCTGGGTTTGCGCCGGTTGAGCCTGCGGCGCGGGCGCCGGTTGGGCCTGCGGCGCGAGCGCCGGTTGGGCCTGCACCGCTGGCGCAACAGCCGGGCCGGCCAGCGCCAGCGACGCCATCCACCACCACCCCAGCTTCGCCACGCTGCCAGCCCCCGTCATGCTGTCGCGCATGTGCCACGCCGCCGGCCGGCTCGCCAGCCAGGCGTGGCGACGCGGCACTACCTCACCACCCCCGACGCCACCTTGAACGCCACCGGCAGCACCAGCCCTCGCGGGCCGAGATAGGGCGCCGCGTGCCGGTCCAGCGCCGCCCGCACCGCCGCTTGGCGCTCGGCCGGCAACTCGCTGATCGCCGCGGCCGTCACCGCCAGGCTGCCCAGGCCGCCCTGCCACAGCGCCTCGACATCCGGCAGCACGTGCTCGCCGGCATGCTCGGCGACGGTGCCAGCCGTGAACCCGGCTTCCGCCAGCACCCCCAGCAACTCCGCGCTGGCGCAGAAGCGCAGGTTGGAATGCCCAGCCGGCACCGCCGCCGGCGCCGGCACCCCCACCTCGGCCGAGGCTTCGCGGAACAGCCCCTGCAAGCGCTGCCGCGCCGGCACGTCCCACCAGCTCATCGCCAGCCGCCCGCCCGGCGCCAGCACCCGGCGGCATTCGGCCAGCGCCTCCGCCGGGCGAGGGAAGTGGCCGATGCCGAAGTTGATCGCTACCGCGTCGAAGCTGCCGGCGGGGTAGGGCAACTGCTCCACCGCCGCTTCGCGGAAGCGCAGCCCGGGGTGGCTGGCCGCGGCCAGCGCCACCATCCCCGGCGAGAGGTCCACGCCTTCGGCCAGCGCGCCCAGGGCGGCGGCGGCGGCGGCCAGCGCGCCTGGCCCGGCCGCCACATCCAGCAGCCGCACCCCTGGCCCGCAACGCAGCGCGGCCAGCAACGGCGGAATGGCCTGCGCCGTGACATGGGCGAAGAAGCCGGCATAGGTCGGCGCCAGCGCGTCATGGCGGGCACGCTCGAACGCCCGCATCCGCGCGGCCTCCTCCACCGAAAGCAGGGCGGGCGAGAGCAGGCCGGGCGCGGCGCCCGTGGCAGTGGCAGTGGCAGCGGTAGCGGACATGGCGCGTATCCTCGATGCGTACCGCCTTGGTCCCGGCGGCCTGCGGGTATGCTCCCGGCGCCGCGCCATCAGGTCAACCGCCGGCGTTGCCCGCCGGCGCCTACCGCCAGCGCTGGGCCGGCTGTGCTGGGCTACCGGTGCGGGGTTGCCTGTGCGGGGTTGGCAGGGTTGCTACAATCGGGCTGCCAAAATCGAGCCCTCGGTCCGGAACCTTCGATGCTGGGCCACACGCGCCGGCCAGGGCAGGGCAACCGGAGGCCGCGTGTGGCGCCAGCGCCCTCGGCCGTTGCCTCACCTATCGCGGCGATAGGGCAGGCGTGATGTTTCCCCCCAGCGATCGCTGGCATCATGCCGCCCTCGCCAGGAGGTATCGCCATGCCCATTTGCCGTCCCCCGCTGGGCCTGCCCTTGCTGGCCGCCCTGATGCTGCCCCTGCTGGCGCAGCCGCTGCAGGCCCAGGGTCTCACCCAGGCCCAGCTGCTGGCCCAGGTGCAGGGCCAGCCGGCGACGCCATCGCTGGCCGCGCCGCTGCCGGGCACGCCTGGCGCTGGCAGCGCTGCCGACCTGGCCACCAGCTCGCGTGGCGCGCCCTCCGGCCGCAGCGGTGCCGCCACCCGGGGCTTGCCCGCCCCGCGCGATGCCCAGGCCCCGGCCGCCGGCACCACCCTGCCCACCGCACCGCAAACCCCCAGCCGCTGAGCCGTCCAGCGCCGGGCGGCGGTGCCAGGCTAACGGATTTACTAGAAAATCGGTAAATTTTCCTATATAAAGGACGATCCTGGGCAGGAAGGACCGATGCCGTACCCCTCGCCGAAATCCTACCCTTCCCGGCAGAGGCGACCCTGCGCCGGGTGCCGCCAGCGGTGGCTCTCGGTCCCAGGCTGGCGGGCGCCGCGCATCGCAGCGCGCCAGCCGACCGGGGATTTGTCCGAAACACGCCGCCCTCCGGCATGCCCCGCCGCACCCCCGCCGGACGCCGAGCCTGGAGCAGCCTCGGGGATTTGTCCGAATCACGCGGCGCTTTGGCATGCCCCGCCGCATCATCCGCACGCCGCGCCCCGGGCACCCTCGGCGATTTGTCCGAATCACGCCGCGCGCCGGCAGGCCGGCGACCCGCTGGCGCGCCGTGCCCCGAGCCACCCGGGCTATTTGTCCGAACCATGCCGCGCCTTGGTATGCCCGGCGTACCGCCCGCGCGCCAAAAGCCCGAGCGACCCCCGGCGATGTGTCCGAACCACGCAGCACCCGCCGGCATGAGCCTAGCCCGGCAGCACCTGGGCCAGCACCCGGGCGAAGTTGCCGCCCAGCAGCATCGCCACCTCGGCCTCGCCGAAGCCCACCGCCAGCAGCTCCGCCGCCAGTTCCGGCGTCTGCCGATAGTTGCTGTAGGCCGCCACCCCCAGCAGCCCCAGCATGTCGCTGCCAATGCCGACATGCGCCACCCCAACCACCGTGGCCAGCCGCGCCATGCCCTCGGCATAGCTTCGCAGGCTGGGGAAGATCGTGCTCGGCGGCCACACCCCGATTACCCCGCCGGTCTCGGCAATGGCCCGCGCATGGTCGCTGGTGATGGTCCGCGTCCGCCCCGGCGGCGTGTCGTTCAGCGAGGTATGCGACAGCACGATCGGGTGTCGGCTGGCCTCGGCGGCGCCGCGCACCGTGGCCAGCGTGGCATGCGCCAGGTCCACCACCACGCCCAGCGCATTGCATTCCCGCACCACGGCGGCACCGGCGGCGCTCAGCCCGTTATGCTCGGGTCGGTCGGTCTGGATGTCGCCCAGCTCGTTCACCCGATAGTGCACCAGTTGCAGGTGGCGGAGCCGATGGCGGGCGAAGGCCTCGGCCACGCGCTCCGGCCGGCCCTCCAGGAAGTCGGCGCCCTCGGCCGCCACGAGCACCGCGGGGTGCGCGCCTGGCGCCATGGCGACGCGCAGGCTGGCCTGGTCGGTCACCACGGCCAGCCCCTGGGTTTGCACCACCTCCGCCAGGCGGGCGAAGGCGGCTTCGGCATGGCGCAACAGCTCGCCCGGCTCGGGGTCCCGCACCGCCTGGATGCGGGTGCCGTTGACCACCTGCGTCACCGGCGTATCCGCCACCATCGCCAGTGCGATCAGCCGCATGCCGCCTTCCTGCATCGGCGCCGTGATGGGGGTGAAGGGGCGCGCCCCGCCGCGGCTGATGATGACCCGGCCGGCATGGCTGTGCAGGTCCATCGGCGTGGCAGCAGCCACCAGGGCGCGCCCGCGCTCCACCATCTCGGCCGCCGGTGGCGGTGTGGCGCAGCCGGCGGTGGCGGCGACGCAGGCCAGCGGCAGCCCGGCCAGCGCCGCCCGGCGGCCGAATCGCCGTTGGTTCATCCAGGGGCCCGGCGCGCTGACCCGGCCGAGCGGCTCCGCCTCGGCCAGTTGCCAGCGCCAGCCGGCCACGTCATCCGCCGGCAAGGGGGCCCAGCGCCCGGCGACGCGGATGGCACCGCCGGCGCCCGCCGGCAGCGCCCGTGTGGCCAGGATTTCCACGGTATGCGCCGGGTTGGGCGGGCAGCCGAGGCAGCATTCCGGCTGCGGCACCAGCAGCCCGTAGCCAGGCGAGGGCGGCTCCGCCAAGGGCGCCAGCCAGCCTTCCAGCTCCACCCAGTGGCCCGGGCTGGCGGTGGGCAGGCTGGCCCAGGAAAGGCGCATGCGGCGAGGTCCTCGGCGGTTTGGCCGGGCAGGCTGGCGCGCCGCGGTGCGCCAGGCAAGATTCGCCCGTTGCCGCGGGGCACCGAGACGAGTATCAAGCGCGCCACCCAGCGCCCTGGCGCATGCCGACTTAGCTCAGGGGTAGAGCAACTGATTCGTAATCAGTAGGTCCGGGGTTCAATTCCCCGAGTCGGCACCACTTTTCAAGCACTTAGCCCCGAAAAATCGAATCTTAGGGGGCACAAGCCCCGCCGGGGGCACACCGGGGGCGCAAACCCTGGCCACCTGGCCCAGCGCCCGCAAATCCGCAAGACCTGACGGCTGACCAGCGCAAGGCCGCGCCGGCCCTCATCAAGGAGTGACCGATGGGTAAAGCCGAACTGGAACCCGACTTCGGCGAGGGCCTGCTGGAAGGGCTGCGCGAGGCGTTGGCCTGGAAGAAGGGCAGCGGGACCACCTGTCGCAGCGCCACCAGCACCGGCCAGGGCGAGGCCAGCCGATTGGGCAGCGCCGGCAGCTCGGCACCACCGGCACCGGCCAGGCCGGGCCGAGGCCAGCAGCACCCCGGGCAGCGACAGCGCGGCCGGCATCGCCAGCACCACCCGCAGCAGGCAGGGCGGTGACCACCTGCTGCTGCGCCGGAAGCTCGGCACCACCAGCGCCGGCCGGGCCAGGGCGAGGCCAGCCGGCGAGGCGCACCAACCCGGCGGGATCGCCCACCACCCGCAGCCGCCGTGGCGGCGGGACCACCTGGCGCAGCGCTGGCGGCTCGCCGGCAGCACCACCAGCCGGGCCAGGGCGAGGGGCGCCAGCGGCAGCGCCGCCACCACCAGCGCTGGCCGGGGTCGCCAGCACCACCCGCAGCAGGCAGGGCGGCGGGATCACCTGGCGCAGCGCTGGCGGCTCGGCGGCAGCACCACCAGCCGGGCCAGGGCGACGGGCGGCGGCGGCAGCGCCACCACCACCAGCGCTGGCCGGGGTCGCCTCCACCATCCGCAGCCGCCAGGGCGGCGGGACCACCTGGCGCAGCTCTGCGGCTCGGCGGCAGCACCACCAGACGGGCCAGGGCGACGGGCGGCGGCGGCAGCGCCGCCACCACCAGCGCCGGCCGGGGTCGCCTCCACCACCCGCAGCCGCCCGGCGGGGGCCACTTGGCGCTGCGCCGCCAGCTCGGCACCACCGGCGCCGGCCGGGGCGGCGGGACCACCTGCGCAGCGCCGGCAACTTGGCGGCAGCACCACCAATCGGGCCAGGGCGAGGCCAGCCGGCGAGGCGCGCACCAACCCGGCGGGATCGCCCATCACCCGCAGCCGCCGCGGCGGCGGGACCACCTGGCGCAGCGCTGGCGGCTCGGCACCACCAGCACCGGCCGGCCGGGCCGAGGCCAGCAGCGCCCCGAGCGGCGACAGTGCGGCGAGGATCGCCAGCCCCCCCCCGCAGCAGGCCCGGCGGCACCACCTGGCGCAGCGCCGGCAGGGCGGCACCACCAGCACCGGCCGGCCGGGCCGAGGCCAGCAGCGCCCCGGGCGGCGACAGTGCGGCGAGGATGGCCAGCACCACCCCGCAGCAGGCACGGCGGCACCACCTGGCGCAGCGCCGGCAGGGCGGCATCACCAGCACCGGCCGGCCGGGCCGAGGCCAGCAGCGCCCGGGCGGCGCCAGCGCGGCCGGGGTCGCCAGCACCACCCGAAGCAGGCAGGGCGGGTCCACCTGGCGCGGCGCCGGCAGATCGGCAGCACCAACCGCAAGGCCGAGGCGAGGGGCGCAGCGGCAGCGCCGCCAGCCCAGCCAGCCCAGCCAGCCCAGCGGGGGCACGCCGGGGGCTGCGCCACCAGCTCGGCACCCACCAACCGCACGGCCGGGGCGAAGGGCGGCAGCGGCAGCACGGCCAGCCCGGCCAGGACGGCGGGGACCACCTGGCCCGGCGCCGGCCGATCAGCACCACCAACCGCACGGCCGGGGCGAGGGGCGGCAGCGGCAGCGCCGCCAGCCCGGCCGGGCCGGCTGGGTCCACCTGGCGCGGCGCCGGCAGATCGGCAGCACCACCCGCAGGGCCGGGGCGAAGGGCGGCAGCGGCAGCACAGCCAGCCCGGCCAGCCCAGCGGGGGCACGCCGGGGGCTGCGCCACCAGCTCGGCACCCACCAACCGCATGACCAGGGTGAGCCGGGGCAGCAGCAGCAGGGGCAGCCGGGCCGTTGCCTAGTGGTGGGTCAATTCCACAGTCGGGCGCTTCGCCCAACTCTCTGCGGGCGACGTGCGATCAAACAGGTAGGGGGCGGGAAGGCGCCCGGCGCTCGCTTCAGGCGGCGCGTATCAAGGCAACGGCAAGCGCAGCGTCCTGAACGATGACGCTTCCGCTGCCAGACGCGGCGCCAGCGCCGCAACTCTAGCCTGGCGTCGCGCCTGGCGAAGTAGGACTGCGCGACGCCAGCGCCTCGGCTTACGGCCGGTACGGTTCCCGGGGGCTTACCGCAAGAGCAGGCTCCCGCGGAGCATCCGAAGGCACACCGCGCCAGCCCAGCACTTTGCCTTTCGGCGCTGCCTCAGTGGCCGCGTTCACCCAGGCGGCGAAGTGTTCCGCCGTTGTGGTGATGAGGACTGCGCCGCCGCGGGTGGTGGGGGATGCGCCGATCAACGCGCAGTACGCGTCAGGCGCGAAGCCGTCAGCGAACACGCCCACCAGGCCCGGCGTGAGGTGGCCGAACCAGGCCCGAAGCTGGGCAATGTCGAACGCCTTTGGCCCTCTCGCCAAGTGCCACTGCGGTTCGTCATCGCTCACCAGCAGCAGCACAGCGCCGCGCGGCCGTCGCGGCAGTTGTTCCCACGGCCGCAAGACGAACACCGGGAAGTCAGCCGCCCGAAGGCTGGCCACCTGCTGCTCTACCAGCGTTCGGATTGATGTCGGCCCATCGGCGGCGGCCAGGTCTTCCTCTGGCTCGCGGCCGTTCGGCGTGCGGGGCGGCAGCATCAGCGCGCCCCGCCCATGGCATAGCCGACGGCCAGCTGCGGCGGGGCGACGGCGGCGCCGGTTGCATCGGCGCTGGCCGTGGCGCCGGGCGGCATGTTGGCGAAGTCCACCTGCACCCGCACAACGCCTTGCGTGCCGGCCTGGCGCAGGGTTTCAGCGCGCGAGCCGGCGTCGTTGGCCGGATCTGGCAGGTCTTCGATGGCCTGGGCGCCGTTGATGGTGCCGCGGCGGCGCGTGCCGGCCGGGCGGGTGGATTCAGCGGCGGCCGTGGTGCGGCCATTGCCGGTGATGCTGCCGATGATGTTCAGCACCGGCTGCAACACGCGCATGATACGGCCGGCAGCGCCTTCGATCAGGCTGGCGATACCGTCCCAGGCGGCACGGACGGGTGCCAGCAGCCCGGCGCCGAGCGCGCTGGCAATGGTGCCGATCAGCTCGATGGTTGGCCCGGCGCGTTCCATGAACCGGGCGAAGAAGGCCGAGACGGCTTCCGTGGCGGCGCTGAAGGCGCCCGAGATGGTTTCCCAGTTCGCATAGATGGCGTAGCCGGCGGCGGCGAGGCCCGCGGCGAACAGGCCGATGGGCGTTGAGACGACAGCGACAGCAAGGCCGGCCAGGGCGGTTCCGACACCAGCCACGGCCGAGAGAAACGGCCCGGCCATGACCAGCGCCGCAGCACCCACGGCCACCTGCCACCCGCCGAAGCGCTGCACCACGTCATTCACGCCGCGTCCGAAGTCCTTCACGCCCTGCCAGGCGCCAGCCCAGTCGATGGCATTCAGGTTGTCGGCAAGGCCCTTCACGAAATCACGCACCTCGCCAACCACCAACGCGCGGTTGGCGGCGATCCACTTCGCCATGTTCTCCACCATGGGCGTGATGATGGGCGCCAGCTGGGCACCGATGGCGTCGGCCGTACCTGAGACCGCCGACGACAGATCCTTTTGCGCTTTGCCCTGGGCCAGAAGACGCGCCTCGTCCTCGGGCGACATGGCAAAGCCGAACTGGGCCTTACGCGCCGTGTTCTCTCGCAACTCAGCAAGCGTTACGATGAGGTCTCTACCAGATCGCCCGAAGAGCGCCGTCGCCATGGTGCTGCGAACGGTGCCGTTGGTGTTTCTCTCGAAGGCGGCGCCGAGTTGCGGCAACAAGTCGGCCGCCGTCCGCATCTGGCCGTTGGCATCCCGCAGCGGAATCCGCAGCCGGTTGAAAAGGCTCGCAAGCTGCGCATTCCGGCCGGTTGCCGCTTCGGCCATGTTGTTCTGAAGCTTCCCCAGGTCGGCGCCAATGGTGCTGGGGTCAGCGCCGGCCATTCGTGCGCTGTAGCCAAGGTTGCCGATGTTGCGGCGTTGCTCAGGGGTTCGCGCACCGAGCGATTCAAGCATCTGGTGTCGCGCCGTGGCCCCTTCCACAGCGTGGTTCATAGCACCCACCATGCCGCCAAGGCTGCCCAGGCCGCCGAGGGCAGCAACAGGCCCCAGCATGCCAGTAATCTGGCGCGTGAGGCCACCTATGCGGCCAGTTAGCGTTGCGGCCGAAGCGGAGATGCGATCCAGGCCGACATTCGCGCCCAGCCGGCTAATTTGCGTGTGCAAGTTGCCAAAGGCGCCCTGTATTTCCCGCAGCGGCGCGAAGGCGGCCGACATGCGCGCGGCGCTACCTTCTATGGCCGCGTTGGCGGCCGAGACCTTGGCGGTGATCGCCATGATGGGGGCGCTGATGCCATCCACCAACGAGAAGATGGCTTTGAATTCATCGCTGCTCATGTTCGGACCTTTCTGCTTTCGGTGCTTCGCCGGCTGCACTCCTGCGCAGCCGCTTTGCGGTGTGGCGAGGCCCGGCGCGAAAGCCGAACCTCGGCCGAACGGTTCAAACCTGCTCGGTCATCTGCTCGGCGAAGGTGGCGGCATCGAACGGCCTGCCGGGCGCGCTGCGGCGCTGCTGCTGCCAGTGCGGATGGGCACCGCGCGCCGCTTCCTGCGCTTCGCGCCGCTCGCGGTCTGAGCGCTCGCGTGCGATCCGCTCGGCTTCAAGCTGCTGCATCGCTTCCGTCTGCTTTGTGGCGCGCCAGAACCGCGCATATTCGGCAAGCTTGGGAAACTCAGGGGCTTCCATGTTCATGCCCGCCAGGGCCTCGCCCAGCACCGAGTAGCGATCGACGGGGGCTGCCCCCAAGCGCTCGCGCTCTGCCTCGGAAAGCCCCTGCCGGGCACGGTTCCAAGCGGTGTTGGCCCGCTCGAGTTCGGCGGCATCCGCCTCAGCCTCCCGCAGCACTTTCAGCGCGGCCGGCAACCCGGTCATGCGCTTGCGAAGACCCGCCACCGCGGCGGCATAGTCGTTCCCGAGAGCCTCCACGGCGGCGATGCGATCCCGCTGCTGCGCCGCGGCCAGCGCTTCATCCAGGGCCGGCAGCAGCAGCGAAACGCGCTCCGCGTACAGGCGCATTTCCTCGCCGTTGCGCTCCAGGGTCAGCAGTTCGTCCGCTGTCGCATCGGTGAGCATGCCGGCGGCGCGGTCGCGCTCCAGCTGCTCGCGCTGCTGTTGCGCCAGGTCACGCGCTTCGGTCGCCCGCTGGATGGCGGCGCGGATGCTGGCCTCGTCATCGGCCGAGGGCCGCAGCGCGGAGATAAGCGGAAGTTGCATCGCATTGGTTCCTTGGAAAGCTGCGCCGCCGGATGACGGCGCAGCGTGGGGTGGGTGGGATCAGGCAGCAGCGTCAGCGGGCGCCGCGTCGGTGGTCTCGGTCACCACGCGCAGGGCGCCAACCTGGCGCCGGGGCAGCGGGCCGACATATTCGCGGTAGGAGACATCAACGCCTTCCGGCTGCGCCTTCCGGCTGCGCCTTCCTTGCTGCCGCCAGCGCCGCCGCGTCCGCTGCCTGCCGCTCGTTTCCCTGACGATCGACGCGGTTCAGCTGGGCGATGCGATGCAGCGTCTCGAAGTTCGGCAGTTTCAGCGGGAAGTTGCCAACCGTCAGGATATCGTCGCCCAGCGCCCAGCGCGGCCAGAGGGCTTCCAACTCCAACTCACCCGGCTGCGGCGCCAGCCTGTCCAAGCCGCGGCGCGCGTCCACCAACTTGCGCTCAAGGTCGCGGGCCTCATTGTCCAGTCTGACCAGCAGCGCGACGGCGGCTTGCGCCTCGCCGTTCTTGAAGGGCTGCAACCAGGCGTCCACCTCGGCCTTGTGCTGGCGGCGCAGGATGTTGATACGCGCGATGCGGTCGCGGCGCAGCGCACCGGCCAGCGCCTCGTTCAGCGCCGGCAACAGCAGCGCGACACGCTCGACGTAGAGGCGCAACTCTGCGGCGCCGCGTTCCATGTCCAGCAACTCGGCGCCGGTCGCGTCGGTGAGCATGCCGGCGGCGCGGTCGCGCTCCAGCTGCTCGGCGTTCCGCTGCGCCAGGTCGCCGGCTTCGGTCGCGCGGGCGATGGCATCGCGGATGCTGGCTTCGTCATCGGCCAGGGGCCGCAGGGTGGCAATTTCGGGAAGTTCCACGGGGTTCAATCCTTCAAGCATTCGTCGCCGGGATGAAGGCGCGGGGCGCGGCGACAGCGCCCCGGCCGAGGCACTACAGCCGCCGCACGGACCACCAGCGCGAGCCATCGGCACCGCCCTTGCCGTTGGTGGCCTCGACGCGATGGACGCGCCGCAGGCCTGGCGCGAGGCGGGTCAACTTGTTGCCCAGGCCGGCGGCGTTCTTGGGCCATTGTGGGCTGCGTATGACGCGCTCCGCGGTCAGCTCGCACAGCCGGCGGTACATGTCGGCAGGGCTGCCTTTCCAGGTCCCGCCCTCGGCTTCCAGCAGCACGAGAACGGCTTGCGCCACGTCATCCACTTCCAGGGCGGCGCGGTCGCTGGCGTCGCGGTTCTGCGACCAGGCGCGGGCGATGGTGCCGGGTGGGATGCCGAGACCTTCGCTGGCGGCTTCGGCCCATGTCGCCGCGTCGATCATGCGCGGCGGGTTTTCCAGCTTGGTCGTCGCCACGTTGCGAAGCGAGGAGGAAAGCCCATCCAGAATTAGCGCAAACAGGCCAGGCCATAGGCGGGTGAATTTTTCCGTAAGCTCGGCCTCTGTGAGCCGCACCTTCGGGGGGCAAAGCTGCACCACAAGGGTACGGTCCATTAGATCAAGGCGGGTTACGAGCGTGCTGAGAATACTAGCCAACAGAATTGGGCGAGCGACGGTGTAGATAATTTCGTCACTATCAGTGTTCAGCGCCCTAGTTGAGAAACTGCCACCCTCGGAAGCCCGGCACATGGCGTCTGAAAGCCATCCGGGAATGTCGCTCAGGTTATCGCCCGCGAAGAGATGGCGAGCCATCAAGGTAATGTAGAATTCGCGCTCCTCTCGGGGAGTCCCTCGGCCGGTGATGGTTGACGGGTCCAGCAGCGCTTGCAGCACGCGAGCCGCGCCTGATTTGCCGCTGCCCTGCTCCCCGCTCAGGAGAAGAATGGGAAAGCTGCCGCGTTCGAGGAAGGCTCGGAACCCGCAGACCAGCCAGGCCAAGATAAGGGCCACCTCGTCATCTGTGGTGACATTTACTAAGGCTTTGAGGTCTTTCCAGCTGGCCCCATCCGGCTCCGGTTCGGGTAACGGCAGTTGACCAGCAGCGCGCAGAAACGCCACTTCCACATCGGTTGCCGCGACTATTTTCCAGCCATTGGGGGTAACGCGCACCGCGCGCCGCTCGCCCTTGGGATTACTTCCGCCGAGGTCAATCACTAGATCGCCGCGATCCACCGCTACGCGATGGAACGCGCGGCGGGTTTCGCCTTCGGCCCGGCAGCGCGCGGCGAACAAGGATAACTGTTCAGCTTGCACCGTGAAGGACTGACTAGCGCGGGTGTGGTTGAAGTAGCGGTTTTGTATGGCGCCACGAAGCCCACCGCTGGGGCAGATGTACCACTCGCAATGCCCGGCCTCATGTGGAACACCGACAAGGGCGCGGTCATCCGGCGTACGGCACAACATGAGGTCGCTCGTAATTAGGGCGACAACATCGCGCCCGCTCCGGCGCTTGCCCTTCTTCTTGCTGGGCGCCGCATCATCGCCGTCTTCGGCGTCGGACACGGTGAAGCCGGGGTCTTCGGTCATGCCTGCCCCCGCTCGCGCAACAGGTCGTTGAAGTCGGTTCCCGGCTTCTTCGGGATGGCCAGTTGCACCTGGCGGCCCTCGGCGCGGAATCGCGCGGCGGCTTTGCGCGCCGCAGCCTGGCCGGGCGCGTCGTTGTCCACCGCGATGATGACTTCCTGAACCTCGGGCGGCAGCAGCATGGTTTCAGCCAGGTTGCCGGCCGAGATTGCCGCCCATGCCGGCGTGCGCATCAGCAGCCCGGCGGCGAGGCTGGTTTCAATGCCTTCCCCCACCACCAGGCGCGAGGCTGCGGGGTAGAGCCGCACCGCGGCACCGCGTACCGGCCCGAGGGTCATCCGCACCGGGTCCACCTTCGCCTTGCCGGCGCCGCCATGAGCCAGGAAGGTGCGGTGGATCGCTACCGGCCGGCCGGCGAGGTCCTGGAGCAGCGCGACCATGGCCGGGAAGCGCTGGCCGCAGGGGTGCTTGGCGAAGGGCAGGAAGCGCAGCGGGGCGCCTGGCGGGCGCGGCGTGTGGCGGCCGGCCAGGTAGGCATCAACCCAAGACCCGTCCGCAGGGTGGGCAGCATCCCACAGGCGCAGCGCGGCGGCGGTGCGGTCGGTGTTGTCGGTGGGTCCAGTGCTTCGGGTCGGCGCTGGGCTGGCGTTCCCGAGGATGGCGGCGACAAGCGCCTGCCGGTCGCCGCAGGAAAAGCAATGGACGATGGACTTGCCGTTCTTCCACTCGGCCTTGAAGCCGTTCGGGTAGCCACAGACCGGGCAAACGCCAGTGTAGTAACCCAAGGTCTTCTTGAGGCTGTACTTCTGCGCCAGTTCTTCCGGCGTGGGGAACGTCATGGCCGGCGCCTCGCATCGGCGCGGAGCAACTCGGCGGCGAAGTCGGCAAGGGCAACCTGCGCCGCCCTTGAAGATGGCGCGTAGTCCGGTTGCGCCCTTCGGTCTCGCGCCAGGGCCGCGGTTTCATTCTTGCGCGGCCGGCCGCCCCGTAGGCCATTCCGGCGGGCGGCCTTGGCGCATGCTTCCCCGGCGCGGGAAGTCACCATGACCAGGCGCAGGGCGGCCAGGTAGAAGGGCGGCGGCGTGGCCGAGGGAGGCAGCGCCACCAGCCCGGCCGCCAGGTGGACACCTCCAAAAACCTCTGGCCCATGGGACGGCAGGCTGATTCAATCCTGATCTGTTGAGCGGAGCAGCGGCGATGGCGGGGCAACTGGGCTTCTTCGACATGTCGGATCGTCTGCGGGAGTTGTCGGCCAAGGGCGATGACCTGG